>NZ_JBRJHG010000002.1:0-368348 GCF_053628895.1 Marinobacter sp. MBR-105 | reverse complement strand
CCGGGGCCTGAGCGGCCTTTGGCGCTAAATCACTCGAAAGGAACCCCCGTCATGGCTTACCCCGATCCTTACCCACAACGCCCAGCTCCGGATCAATTCGTCCGGCGGTGGCTCTTCATCACTACGTGCGTTGCCGCACTCATGCTGTTCTGGCAGTTCCTGCCCGCCATCGAAGCCTGGTTCAGCCCGCGCGAAGCCGCTGAGCGCACCGTCACGCCGCGTGGCGATCTGGCCGCAGACGAACAGGCCACCATCGAACTGTTCGAGAAATCACGCGCCTCGGTGGTCTACATCACCACCGCGCAGCTGGTGCGCGACGTCTGGACGCGCAATGTCTTCTCCGTGCCCCGTGGCACGGGATCGGGCTTCATCTGGGACGACGCCGGCCACGTCGTCACCAACTTCCATGTTATCCAGGGCGCGTCCGAAGCCACCGTCAAACTCGCCGATGGCCGCGACTACCGGGCCGCACTGGTGGGGGCTAGCCCAGCACACGACATCGCCGTACTCAAGATCGGCGTCGGCTTCAAACGCCCGCCTGCAGTGCCGGTCGGCACCAGCGCCGACCTCAAGGTGGGACAGAAAGTGTTTGCTATCGGCAACCCCTTTGGCCTGGACTGGACGCTCACCACCGGCATCGTCTCCGCGCTCGACCGCTCGTTACCGGGAGAAGCGGGCGGCCCGGCTATTGATCACCTGATCCAGACCGACGCCGCCATTAACCCCGGCAACTCGGGCGGCCCCCTGCTCGATTCGGCCGGGCGGCTTATCGGCATCAACACGGCGATCTACAGCCCCTCCGGCGCCTCGGCCGGGATCGGTTTTGCAGTGCCGGTGGACACCGTCATGCGGGTAGTGCCGCAACTCATCAAGTCCGGCAAGTACATCCGCCCGGCGCTTGGCATCGAGGTGGACGAACAGCTCAATCAGCGCCTGCTTGCACTGACCGGAAACAAGGGCGTGTTCGTGCTGCGTGTCACCCCCGGCTCTGCAGCACACAAAGCCGGGCTCGCTGGGGTCGAGATTACCCCGCAAGGCATCGTGCCCGGCGACCGCATCGTTCGCATCGACGGCACGGCGATCGACGATGTGGCCAACCTGCTCGCCTGGCTCGACGACAGGAAGGTCGGCGATGTGGTGGTCTTGTCCGTGGAACGGGCCGGCAAATCGCGAGAGGTGCAGGTGGAGTTGCAGCCCGGGATTTGATTCAGTTGAATCTCTGGTTCATGCGGCGTCGCAGAGGTGGCCGTACCCAATCGTCCAGAACCCTGCCGGGCAGATCTAGGGGACGGCAGTGATCTCGATTCCGCGTTTCACCTTACGTTCGAATCCCTCGGTATAGTAATTCATTACTCACCTTGTCCAGTGGTTAGATAAGGCTTCCGCCTGCTCCATAATCAACTCAATCGCCGCTGGCGCCTTGTCTGGCGGGTACTTGTACCGCTGCAACGTCCGCCGCACCAGAATCCTAAGCTTGGCCCGCACGCTCTCCCGTACCTGCCAGTCCACGGTGGTGGATTTGCGCAGCTTGTCGGTGATCTCCACGGCGATCTTCTTCAGGATCTCGTCGCCCAGCTCCCGCACGGCGCTTTCATTGCTGGCCAGGGCGTCGTAGAAGGCCACTTCGTCCGGGTTCAGACCGAGGGCGGCATCCCGCTCCATTTCAGCCTGGAACTGCTTGGCCATGGCGATCAGCTCTTCGATCACCTGGGCTGTCTCGATGCCCCGGTTGTTGTACTTGCGCAGCGTCTCCTGCAGGCGGTCGGCGTACTTCTTCTCCTGTACTACGTTGTTGCGGGTCTTGGCCTTGATGTCGTCTTTGAGCAGCTTTTCCAGCAGTTCCACGGCGAAGTTCTTGTAGGGCATTTGCCGAACGTCTTCCAGGAACTCGTCAGAGAGCAGGCCGATGTTGGGCTTGTCCAGGCCGCACAGGGCGAAGACATCGGTAACCCCTTCGGCCACCAGCGCGTTGTCCAGGATCTGCTTCAGGGCGGTGTTCTTCTCTTCCTCGGTCAGCTTTTTGTCCACACTGGTGAACTTGGTAATGGCCGTCTTCACCTGAGACAGGAACGCTACCTCCTTCTGCAGTGCCTGGGCTTCGTCCAGGGTGGCGCACAAGGAGAAGGCCTTGTTCATGGCCAGCACGGTATCCAGGAAGCGCTTCTTGCCGTCTTCCAGGCTGAGCACGTAGTTGGCGGTGGGCACCAGATACTTGTGGGGCTCGGTCTCGAATCCGCTGTAGCTGAATCCCTTACCTTTGGGGCCGGGCGCAAACATGCCGTGGATGATGTCCAGCTTCTCCAGCAGGATGGCGTAGGCTTCTTCGGCGCTGTGGGTGGGGGAGCCCTTGCCCTTGGCGTCGGTGTAGGTTTTCAGGGCCTGCTTGAGCTCGTTGGCGATGCCGATGTAGTCCACCACCAGCCCGCCGGGTTTGTCCTTGAACACGCGGTTTACCCGGGCAATGGCCTGCATCAGGTTGTGGCCCTTCATGGGCTTGTCCACATACATGGTGTGACAGCAAGGCGCGTCGAAACCGGTCAGCCACATATCCCGAACGATCACCAGTCTGAGCGGGTCGTTGATGTCCTTGAAGCGTTTCTCAAAGCGCTTCTTGGTCTGTTTGTTGTGGATGTGCGGCTGCAGCAAGGCCCGGTCAGAGGCGGAGCCGGTCATCACAATCTTGATAGCGCCTTTCTCTGGATCGTCGTCGTGCCACTCCGGGCGCAGGGCGATAATCTCGTTATACAGGTGCACCGCGATCTCCCGGCTCATGGCCACAATCATGGCCTTGCCATCGATGGTGCTGGAGCGGGTTTCAAAGTGATTTACCAGGTCTTCCGCCACCTGCTTCAGGCGCGGGCCGGCACCCACCAGCTTCTCCAGCCGGCTCCACTCGCCCTTGGTTTTTTCGCGGCTGCCAACGTCTTCGTCGTCCTCAACCACTTCCTCCACCTGGTCAGACAGTTCCTCGATCTGCTCGCGGTTGATGTCCAGCTTGGCCAGGCGGGATTCGTAGAAGATGGGCACGGTCGCGCCGTCGTCCACGGCATCCTGGATGTCGTAGATGGACACGTAATCGCCGAACACGGCCCGGGTGTCTTTGTCTTCGCTCTCGATGGGGGTGCCGGTAAAGCCGATGAACGAGGCATTAGGCAGGGCATCGCGCATGTGGCGGGCGTAGCCAAACTTGTAGGTGCCGTCTTTCTTGAGGGTGGCTTTCAGGCCGTACTGACTGCGGTGGGCTTCGTCTGAGATCACCACGATGTTGTGGCGGTCGTTCAGAACCGGGTGGCCAGATTCATCGTTCAGCAGGGCGAACTTCTGTACCGTGGTGAAGATAATGCCGCCGGATTCCCGCTCAGACAGCAGGCGCCGTAGCGTATCCCGGTCGTCGGCCTGCACCGGTTCCTGTTTCAACAATTCCCGGGCCGCGCTGAAGGTCGCGAAAAGCTGGCCGTCCAGATCGTTGCGGTCGGTGACGACAATCAGCGTGGGGTTGTTCATCTCCGGCTGTTGCAGCAGCTTGCCGGCGTAACAGCACATGGAAATACTCTTGCCCGAGCCCTGGGTGTGCCACACCACGCCGGCTTTCTTGCTGCCGGGCAGAACCTCGTCGCCGTAGGTGGCGCGCTTCTCGCGGATACCATCGCCGCTCATATCCCGAGCGGCAATCACAGTTGCACGAACCGCCTCACGCACCGCGTGGAACTGGTGGTAGCCGGCAATCTTCTTGATCAGCTTGTCGGAGTCCGTCTCGAAGATCACGAAGTAGCGGATGTAATCCAGAAACAGCTCCCGGTCGAAGAAGCCTCGCACCATGGTTTCCAGCTGCCACTCCAGCAGGGGCTTGTCGTCCTCATGCTTGATGGTGCGCCAGGGCATGTAGCGTTCCTGGCTGGCGGTTAGGGAACCCACACGGGCCAGATAGCCGTCGCTGATGATGGCCGCTTCGTTGTAGGCAAACAGATCGGAGCATTCGTCTTTGTAAGTCTGGATCTGGTTGTAGGCATCCCAGATGTTCACGTTCTCGGCGCCGGGGCTTTTCAGCTCCAGTACCGCCAGGGGCAGGCCGTTGATAAAACAGACCACGTCCGGCCGGCGGAGCTGTTTGGAGCCTTCGAGAGTGAACTGGTTGATGGCCCGGAAGCGGTTGGCGGTCAGGTCGCTAAAATCCACCAGAAAGGCCTGGTCGTGAACTACCTTATCGTGCTCTTTATCGTTCGCTCTGGGCAGCTTGTACTCCACCGGCACACCGTCCAGCAACAGGCGGTGAAAGGCCCGGTTGCTGATCACCACGTCCAGGCTTTCGGGTTTGCGGACGACCGCCACAGCCTGTTCAACGGCGCTCTGGGGCAGGTGAGGGTTGATGCGGTGAATAGCCGCCTCAAGATCCGCCAGCAACAATACCTGCCGGTAATCAGCCCGTTCCGGGGCTTCGCCCTCCGGTGCCAGGTCAGGCCCGTGGGCGATTTCCCAGCCGCCTTCGGCGAACCATTCCAGGCATTGTTGTTCCAGCTGATCTTCCGTCATAAAACAATCCTTATTCCCCAATGGGCTCCTTCAGCAGCAGGAAATGCTCAATCAGCCGGATCATCAGGGTTTTCTGATCCGGCAGGCTTTCCGCCACCAGCAGGGCCAAGGCCACCAGGGTGTTGTCATTAATCAGTTGTTCTACCGGCCGCGCCAGCAAAGCGGCGTTGCGGCGCAGGTACCACAAAAACAGAAACGAGCCACAGCGCTTGTTGCCATCGGCCAGCGGGTGGTTCTTGATCACGAAGTAGAGCAGGTGAGCGGCACGGGTAGCCACGTTCGGATAAAAGAGTTCATCCCCAAAGCCCTGCTCGATAGTGGCCAACGCAGAAGCCAGGCCGTTACCCCGTAACTGGCCGAACAGCTCGGTGGCCTCGCCCTTGGCCATGAGCGTTTGCTTGAGTTCTCCAATGGCTTTCAGTGCCTCGTCCAGCTCCAGCGGCTGCATATCCGGCTGCTTGATGCCGACCTCGGCCAGCTGTTGCTCGTCGTAGCCCTGCAGCAGGCTCCATGAGCGGGCGTAATCGCTGATCACCCGGGCGACGGCTTCGCCTTCGTTGGATACCAGGCCTTGATTGGTGAGGGTGCGGCTGAGCAGATCAACGGCCTGCTCGAACTCGATGCCGCGCTCGGCCAAGCGGCGCTGGTTGAGGGTGTAGCCCTCAACGAGGTGGTCTTTGAGAACCTGGGTGGCCCATTTACGGAATTGTACGCCACGCTGGGATTTCACTCGGTAGCCGACAGAGATGATCATGTCCAGATTGTAGTGATCAATGTCCCGCTGAACCTGGCGCTTGCCCTCCTGGCGAACTATCCGGAATTTCCGGATAGTTGGTTCTTTCTCTAGTTCCCCCTCCTGGAACACATTGCCCACGTGCTCGTTGACGGTGCGCACGTCTTTGCCAAACAGCTCCGCCATCTGGACTTGGCTGAGCCAGACGGTTTCCTGCTCCAGTGCCACTTCCAGCTGCGCCTGGCCGTCGGTTGAAGTGAAGATTCGTACCTGTTGTTCAGTCATGACAGTTCCTTGTCGTTGTTTGCAAACCGGTCAGTATAGCCAACAGCTTATGCATCGTGCCCTGCGCCTGGCTCTTTACTGAAGTTTGTGGTTCTGAGCTCCTGCCGAACTTTGTCCAGCGGCCCGCCCAGCGATCTTTCCAGCCGACTCATGTGCTCTACCAGCCATTGAATCATCTCGGGCCAGTTGGCCTTGTCGTACCCATCTACCGGCTTGCCAAACTGAACACGACAGGCTTTGCGGCCGGGGAGCGGCGACCAGACCAGCGCATGGCCAAACTCGGCCTCAATCTTTTCTTTCTGAGCAGCCAGGCGGTCAAACACGAATTGGTTTGCCTCTGGCTGTGCCCTCGCCATAGAAAACTCTACGCGGACTTCGCTCTTGCCAAAAATCACGTTGAACGTCATGCCGGAAATGCCCGAACCAGCCGCCAGCCAGTGATCCTTACCCGGGCTGATGTTGTTGTATAGGCTACAGCTGCTTTGACTGAACGCCTCCAGCGCCTGCTCCCAGAACGCCAGCCGCAGCCGGTGACTTTGCCTCTGTTCATTACTGGCGCTTTTTTCCTCGGCCTCCTTGGCCATCATGCCAATCATAAAGTCCGAGGCTTCCGGCGTGGGGATAATCTGCTCCACGTTCAGGAACAGCTCGGCACCGGCCTGGTAGGGCGTGACCTTGAAACACTGGCAGTTCACGCCGAACTGGCTCAGCCAAAGCACCGTATTGGTGACTTCCTTACGGTAGTGGGCGGCCACCAGGATCAGGCGCTGGCTTTTCAGGGTATTGAGCTGCACGGATTGCAGATCATCGGCCTGCAGGAACTCCAGCAACACGCTTTCGGCATCCGCCGGCTCGGAGCCCTCGTTCTGGGCTTTCTGGTTCAGGTAGCGCTGGAAGATCTCTACCACCTGCTGCTTTTTCAGGTTGGCGCAGTAGCTGGCGTACTTGAGGGCCTGCCACACCACATCTCGACCGCTGTCATCGAGTTTGTTTTCGATGATGACCAGGTTGCCGTCTTTGTCGATAGCCAACAGATCCAGCCGTTCGCGGGTGTCGTCTAAACCGTCGAATTCCTTCTGGATAATCAGCAGTTCTTCGCCGTCGCCCTGGGCTAGTGCCTGTGGGTAGTTTTCCAGCCATTCCTGCAGGTGCTTGCGCTCGGTGAAGCCGAGGTCAGTGAAGCGTTTTACTTCCAGGGGGTTGATGCGGTTGGCGGTGGGGTTGATCTTAAACATTGGCTGGCTCCGCCTCGTCCGCAATATGGCTCTCTACGTCGGATACGGAGAGTTCGCCAGAGAGGAGTTTGGGCAGCAAGGAATCCCGCAGTTTTGCGAGGGTGTCCGACTCCCGGACGTTATTCTCAATGGCTTCGTAGAGCGATGATGCTTGTTTCGAGTAAATCGAGATCAGTGATTCTGTCGGCATCACGACCGGGATGATTTTGAAGTTCTTTTTACTAATCTCTGCGAAGGTGGTCCCGCTGGCCCGGCTTTTGATTTCGTCCATGTGAGCTGCGCACCACTGAATGACGAACTCGGGGCTCAATGCCTTTTCGCATTTCATCGCAATATAGCCTTGGTTTACTGCTACTGGAATCTTGGCCAGTGCCAGATAGCCAACGGGCGCCCGCGATGACATCAGCACGGTATCGACTGGTAATAGACCAGAACTAATCTTCGCAAGACCTGCTTCAGTTACTTTGCGCTCAGTTTCGACGAGAACCTTGTCTGCGAGGTTTGATAGGTCTTTCGGGGAAGTCCAGTTGATCTCACCGTTTTCCCAGAAGTCTGGGTTTTTGGTGGATGGAGTGCCACCACCGACGACGGTAACCTCATCGCCTATTTGGGTTACGTACCACCCCTCCGGAATCTCCCCCAACTCACTATCCTGCATCGCCGACGGAAACAGCTCGGCGGTGGCGCGGAGCTCGGCGTATTGCTCGGGCTGTTCGGCCTGGAGGCGGGTTAGCTCTGTTTCGTCTTTGCCGGAAATGGCCTGCATGGCGGCGAGCAGGGCGTCTTCCTCGCTGCCGCCGGCTTCCAGTGCGGCGATCTTGGCTTTGACCGGCTCGAAATCGACAAACCAGCTTTTGAAGATGGCCTGGGCCATTTGTTCGAGGGTTTGGTTGGTTTGGTGGTTGAGTTGGATCTTGTCATCCAGACTCCCCAGAACTTCAGCCATAAACTCTTGGTGGGATAGAGGGGGCAAAGGGATTTCAAGATTGTTAAGAGCCCTTCCGGTCAGGTGCTTGATCGTGGTACCAGTGAAGTACGGCTCAAGCAGGCCATGTTTTCCTGCATGGTAAAACCAGTAATAGAGATATCTATTATTTAGCGAAGATTTTGTTCTGATACGGTGTAAGGCCTTCTGGATTTTCATATCCGGGAGCTCTGCTTTCCAGATAGCACATCGTCCTGGCTCTCCTCCTTCGCAGACGATCAAATCACCATGAGTAATGCCGTATCTTTCGTGTTCACTTTCCTCAAACTTCATCTGAGCCAGGTCGGAAAGGTCGAACTCTCCCCAGCGGACATTGCTGTTCCCAAGATAGGGCTGCTGTATCCCCTTATTCTTTTTCTTGTCCAACATCTTGCCCAAGCAAGAATCAATATGATCACCCAGTCGGACTCTTGGCCAATCAGAGCTCATACCCCAGCCCCCCAAGATTCCGCTTGATCTCAGTCTCCAAGCTCCAGTTATTTGAAAATAGACCCTGCCGCCTCGTCATAGCCTGGTTACTAGATAATGGAGTCAGCTTACTAGATATCATTGCTGACTTACTGGATAAGGTGGCCTTCGTGTCCAATTGCCAGGTAAACGCCCTCCCGAATACTGACGGGACTGTGTGCCTGCTAAGTGTTATAATTTCTCTAGTCATTTCGTTCCGGAGTCGTCCCATGGTCCGTAAAAAAAGTTCAGGTAAGGTATCGGTGTCCCGCGCCAGCATCTTGCGAGCCGTCGCCAGCTCAAGCGCCATCGAGACCGGTGAGAGAACCGAGGTCATTGAGAAGCGTCTGAAGTCTCGCTCGCGCCGCACAAGAAAGTTAGCGTTGGCTTCCTGATTCACGATAGTCCGGCTCACTGCTGCGCCCCCAGAACGTCCCGGATCAGGCGTTCAACGTGTTGATAATCACCGTCCCGCCCCGCCTGAATGGCTTTAAAGTAGAAGTCCTTGTGTTCATCCCAAAGGCTGTAGTCGAGCGGCTCGGCACCCGCTTTCGCGGCCATTACATCCAGTAGTAACCGCGATATCCGCCCGTTGCCCTCCCGAAAAGGGTGAATCAGGATGAACTCCACATGCACTTCGGCGAGGAAAGCGACCAGCTCTTCGTCAGTCATTTCGGGTAGCTCAGCAAAGCGCGGCAGATATCGCGCTTCGAATTTCTCAGCCAGCTTTGGAATCTGTACTGGTGATGCAAACCGAATGTTAGGCTTGGACATATCAACGGTACGACTCTGGCCTGCCCAGCTATACACATTACCCAGCCAGGCACGATGCCACTGGCAGAGCGTTTCGAAGGTGAGCTCTTCCGGGAAGTTGTCGAATACCTGCAGGTAGAGGTCTTCAAGCAGGTCTGTCTCTACTATGTTCATTTCTTCCGGGTCGGTAATTCCTGGGAGATTACGCAACACTTTGTTGTCGGAGCCCGGCTCGTACTCGCCCTCGCTGCCGGTAATGTCGTAGCGACTCATAGCGATGACCTCATTTGCAGAGGACGCTCAGAGTTCATACCCGAGCCCTCCGAGATTCCGCTTGATCTCAGCCTCCAGCCGATCACTCTCAGCAAACTGCTCCCGCAACTGCCCAGTCAACCGCGCCATCTTCTCGGCAAAGGGCTCGCCATCGTCTTCCTGCTCCTGAGCCCCCACATAGCGCCCCGGCGTCAGCACAAAGTCATGCTTCTTGATCTCATCCAGGCTGGCGGATTTGCAGAAACCGGCGACATCCTCGTAGCCTTCCCCACGCTGCCAGGCATGGAAGGTGTCGGCGATCTTGGCGACGTCGTCGTTGGTGAAGTCCCGCAGCACACGATCCCGCATAAAGCCCAGGTTGCGGGCGTCGATGAACAGGAACTCTTCCCGGCGGTCTCGCTTCTTCTCGTTGCGTACCATGCCGTTGGCTTTGTCTTTGGTCAGGAACCAGATACAGGCCGGGATCTGGGTGTTGGTAAACAGCTGGCCGGGCAGGGCGACCATGCATTCCACCAGGTCTTCCTCCACCAGGCGCTTGCGGATTTCGCCTTCGTTGTTGGTGTTGGAACTCATGGAGCCGTTGGCCAGCAGCAGGGCCATGCTGCCGGTGGGTGCCAGGTGGTGGAGCATGTGCTGCATCCAGCCGAAGTTGGCGTTGCCTTTGGGTGGGGTGCCGTACTTCCAGCGCACGTCGTCGGCCAGGGATTCGCTCCACCAGTCCTTGATGTTGAACGGTGGGTTGGCCATCACGAAGTCGGCGCGCAGGTCCGGGTGCTGGTCGTCCAGGAAGGTGTCGGCGTTCTTCTTGCCGAAGTTGAAGTCGATGCCCCGGATGGCCATGTTCATGGCGGCCAGGCGCCAGGTGGTGGGGTTGGATTCCTGGCCGTACACGGAGATGTGCTTCTTCTGCTCGCCAGCGTCGTAGTGCTGTTCGCTGGCGTGTTCTTCGATGAACTTGTCGCTGGAGACAAAGAAGCCGCCGGAGCCCATGGCCGGGTCGTATACGCGGCCGGAGTAGGGCTGCAGCATTTCGACAATCAGGGTGACGATGCTCTTGGGGGTGTAATACTGGCCGCCCTGCTTACCTTCGGCAAGGGCGAACTGGCCCAGGAAGTATTCGTACACATGGCCGAGAATGTCTTTGCTGTGCAGGCTCAGCTTCTCGCCCTCGAATACCGGCCGGGTGAAGGAGGTGTCGGAGAAGGTGTTGATCAGGCCCAGCAGCTTGTCGTTGTCCAACTGGTACTGGCTGATGCGGTTGAGGATGCCCTTGAGCTTGGCGTTACTTTTCTCGATTTCTTCCAGGGCGTTGTCGATCAGCCAGGACACGGAGCGCAGCTTCACATCGTTACCGGCATCGTCCTGCCAGAGCACAGTGCCCACGGGCAGCACGGCTTTCTCTTTCAGGGTGCTCCAGCGAGCGGGCTTGGGTACCCAGAACACGTTGGCTTCGCGGTAGTAATCCAGTATTTCCAGTTCTTCCAGCAGGGCTTGCTGGTAGTCCTCGTGGCCGTCGTAGTCTTCCGGCGGCAGGTAGTAGATGTCGTCGTTCTGATCCTTGAACCGTTCCAGCAATTCTTCCTGACGCTCCTCGAAGGCATCGGAGACGTACTTCAGGAAGATCAGGCCCAGTACCACATGCTTGTAGTTGGCGGCATCCAGGTTGGCGCGGAGCTTGTCGGCGGCTTTCCAGAGTTTGTCGTCCAGGGCTTTGAGGAATTGCTGTTCCGTGTTGTTCATTGCTCGGCTGTTCCCTATGAGAAGTTACTGCTTTCGTTCTCTGATAAAGCGTAAAGGCACGGAGCGACAGGCTGTGTCGGTTCGTGCCTTTGATTGTTCCGGAGCGTTGCGGGCAATACCGGGGTGTATTGCTTGCTAACCACTCGATATAGGGTTGTTTTACGTCAGTTGGTGGGGTTAGGCAAGGTTAAGGGGTATACATCTGGCGGAAGTACGCCAGCAGGTGAGCCCGGCTGATTACCCCTTCGGCTATGTCTTGCATATCGTCCGAGTCCAGCAGGGCTCGCAGGATTGCGGGGCTGGCCTGTAGTTGCTCGGCCATTTTCAGCAAAATGGCGTGAGGGTTCTGGTTTTTCTTTTCTGCCGGGGCTGCGGATTTGCGAAGCTCGGAAACGATCTCTGGCTTATGTTCGGCAATCCAGCGTTCGAGGGCGGGGGTGATGGCTTCTCCTGGCCAGACTGCGATTCGATCACCGGGCAGGCTCTCCGCTTGAAGGCCATGCTCGTGCAGATAGGCAAGGGCGCTCATCAGAACACTCTCCGTTCGTCGGCAGACCGGTTGGAGTTCTGGCTTTCACTTAAAGAAACTGACTGATCTGAAGTCGTAGAAGTCGTAAAGTCGTGCTGATCTCCGGATCCATGCACGATTTCAAGACATTGACGACTTTGTTCTAAAGACTTTCTCTGACCGATACGCCATTTGACCGTTGAACCGATCTTGCCAAGGCACCGGCATTCAATACCTAGCTGGCGGAGTGCAGGCGCAGCCCGCCGCATGGCATCACCAAGCCCCTTCGGCGAACCCTCCGCCAGTTGCTATCACGCACAGCGCATCCTGAATCGGTGCAGGCAGGTGACTGACGTTCTCAATGCTGATCACGTGGTTGGTTCCGCCGGTCACATAAAGGTCTTCGGCAGATTTCGGGACTGCCCGCAGGTCGGCGGCGTTTGGGTCAATCAGCCGGCGGAGCGCGGTCTGGGTGGTAGACTTCGCACAGCCTTGTTCGCCAAACATTTCCAGGATTGGAAAGGGGGTGTCTGTCCGCAGGCATTCTACTAGCCAGGCAATCACCAGGATCCGCTGATCCGGCACGATGTTGGCAATGCTCCACAGCAGGTCAATGTTGCCGCCGGGTATTGGTCGCGGAAGCGCCTGTGCACTCTCGGAGCGTGAAAACATCACCGGAGCGCTATAGATTGCCCATTTTCCGGGCATCAGGCAGATAGCATCATTCCTGCCGGGCTCAGCAAGGTCGATCCAGTGCCAGCCCTCAATGCTGGCGACTCGAATATAAACCGGGCGGCAATCCTGCATCGCTATACCCTCCAGCGTCATCCTTGCTTCACGCAGGGACTGATCCCGGACTGCCTTTTTCGTTTGCCCATAGAAAGCTGCGGTCAGCCAGTGACGAAAGGCTTTTCCCGCCAGCGGCCACACTTCACCAGAATCCATGTTCTGCGCATAGGCTACATCGTTTTCATCGTGGAATAGATCATTGGAGGCCAGGACGAATTCAACAATCAGATCGGACTGAGCCTTGCGTTCATCGTCGGCTTCTTCTCGGGTCTCCAGTTCGGGTTTTACCGGCACGGTCATGCCTTCCTGATATTCCGCCAGCACGGCCTCGCGTCCTGATTGCTGGTATACATCACTCCAGTCTTTCGCAGACTTCGGGCAGGTCCAGGTGCAGCCGGATTTTTCGCCATCCAACTTTCCCGCTTTGTCGTTATCCACGGCTGCTATTGGCACCAATGCTGGATAGTGATTTTGCAGTAGCGCCACGTTGCCGGGGATGTTCGCTTCACCGACTCCGCAGATTACGGGCAGGCCGGTTGCCTCATTCAATCGGTATCCATCAGCCAGGCCAGCGCAAACGATCACCTCGCCTTTAAGCGAGGCCAGGTCGTGGGGCTGGTAGCTTATCGGTGTGGCGGCTCCGGCTGTTGTTGAGCCTTTGGTGACGTATTTGTCGTTGGGCTTGTCGTCGGGGCTCCGCTGTACTTTCTCATCTAGGATGCGCTCGTACCCGGCGTGTGTGCCGTCTGTGAGTGAAAACAGCGTGCGGAATATCGCGTTACCTCGCCATGGTTCTGAGTGATTACCGTCTGAGTCGAAGCGGGGAAATTCGATCTGCTTTACTTCACACTTCAGATTCGGCAGTTCCTCATGCTCTGAAGCCCAGACGTTCGGTAAGAACGGTTCGGGCCATGGCCCTGAATCCGTGGGCAGACATGATGCCGTGCAGCTCCAGCCGGGTCAGGGCCGTTCTGATCGCGTTGTTGCTCATGGGCTTGGTCTTGCTATGACCGCCAGGAAACACCCACTCCCACTTGCCATTAACTTCCTGGATCTGACTCAGCAGCTCGATGGACTGGCGTGCGAGAGGCACTACCAATGGCTCTCCGTTTTTGGTGCGCTCGGTTGTCCAGGTGGCATCATCCCAATCGATTTGCTCCCACTTCATGGTGCGAAGCTCGCCGGGCCTAAGGAACAGTAGGGGCGATAGCTCCAGCGCCATGCAAACGGTTGGTGTTCCCCAGTAGGTATCGATTCGCTTGAGAAGGTCGGCTATTTCGTCTGGCTTCACTACAGCGGCGTGGTGTTTTGTTTCTGAAGCGGGGAGGATGCCGCGTATGTCTGCGGTCATATCTCGCTGCGCGCGGCCGGTGCTGACTGTGTAGCGGAATACTTGGCCAATCAGGGTTTTTACCCGTTTTGCTGTTTCTCTCCGGCCCGTTTTTGCAATATCACGCAATGGCTCCAGGATGTCAGAGGGCTCTATCTCACTGATGGGGCGACGGCCCAGCTTGGGGAAGGCGTGTTGCTCCAGGCGGCGAACGTTCCGGTTGTAGTGTTCCTCTACCACGGCTTTCTGGTGTACTTCCTTCAGCCATTCGGTTGCCACGGCCTTGAAGGTGTTGGCGGTGGCTTCTACCCGCTTGGTTTTGTGGGTAGCCCTGTGGGTAACGGGGTCGATCCCTTCAGCCAGCAGTTGCTTTGCTTCGTCGCGCTTGGCCCTGGCTTCCTTGAGTGAGGTTTGTGGGTATGCCCCGAGGGTGAGGGTTCTCTCCTTTCCGTCGTAACGATACCGGAGCCACCACACTTTCGATTCTGGCTTCACCACCAGGGTCAGCCCTCCACCGTCTGCAAGCTTGCGCTGTGCCTTGCCCTCCGTCGTGGCGTTCTTGATTGCGGTGTTGGTTAGCTTGTTGGCCGCTCTGCTCATAGCTGCCTGCTTTCATTGTGGGTATGGAAGTGGGCCAGTGTGGGTAGGCCCGATCTTTACCCACAAATTTACCCACAACGATATGCGGATTCCAGTGGAACTCGTTGGAATAATTTGGACGGCTAAAACGAGAAAAGCCCCGACTGGCGGGGCTTTTGAGGAGGTTTTGGGTTCTGGGGTATTCCGGAGAAACCTAAATTTGGTGGAGACGGCGGGAATTGAACCCGATGCCGCACCTGTTTTTACGCCCACAGAAAACCACAATAGCCCATAAAACAGTCACTTACAAAAATGGCGTTCCACACATAACCACTCAAAACCGCAGTTACGTTGACACTTTGTGGACACCTAGAAGGACTTGTAAACGGTATCTCTACGGCCAACTGTGATCACAGTGACAACCACTTTCCCATCGTCTACGTGGTAGACCAGGCGAAAGCCCTGGGATCTCAGTTTGATTTTGTAGAAATCCGAAGATCCCTTAAGTTGATGCTTCGGAATCCTCGGATTCTCCAGGCGGCGTTCCAGAATGTTCAGAAACTCTGCCTGGACAGTAGGGTTAAGCTTGTTCCACTCCTTGAGCGCTTTTTTCTTGAATTCCAGCTCGTAGCTCATTGATGCTCACCGGTATTGATTCGTCATCCATACGCTTGCGAGCCTCCTGGAGTAACCGGTAATCCTCAAGCTGCTCTTGCATCTGTTCGAATGTCTCGACAGGCACCATATAGGCTCTTGGCTTGTTGTGACTCAGGATCACAATCGGTTCGCCATTAGCCTGGTTGAGCACCTCATTTGGATTAGCCTTCAGCTCCGAAATGGTGGCCGCAAGCCTTGCAAATAGGCTTCTCATTAAACATTCCCCTGTGCCGTTATCCCTAGGTTTGGGTTTTGGCCGCTTTGTATTTCATAGTGATTTTGCGGCTTCTTGGTTGGTCGTGCTGCTCGAAGTTTTGTAGGCACAAAAAAAGTATACCAAAAAATAGACCTAAAAAAAGGGCCAAAAAAAGATCCCTGTTTTTAGCGAACGAAAGTCGAAGCTCAGTTGCTAGCTAACGATAGCTTTGGGTAGTCTTTCCAGTACCGATTCAAAGGAGTGAAAAATGTCCTGGTTTAAAATGTTCTCTGCGGTTCTGGTTGCCAATATTGTCTCCTGGGTCATCGTGACCATCATCGGGTGGCTCGTCTTCTTCGTCTTTATGGACGCCCTTGGTGATGAGTTTGAGCGCAGAATGTCCAGCGGCCCTAAAATCGAGTTTCCTCAGATAACAACGCCACCGCCACCTACGCCCCAGGAGATCCAGGCGCGTAAAGAAAGGGAGCGTCAACTGGCTGCAGACCGGAAGTGGAGAGAGCAGCAGGCACAGCAAAAACAGGCCGCTATTGCCGGAGCCCGTGAAAACTGCAATTTTTGGAGAACGCAGTATCAAAAAGACAACGACCCCAAAAGCCGAGCCTATCGGGATATGGCCTGTACGAGGCTGCAGAGCTATTTGAGGCAATGAGGGAAGGACGTAAAGCCTTAATAATCAGTTGGTTATTGAAATCTAAGGCTGTTAAAGCCCATACGCAACCTTTGGCGGTTCGACACCTTGTTGACACTTCTGTTTCATTCCTTCACAAAAGCGCGGTTGACCCAATTCCTAGATATAAAGTACTAATTAGCTACACATCTAATTACAGGATTGAGTGATGGAAAGGGTTAGCTTTGATGATTCTATGGTCGCGGCCACAAACGAACTGATCAAGAAAAAGGAGAGTTTTGAGGTCACTGGTTGCGGTGGTCGGCTGACAGAAGCTGCTACGAAAGTCGAGCAATTGATTGAATCCCAGGGACTGCGTTGTCGAATCTACACATATGGCCGGGTAGCTGCAGCTGGCGCTAGCTTTTTTGGAGGCATTACCGGCGTGCTTGGTGTTGCCTCTGCGGTTGGCATGGCTGCTCATAATGTAGCTACCTTCAACCCAGATTATGAGATCGCCAAGCATCCTATCGATAATAAGCTGACTGTAAAATACAAAAAGAAAAAGTAGTTCAGTGGGTTTCGTACACACTTGGGAGGGGTATGTGCGGCCGATTCAACGTATCCGACGACCCCATAGTCCAAGGCCTCCTGGACGAACTCGGCATACCGCTCCGGATAGAGCCCCGCGTTAACATCGCCCCCGGAGCCAAAGCCCAAATCGTCTACGAAACCCTCCAGGGCCGCATCCTGCAGGACGCCATCTGGTCACTGCTCATAGAGCGCAAACCAGACGGCACCGGTTACCGCCCCTCGCCAAAGTACAGCACCTTCAACGCCCGATCGGGCAGCCTGGGCACCAGCCCACTCTGGAAGAAGCGGTTTCACAGTCAGCGCGCCATCATACCGGCCAGCGGCTTCCATGAATGGACAGGCGAGAAAGGCCACAAACAGGGCTACAACATCCACCCGGCCGACAGCGCCATAGCCTTTGCCGGCCTGTATGAGCTGTGGGACTTCCAGGAAGAAGTGGTACCGTCGTTCACTATCATCACCCTGCCACCACACCCCAGGTTCAGTCATATCCACTCGAAAAGCATACCGCTCATGCTCAATCGGGAAGACTTCGACATGTGGCTGGACCCAAACCTGACCAACACAGACCCATTCCAGGACTTACTCAAAACCCGAATCCGGCAACCACTTCTGGTAGAACCCATAAGATCACCTGCGGCCCTGGAGCAAACCGGCCAGGCAGAACGAATTGAAACGGATTAATCACCCGCATATAAAGGGCCGACCGGGATAGTTATTGCTGAGATAGACTCTGGCTAGCAGTTTGAATCCCACAGCTTTCGAAGCACACTTTTTCTTTTGGTGGACATCCCTTTTCTTTTTAGTGGGAGAGAAACGAAAAAAGCCCCTGAAATCAGGGGCTTTTCTCTTGCAAGGTGGTGGAGACGGCGGGAATTGAACCCGCGTCCGCCAGCACTAGGCCTTGAGGTCTACATGCTTAGTGTCCTTCTATTGATTTAACCTCAAGCGACCCGAAGGTCAGGGTGCAAGAGGCGAGCTCTTTAATCTTAGCCGAACACCAGTGAGCTCTGGTGAACGGAGCAGCCTATAAGCGATGACGTCCTGGGATGTTGCTACTGAGTTATAGGCGCCTCAGCCAGGACGACTGGAACGGCTTACGCCGCCAGTGCGTAGTTTTCGTCGTTTGCGACTATTACGTTGCAGCTTTGGATTTACGAGATTCGCTGCCATCTCGGCATGCACCCAAGGGTTCGTCACCGGCGTCGAAGCCAAGTCGTCCCCTTGTTCCTTCAGTATATGTGTCCGGATTGCCAGACTTCAAGGCTTCTTTGTGTAACGGCGTTACTATTTGTACCTACGCCTGGCGTTGGTGAGCCTAGGAGGCCTGGCGGAAACCGCCGGCGCCAGCTTTCGCGAGTGCAGCCTGATGCAGGTTCTCGAAGCTGTCACGGAAATAATTCATCACCTCGCCCGGGTCGGCTTTGATGCCTTTGTCGACGGTTATGCCGAACTGTACCGTGCCGGCGTAACTGAAAATGCTCATGCCTATACCGATGTTGCCGCTCTGGGGGACCCAGAACATGGGTTGAATCAGTTTGCTGCCCGCCAGGTAAACCGCATGGCGTGGTCCGGGAACGTTGGTCAGAACTGCTGAGGCCTTGTTGCTGAGCAGGTCCAGTGCCCGGCGTTCGAGAATGTCCGGGCCGCGGCCAAACAGGTCCAGCAGGCTATAGGTTACCTGGGCCTGATATGACCGTTTGAGCCGGTTCATGTTTTCCTGAACCTGGCGGAAACACATGATCGGATCCGTTACCTCAACAGGCAGGCACACCAGCACCAGGCCAAACTGATTGCCGAGGGTTTCGATGGGCTGGTCCAGTGGCCTCAGGTTGAAAGGAACGGCAACCCGAATGCCGCAGTCCGGAATACTCTGGCCGTGCTCCGTAAAATGCCGGCTCAGTGCACCGGTGGCGGCACACAGTAAAACGTCGTTGACGGTCCCGCCCAGTGTCCTGGCGCACTGTTTCACGGTTTCCAGTTCAAGAGGTTCGGCCCAGGCCACCTGTTTGCGGCCCAGCAGTGGGCTTTTCAGGCTGGTTTTCGGCTCGAAGGGGGCGAGCCCCAGCTTGGCCAGGTCCATAACAATACCGCCGGCAGTGGTGGCCAGCTTCAGCGGGTAGTCAGGCTCTTTGCGGATGGAATCAACGAACAGGTTGGCTTGTCCCCAGGCCGCCTGAGTGCTGTCCACAATCCGGTGCAGGAACCGGCTGGCGGGTGTGCCGTTGGGTTTTGCGGTTAGCTTTGGGTGTGCAACGCGCTCGAGCTTGGGTTCAGGAGTGCGATCGGTCAGGGAAAGCAGTACCCGCACCAGTGAAATGCCATCGGCAATACAGTGGTGAATCCTGATTAACAGGGCGCAGCCGTTCTCATAGTTGTCGATGTAGTGTATTTGCCAGAGTGGCCGGCGGAAATCGAGAGCGGTGCTGTTGAAATCACTGGCCAGGGCCTGAAGCTCTCGCTTGCCGGCGTTTCCCGGCAGAGCGATGGTGTGCAGGTGGTTGTCCAGATCGAACAGGGGGTCGTCTTCCCAGTAGACCTTGTCACCTTTGTCAACGATGCGTTGCCGAAAGCGCCGGAATTTCAGGAAACGTTCTTCCAGGGTGCGCTTGAGTCGCTTGAGTGGAATGGGTTGTTCAAAGGCCAGTACCGCGGAAATCATCATGGGATTTTCCGGGGTATCCATGCGTAACCAGGAGCGATCGACCGAGGTCATGGCCGTCCGTTTTGCTGACATAAGCCCTCCCTATGCTCTGTACCGGAGTCCGGGCCGCCTGGTACTGCCATCGGGGCCAACTGACGAAAGGCCTAAAAGTATAGGAGGCTTTTTGAAATCAGCAAAGAGGGTGCATATGCGGCACAGTTTTGGTGTCAGGTGTTGGCCTCGCGCATGATGCGCTGTTTCTGGCGGTTCCAGTCACGCTCTTTTTCGGTAGCGCGTTTGTCGAACAGCTTCTTACCCTTCACCAGGGCGATCTCACATTTTACCTTGTTCTTTTTCCAGTACAGGGCGAGGGGAATGCAGGTGTAACCCGCCTGATTCACCTGGCCGACAATCTTGGCGATTTCCTTGGCGTGCAGCAGCAGTTTGCGGGTGCGGGTCGGGTCCGCAATCACATGGGTAGAGGCGGTGTTCAGAGGCGTGATGTGGGAGCCCAACAGCCAGGCCTCGCCGTCCTTCAGCAGTACATAGGCGTCAACCAGTTGTGCCTTACCGGCACGCAACGACTTCACTTCCCAGCCAAGCAGGGCCAGGCCAGCCTCGAAGCGCTCCTCAATATGGTATTCGTGCTTCGCCTTCTTGTTCAGGGCGATGGTGTTGCTGGTTGGGGCGTTTGCTTTCTTCTTGCTCATGAATCCTGTCCGGGATCGGAAGAATGACGATGCTGGTCTTGTCGGTACGCCAGCAAAGCGCGCATTGTAGCGCAGGAGTGCAAGAAGGGTCACGGATTCGCCGTCTGGCTCGGGTTTAGTGTCGTTCCTGCTGGCTTGCTTCGGCTACAATGATGCGCTCGTCACTGCCTGGGGAAGTAATGCTGCGCAAGTACCAGACGTCAATAGGGTCGTTTACCCGAAAATCCACCTTTTTCTGGGCTTCTGTGGGTGCCACGGTCGGCCTGGCCAATCTGTGGCAGTTTCCCTATCTGGCCAGTATCCACGGCGGCGGCTTGTTTATCTTGCTGTACCTGGCCTGTCTGCTGATTGTTACCCTGCCGCTGATGGTGACGGAGGCTGTGATTGGCCGTCATGCCCGGCATGGGATTGTGCTGGCCATGGACGGTATGGTGAAAAACGCTGGCTGCTCACCGTTCTGGCGACTGGCGGGGCCGCTTAGCATTCTTGCGGCGTTCGTGGTGCTCTCCTTTACCGCTGTTTTTGGCGGTATTGTTCTGGCTTACATCTTTTTCGGTGCAACTGACCGTTTCGAGGGTGCTTCGGCGGCCTCAGCAACTGCTGTTCTGTCGGAGTTGGTGTCGGACCCGGGCCACTATCGGCAGTTTATGGCCTGGCATGTTTTCTTCATGATTCTCGTGGTTGCGGTTTCTGCCCGCGGGGTGGTCAAGGGCCTGGAGCGATCGATGCGCATGATCGTACCCTGCACCCTGCTGTTGATGTTGGTGCTGTTCGGGCTGGCAGCAATGCGGGGGAGCTTGCAGTCCGGGATAGATCACGTTCTGGTGATGCGGCCGGAGCAGGTAACAGCGGCCAGTATCAAGGCAGCGTTCTTCCATGCTTTTTATACCTTGGGTCTCGGAATGGGGGTGTGGGCCATATTTGGCGCCTATTCCACCAGCCATACCCGCCTGAAACGCTCAATACTGGCTGTGGTGTTGATGGACACCCTGGTCGCCATCATGGCCGGATTGATGATGTTTTCAGTTGCAGCGGACGGTAGCAGCCTTGAGGGTGAACGGGGTTTCAGCCTGCTTTTTGTTTCCCTGCCGGTCGCGCTATCAGGCTTGCCCTACAGTCAGGTGGTGATCGCGTCGGTTTTCCTGCTGGTGGTGCTGATTGTCTGGGCGACGGGTTTGTCTCTGCTCGAACCGGTGGTGGGATGGTTCCGGGAGTGGACCGGGGCGCCTCGGGGCTGGTCTGCGGTCATTGTCGGGCTTGCAGTCTGGTTCGCCGGGCTGGCTTCCCTGTTCTCCTTCAATCTGTGGGCCGATTACCGCATAGGCGGTGCCACTGTATTTCGATGGCTGGAACTGGTCGCCGGTGGCATTGTGATACCGGCGGTGGCTATTCTCATTGCCACATTTGCCGGCTGGTGTATCACCCGGCGCTTCGCGGCAACCATTCTGGGCAATGCGCCGGTTGTGTTCCGGAGAATCTGGTTCTGGGTCATGCGCCTGGTGCTTCCTGTTGTGGCGGCCTGGATCGGGCTACAGTACACGCTTTTCTCACTCGGCAGCCTGTGTGACAACGGCAGTGCGGCTATCTGGTGCCAGCAACCTACAGCGTCTGCTGAGGCGCAGAATAGGGCGCCTGAAGACAGTCCGGTTGAGGAAGATGTACCTCCGAAGACACCCGAAGAGGCCGTGCTGCCCGCGGAAAACGGGCAGCCCGAACCAGATGAAAATGCCCCCAAAGAGGGCGATATCCTTTATCATAGTGTCTGACTGGCCCGGCAGGGCTGGAACGAAGTCTGAAACGCAGGAAATCCGGTTTACATGGCACATCAGATCGACAAGACCGCATTGGTTATGCACTCGGCGGAGCGTATGTTCCACTTGGTCAATGACGTTGCCCGTTACCCTGAGTTCTTACCCTGGTGTGCCGGGGCAGAGGTCCACGAACAGAACGACGCTGAAATCATGGCTTCACTGGATATTTCCAAAGGGGGCGTTCGCCACCGGCTGACCACACGAAACCAGTTGCTGATGCCAGAGACCATTGAAATGAAGCTCGTGGACGGCCCGCTCAGAAATCTTACGGGGCGCTGGCACTTTCGAGCTCTGGACGATAACGCCTGCAAAGTAATCCTGACCCTGGAGTTCGAATTTTCAGGCTCGCTTTCACGAATGACTTTTGGCCCGGTATTTAATCAGGCGGCCAATACCATGGTGGATGCTTTCTGTCGTCGCGCAGATGAGGTTTATCGCGGAGGGATCGTGTGATGGAAGTGGAAGTGGCCTATGCCCGCCCGGACAAGCAGCAGATTGTGCCCGTGGTGGTGCCTCCGGGCACTACAGCCCTTGAAGCCGTGAAGCTCTCCAGGATTACCGAGATCTTTCCGGAGATTGATCCGGACGCTATCGATATGGGGGTGTTTGGCAAAGTGGTGAAGAACCCGGCCGAGCATGTTCTGAGAGAAGGCGACCGGGTGGAACTATACCGCCCACTCAAGATTGATCCCAAGCAGGCTCGCCTGAACCGGGCTAAAAAGAAAGCGTAAGCGCTAGTGTCCCGTCTGGCTAATTCCTTAACCTACTGAGCTTCTGAAAAAACGAAGAGCTAGGCGTGCTGGTGAAGGTTTGGTGGTTCCAAATCGAGCCAGCAGAACGACGTTCTTCGGTTTTTCAGAAGCTCCCGGAGGGCTTGTCTCTGAGGACTCTGAGCCCTGTGTTGCCAGTCCTTGATGTGGAACCACCACATCTGCAGACTGGCGCCTTGGTCAGAGTCCTCAGAGGCAAGCAGTAGATTAAGGAATTAGCCAGACGGGACACTAGTAGGCTGGCGTTTCTTCCAGGAGCTGGGCTTCGTAGTGGCTTAGCTGGTCATTCTCGTAGTAAACGATGATGCGCTGTTCTTCGATCTCGTTGCCCCGGCGCTGAAAGGTGTAAACATAGTATTCCCGGGACGGGTCGACGGGGTTCAGCATCAACGGGCTTCCCAGCAGCGCGTGAACCTGACTTCTGGGCATGCCTTCGGACAGTTCCGTCAGCTCCTCATCGGTGACAATGTTGCCCTGCTGGACATTGATTTTGTAAACGCCCGGAAAAACACAGCCGGACAAGGATAAAATGCTAATAAGAACGATAGCGGGGAGCTTTTGCATCGCCGGGGGAAATCCTCTATCTTGAATTCGCCTGCGTTGAGCAGGTGTGAAACGGGTCATCCGTCGTACTGCGGCTTCATCATACCGGAAGCCGTTAGGCACACCAAAGAGCGAATGGTAACATGTCATCTGAAAACGCCGAATTACGAAAAGTCGGTCTGAAGGTTACTCTGCCAAGGGTCAAGATCTTCAATATCCTTGAGAATGCCGAAGAACACCACCTGAGTGCTGAAGACGTTTATAAAAAGCTGCTGGACCAGGGCGATGACGTGGGCCTGGCGACAGTCTACCGGGTGCTGACCCAGTTCGAAGCTGCAGGCCTCGTGTTACGTCATAATTTCGAAGGCGGTCACGCGGTGTTCGAGATGGCCGGTGATGATCATCACGACCACATGGTTTGCACCCAGACTGGCGAAGTTGTTGAGTTCGTCGAT
Source organism: Marinobacter sp. MBR-105 (assembly GCF_053628895.1). Taxonomy (NCBI): domain Bacteria; kingdom Pseudomonadati; phylum Pseudomonadota; class Gammaproteobacteria; order Pseudomonadales; family Marinobacteraceae; genus Marinobacter; species Marinobacter sp. MBR-105. Next base: position 345,153 of record NZ_JBRJHG010000002.1, on the reverse strand, counting down.
GAGGTTATCGAGGAGCGCCAGCAGAAGATTGCGGCAGAGCACGGCTATGAGATTGTCGATCACAGCCTGATCCTTTACGTGAAGCCACTGAAGTCCGATAAGAAGTAAAAAAAAGGGCCAGCGACAAGGCTGGCCCAGAAGCTCTCCGAAACGAGAGGGGGATTAGTGATGGGTTGCCTGGCCCTTTACAAACATCTCCCGGGCATGGGCTATGGTCTGTTCTGTCATGTCCACTCCGCCAAGCATCCTTGCGACTTCGCTGATCCGCCCCTGGTCATCCAGGGATTCGATGCGTGAATAGGTCGCGTCTTTCTCGGTAAATTTGCTGACGAACAAATGCTGATGGCACTGGGCCGCCACCTGCGGCAGGTGCGTGACGCACAGTACCTGGCCATTCTCGCCGAGTGATCTCAACAGGCGGCCTACGACCTCCGCAGTGCCGCCACCGATGCCGACATCCACCTCATCGAATACCAGCGTCGGTGTGGTGGAGGTTTGTGCCACAACCACCTGAATGGCCAGGCTTATGCGGGAAAGTTCACCGCCGGAAGCCACCTTGGCCAACGATCGGGCGGGTTGGCCCGGGTTGGCACTCACCAGGAATTCCACCTCTTCCATGCCGTGAGGGGCAGGTTCATCATCACTGTTCCGGCTCAGGTGGCTGACAAACTGCACCGATGGCATGCTCAATTGTGCCAACTCCCGGGCGATTCGCTGGTCGAGCTCGATGGCGGCATTCCGGCGTGTTTCTGTCAGCTTGGTGGCCAGGGCGTCAAACCGTGCCCGCAGGTTTTCCAGCTCGGCCTGAAGCTGTTCCAGGCTGCCTTCACCGCCATCCAGTTCGGCCAGCTCCTGGCTCAGGCGTTGATGCAACTCCGGCAACTCCTCCGGGGTGATCCGGTGTTTGCGCGCCATCTGATAAATGGCGCTGAGCCGTTCTTCCACTTCGTTCAGTCGGACCGGGTCGGCTTCGTAGTCGTCTACGAAGCGGCGCAGGTTGTCGCCGGCTTCTGAAATCTGAATCTGTGCTTCGTTCAGCATCTGGATGGTGTCGGTCAGTGCCGGGACATCAACCGGCAGTTGCTCCAGTTGGTGCAGTGCCTGGCGCACCAGGTCTGCGGCCGAAACCTCATCTTCAGTGCATAGCAGGGCGGCCTGGTGGCTGCTGTGAAGTACGGCGTCGGCCTGACTGAGCTGTGCCTGTTCGGCTTCCAGGGTTGTCTGTTCGTCCTCGCCCAGCGCCAACCTGTCCAGCTCTTCCACCTGATAGCGCAGCAGCTGTAAACGGGCCTCGGCCTCATCAGCATTGTGCTGGCGTTGCTGTAGTTTCTGACGCGTCTGGTGCCAGGCTTTCCATGCAGATCGGGTTTCGTCGGCCAGGCTTTCCGCGCCGGCGAACTCGTCCAGCAGCTTTCGGTGGGTTTCCTTGCGCAGCAGGGATTGATGCTGGTGCTGACTGTGGATATCCATCAGCAGGCCGCCCAGTTCTTTCAATTGTGACAGCGGGCAGGGCTGGCCATTAATGAATGCCTTGGAGCGGCCGTCCTTGCTGATGGTCCGGCGCAGGATGCAATCGTCCTTGTCGTCCAGCTCATGGCTGTCCAGCCAGGACCGGGCTTCGGGGATGCGGGATATATCGAAGCTGGCGGTAATGTCGGCACGCTTGGCGCCATGGCGAACAGCGCCGGCATCGGCCCGGCCTCCCATGGCCAGGCCAAGGGCATCAAGCACAATCGACTTGCCGGCGCCGGTTTCCCCTGTCAGGGCTGTCATACCGCGGTTGAACTGGAGTTCAACCCTTTCTGCAATGGCGTAGTTCGATACCGTGAGTTGTGTGAGCATGCCGCAACCTCCGCTCGTTCTTGAGCAAGTAATAACTCTGACCACTGTTCGTTCATACAGTTGCTGTGAATATATACAGTGTTTTTCCGGTTTGCAAACAGGAAATGATGAAAACATCAAAGATTGCGTGGGTGACGGTTGAAACCCGGGAAGCGGGCCCCATATCGGTTCGCAAAGCGATTCTTTCCTGCTTTCTGCACAAGCGGGAGTGGTTATTTCTGCAGGCCTCCGTGGCCGTGAAAACGTTATCAGGAGTTGTCATGAGTGCTGACGAAAAGCGCAACGAACAGGTAGAAGAACGCAACGAGGCAGCAGAAGCTGCGGCGGAAGGGCAGGCTGCAGGTAACCAGGATGCCGAGCAGTCACCGGAGCAGGGCTCCGAGCTGGATGTGCTGCAGCAGAAATTGCAGGAGTACCAGGAGCAGGCCTTGCGGGCACAGGCGGAGATGCAGAATGTCCGTCGCCGGGCCGAGATTGATGTGGAAAAAGCTCACAAGTTTGCGCTCGAGAAGTTTGTGAAAGAGCTGTTGCCGGTGGCTGACAGTCTGGAGAAGGCGGTCGAAAGCACCGAGGGTCACGAAAACGCAGGCGAGCTGGTTGCGTCCATTCGCGAAGGTGTGGAAATGACCCTGACGCTGTTCAAGAACAGCCTGAAGAAATTCAACGTTGAACAGCTCAACCCGGTGGGTGAGCCGTTCGATCCGCAGCAGCACGAAGCCATGTCCATGGTGCCGGCGCCGGATGCCGAGCCTAACAGCGTGGTTGCGGTTGTGCAGAAAGGTTATCTGCTTAATGGCCGGGTGGTTCGTCCGGCGATGGTCGTAGTGGCCAAGGCAGAAGATGCGCCAAAAATCGACGAGCAGGCTTGAAAAGTCGAGCAGAGCGCCAATATAGCGATTAAACAGCAAAGGCCGGGGTAGGCTTTCTCCGGAACAGCATTCAGAAAGATTTGGAGTGATTCGATGAGCAAGATTATTGGTATCGACCTGGGAACCACAAACTCCTGTGTGGCCATCATGGATGGCGACAAGGTAAAGGTAATTGAAAACGCAGAGGGTGATCGCACCACTCCGTCCATCATCGCCTACACCGATGACAACGAGACTCTGGTTGGCCAGTCAGCCAAGCGTCAGGCGGTGACCAACCCGCACAACACTCTGTACGCCATCAAGCGACTGATTGGTCGTCGTTTTGAAGATGACGTGGTTCAGAAAGACATCAAGATGGTGCCCTATAAAATCGCCAAGGCAGACAACGGTGACGCCTGGGTTGAGGTGAAGGGGCAGAAAATGGCGCCGCCGCAGGTGTCTGCAGAAGTTCTGAAGAAAATGAAGAAGACTGCAGAAGACTACCTGGGCGAAAAGGTAACCGAAGCGGTTATCACCGTGCCTGCGTACTTCAATGACAGCCAGCGCCAGGCGACCAAAGATGCTGGCAAGATTGCTGGTCTGGAAGTGAAGCGGATCATCAACGAGCCAACTGCTGCGGCCCTTGCTTATGGCCTGGACAAGAAGAGCGGTGATCGTACTGTTGCTGTGTACGACCTGGGTGGTGGTACTTTCGATCTGTCCATCATCGAAATTGCGGACGTAGACGGCGAGCACCAGTTCGAAGTGCTGGCCACCAACGGTGACACCTTCCTGGGCGGTGAAGATTTCGACCTGAAAGTGATTGAATACCTGGCCGACCAGTTCAAGAAAGACAGCGGCATCGATCTTCGCGGCGACTCTCTGGCCATGCAGCGTCTGAAAGAAGCGGCGGAGAAGGCCAAGATCGAGCTGTCCAGCAGCCAGCAGACCGACGTAAACCTGCCGTACATCACTGCAGATGCGTCTGGTCCCAAGCACATGAACGTGAAGCTGACCCGTGCCAAGCTGGAATCGCTGGTAGAAGACCTGGTTCAGCGCAGTCTGGAGCCCTGTAAGGTGGCTCTTCAGGATGCGGGCATGAAGGCTAGTGAAATCGACGAGGTTATTCTGGTCGGTGGTCAGACCCGTATGCCGCTGGTGCAAGAGAAAGTAAAAGAGTTCTTCGGCAAAGAGCCGCGTAAAGACGTGAACCCGGACGAGGCCGTAGCCATGGGTGCTGCGATTCAGGGCGCGGTACTGTCTGGCGACGTGAAAGACGTACTGCTGCTGGACGTAACCCCGCTGACCCTGGGTATCGAAACCATGGGTGGCGTGGCCACTCCGCTGATCGAGAAGAACACCACGATTCCGACCAAGAAATCGCAGATCTTCTCTACAGCGGATGACAACCAGACTGCAGTGACCATTCACGTGGTTCAGGGTGAGCGTAAGCAGGCGGCACAGAACAAGTCTCTGGGTCGTTTCGATCTGACCGACATTCCGCCGGCACCGCGCGGCGTGCCGCAGATCGAAGTAACCTTCGATATTGATGCCAACGGTATCCTGAACGTGTCTGCCAAAGACAAGGCGACCGGTAAAGAGCAGTCCATCGTGATCAAGGCCTCTTCTGGCTTGAGCGATGAGGAAATCGAGAAGATGGTGCGCGACGCCGAGGCCAACGCCGAGGAAGACCGCAAGTTCGAAGAGCTTGTCCAGGCCCGTAACCAGGGTGATGCCATGGTACACGCCGTGCGCAAGACCCTGAGTGAGGCCGGCGACAAGGTCTCCGACAGCGAGAAGGAGTCCATCGAGGCCGCCATCAAGGATCTGGAAGAGGCCCTCGAGGGTTCTGACAAGGAAGCGATCGAAGCCAAGACTCAGAAGCTGACCGAAGTGTCCTCTGAGCTGGCCCAGAAGATGTACGCGGATCAGGCCGACCAGGCTCAGCAGGCCGGTGGCCAGGAAGAAGGTCAGGCAAAGAGTGCTGACGACGCCGTCGATGCCGAGTTCGAGGAAGTCAAAGACGACGACAAGAAGTAATTCCGAAGTACATCAAGTAGTTGGGGAAACGCGGGCCGGGCTCGCGTTTTCCTCGTTATAAAAACAGGGTTTTGAAGCATGGCCAAGCGCGATTATTACGAAGTACTCGGGATCTCCCGGGATGCGGACGAAAAGGAAATTAAGCGGGCGTATCGAAAGCTCGCCATGAAGTACCACCCGGACCGTAACCCGGATGACAAGGATGCCGAGACCAAATTCAAAGAGGCCAGCGAAGCCTACGAAATCCTGGCGGACTCCAGTAAGCGCGCCGCCTACGACCAGTTTGGTCATGCCGGCGTAGACGGTCAGGCCGGCGGCGGCTTTGGCGGTGGTGGCGCCAGCTTCTCTGACATCTTTGGTGATGTGTTCGGCGATATTTTTGGTGGCGGAGGCCGTGGCCGCACCACCCGCGGTGCAGATCTGCGCTACACCCTGGAGCTGGATCTGGAAGAGGCCGTTAAAGGCAAAACCGTCAAGATCAACATCCCTGGCCATAAAGAATGTGAAGCCTGTGATGGTAGTGGCGCCGAAAAAGGCTCCCGCCCGGAAACTTGCGGCACCTGTCAGGGCATGGGGCAGGTACGGATGCAGCAAGGCTTCTTCACCGTACAGCAAGCCTGTCCTACCTGTCGCGGCTCCGGCCAGATCATCAAGAACCCGTGTAAGAGCTGTCATGGCCAGGGTCGGGTGCGCCAGGAGAAAACCCTCTCCGTCAAGGTGCCGCCAGGTGTTGATACTGGCGACCGTATTCGCCTGTCCGGCGAAGGTGAGATGGGTGTAGACGGAGGGCCTCCTGGAGACCTTTACGTACAGGTCGCCGTTCGTGAGCATTCCATTTTCACCCGTGACGGTCGCAATCTTTACTGCGAAGTGCCCATCAGCATCGTCGACGCCACCCTGGGTGGCGAGCTGGAAGTGCCAACGCTGGATGGTCGGGTAAAGCTCAAGATTCCGCCTGAGACCCAGACTGGCAAACTGTTCCGTCTGCGTAACAAAGGCGTCAGCCCGGTCCGCGGTGGCCCGGCTGGTGATTTGTTGTGCCGGGTGATTGTGGAAACGCCGGTGAATCTCACCAAGCGCCAGAAGGAGCTGCTGGAAGAATTCCAGCAAACCCTGGATGGTAACAACGGAACTCATCATGCCCCCAAGAAAACCTCATGGTTTGAGGGTGTGAAAAACTTCTTCGACGAAATGAAATTCTGAGGGTAGAGCAGATGAGGGTAGCGATCATCGGCGCCGCCGGGCGCATGGGTAAAGTGCTGATCGAAGCGGTCGACGGTACCGAAGGCCTTGAGCTCGGCGCTGCCATCGTCGAGCCGGGCAGCAGTCTGATTGGCGCCGACGCCGGTGAAATGACCGGCATCGGCAAAACCGGCGTAAAAATGGCCGCCAGCCTGGACGACGTCAAAGACGACTTCGACGTACTGGTGGACTTCACCTTCCCGGATTTGACCCTGGAAAACGCGAAGTTTTGCAGCGCCAACGGCAAAATGCTCGTGATCGGCACCACCGGCATGACCGACGCCGAAAAAGAACAGCTGGCCCTGGCCGCCGAAAACACTCCGGTCGTTTTTGCGCCGAACATGAGCGTGGGCGTCAACGTCGTCCTCAACCTGCTGCGCACCGCCGCTGCAACGTTGGGTGATGACTACGACGTGGAAATCATCGAAGCACACCACCGCCACAAAAAAGACGCTCCCTCAGGTACTGCCCTGCGCATGGGCGAAGTGGTGGCTGATGCCCTCGGCCGCGACCTCAAGGAGTGTGCCGTCTATGGCCGCGAAGGCTTCACCGGCGAACGCACCCGCAAGGAAATCGGCTTCGAAACCATCCGCGCCGGTGATGTGGTGGGTGACCACACCGTTCTGTTCGCCACCGAGGGCGAGCGCATTGAGATTACCCACAAGGCGAGCAGCCGGATGACGTTTGCTAAAGGCGCCATGCGTGCGGCGTTGTGGCTGAAGGGTAAGGCGGCAGGTCTTTACGACATGCAGGATGTTCTGAACCTGAAAAGTTGAGGTTGAGCTACATACTCAGAGGCTGCGGGAGCAGGGCACCTTCCCGAAAATTTCGGAGGCCATGGATGGCCGGAGAGAAGCGCACATGGAAGTGCTTGTAGCGGTTTTCGGGAAGGTGCCCTGCTTCCGTGGCCGGAGTTTGCGTCAGGCCAAGAGCAATTCGGCGTGGACAAAAAACGCCAAAATCGCTTACAATAAGGCGATTTGACTGCACCAAGCGTACCTTTGAAAAGTTTATAAAAGCGGGACCGGGTTTTTACCTTGTCTCGCTTTTTTGCAACCTGAGATTATGCGCTTGCGTTCCTGTTCGTGACGAACTTACGCCACTCGATGAGGATACAAGCCTTGAGCACACCAGCAATCCTTGCACTCGCAGACGGAAGCCTCTTCTACGGCACCGCCATCGGCGCAGACGGAGAAACCAGCGGCGAGGTAGTTTTCAACACTGCCATGACCGGCTACCAGGAAATCCTGACCGATCCGTCCTACTCCCGCCAGATCGTTACCCTGACGTATCCGCACATTGGCAACACCGGTGTTAACGAAGAAGACGTAGAATCCGACCGCATCCAGGCCGCTGGCCTGATCATCCGGGATCTGCCCCTGCTCGCCAGCAGCTGGCGAAACAAGGGTAGCCTTGATGACTACCTGCGAAGCAACAACATTGTTGGCATTGCGGACATCGACACCCGCCGACTGACCCGCATCCTCCGGGACAAGGGCTCCCAGCATGGGGCCATCGTCGCTGGTGAAAACGCCACTGCCGAACGCGCACTGGAACTGGCTAACGCCTTTCCCGGCCTCAAAGGCATGGACCTGGCCAAAGAAGTCACCTGCAGCGAAGCCTACCAGTGGAACCAGGCCGAGTGGGATCTGGTAAACGGCTACAGTGACCGCTCCGAAGACAGGTTCAAGGTGGTGGCCTGGGATTACGGCGTAAAATACAACATTCTGCGGATGCTCGCGGCCCGCGGTTGCGAGATCACCGTCGTGCCTGCGCAAACCCCGGCCTCTGATGTACTGGCGATGAACCCCGATGGCATCTTCCTGTCCAACGGCCCGGGCGACCCCGAGCCCTGCGACTATGCTATCAAGGCCATTCAGGAAGTGCTGGAAACCGAGATTCCGGTATTCGGCATCTGCCTGGGCCACCAGCTACTGGCCCTGGCCAGTGGTGCAAAAACCATGAAAATGGGCCACGGCCACCACGGTGCCAACCATCCGGTGCAGGACATTGCCAAAGGCACTGTGATGATTACCAGTCAGAACCACGGCTTTGCTGTGGATGAAACAACCCTGCCCGCCAACGTGGAAGCGACTCACAAATCGCTGTTTGACGGCACTCTGCAGGGCATTCGCCGCACCGATAAGCCGGCCTACAGCTTCCAGGGTCACCCGGAAGCCAGCCCGGGGCCCCATGATGTGGCTCCGCTGTTTGACGAGTTTATCCAGCTGATGGAAGCGCGATCTGCCTGAGGGCAAGGCCATCAACGATAGCTCACCGGCGCTGAATACCGCGCTGCAAGAATTCAAAAGTTGCTGACAGGTTTACCAAGACATGCCAAAACGTACCGACATTAAAAGCATCCTGATCCTGGGCGCCGGCCCCATCGTGATCGGGCAGGCGTGCGAATTCGACTACTCCGGAGCCCAGGCCTGTAAGGCGCTGCGCGAAGAGGGCTACCGGGTGATCCTGGTGAACTCCAACCCGGCCACCATCATGACCGACCCGGCCATGGCCGATGCCACCTACATCGAGCCGATCACCTGGAAGACGGTCGAAAAGATCATCGAAAAGGAAAAGCCGGACGCCCTGCTGCCCACCATGGGTGGTCAGACTGCACTGAACTGTGCGCTGGACCTGGAAAAGCACGGCGTGTTGGAGAAGCATAGCGTTGAAATGATCGGCGCTAACGCTGACACCATCGACAAGGCCGAAGACCGCGACCGCTTCGACAAGGCCATGAAGAAAATCGGTCTGGAGTGCCCGCGCGCGGCCATCGCCCATTCCATGGACGAAGCCTGGAAGATCTCCGAAGACATCGGTTTCCCGTGCATTATCCGTCCATCGTTCACCATGGGTGGTTCTGGCGGTGGTATTGCCTACAACAAGGACGAGTTCGAGGAGATCTGTACTCGCGGTCTCGATCTGTCCCCGACCAACGAGCTGCTGATCGACGAATCCCTGATTGGCTGGAAAGAGTACGAGATGGAAGTTGTTCGGGACAAGAACGACAACTGCATCATCGTCTGCGCCATCGAGAACTTCGACGCCATGGGCGTGCACACCGGTGATTCCATTACGGTGGCCCCCGCCCAGACCCTCACCGACAAGGAATATCAGATCATGCGGAACGCCTCGCTGGCGGTGCTGCGTGAGATTGGTGTGGAAACCGGCGGTTCCAACGTGCAGTTCGGTATCAATCCGGATACCGGCCGTATGGTGGTGATCGAAATGAACCCCCGGGTGTCGCGTTCCTCGGCGCTGGCGTCCAAGGCCACCGGTTTCCCGATCGCTAAGGTCGCAGCCAAGCTGGCCGTGGGGTACACCCTTGATGAGCTGCAGAACGAGATCACCGGCGGCGTCACCCCGGCCTCGTTCGAGCCGTCCATTGATTACGTGGTTACCAAGATTCCCCGGTTTACCTTCGAGAAATTCCCCCAGGCCGACGCCCGCCTGACCACTCAGATGAAGTCTGTCGGTGAGGTTATGGCCATTGGCCGGACCTTCCAGGAGTCGGTGCAAAAGGCATTGCGTGGCCTGGAAGTGGGTTCCGAAGGTTTTGACGAAAAGCTGGAAGAGCTGGACTCCGAGAATAGCCGCGAAACCCTGACCCGGGAGCTGAACGTACCCGGTGCCGAGCGAATCTGGTACATCGGCGATGCCTTCCGCGCCGGCATGACCGTGGACGAAGTGTTCCGCCACACCAAGGTAGACCCCTGGTACCTGGTGCAGATCGAGGACATCGTGCGCGAAGAGCAGGCTCTCAAGTCGGCCGGTAAGGCCGATATCGACAAGGCTACCCTGTTCCGACTCAAGCGCAAGGGCTTTTCCGACGCCCGCCTGGCCAAGCTGCTGGGCATTTCCGAAGTCAGCCTGCGCAAGCTGCGCCACGACCTGGGCATCCGCCCGGTGTACAAGCGCGTGGATACCTGTGCGGCGGAATTCGCCTCTGATACCGCCTACATGTATTCCACCTATGAGGAAGAGTGCGAGGCCGAGCCGAGCGATCGTGAGAAGATTGTGGTCATCGGTGGTGGCCCCAACCGCATTGGTCAGGGCATCGAATTCGACTACTGCTGTGTGCACGCGGCCCTGGCCATGCGTGAGGATGGCTACGAGACCATCATGATCAACTGCAACCCGGAGACCGTGTCGACCGATTACGACACCTCCGACCGGTTGTATTTTGAGCCGATCACCCTGGAAGACGTGCTGGAAATCATCAACGTCGAGAAGCCCAAGGGCGTAATCGTCCAGTACGGCGGTCAGACTCCGCTGAAGCTGGCGCGTGGCCTGGAAGCCGCCGGTGTGCCCATTATCGGCACCAGCCCGGACGCCATTGACCGCGCCGAAGACCGCGAGCGCTTCCAGCAGATGATCCAGCGCCTGGGTCTGAAGCAGCCGGAAAACGCCACTGTGCGCAGCCACGAGGAAGGCATCGTGGCGGCCCGCGAGATTGGCTACCCACTGGTGGTGCGCCCGTCTTACGTGCTGGGTGGCCGGGCCATGGAAATCGTCTATGACGAAACCGAACTGGTGCGCTACATGCGTAACGCGGTGCTGGTCTCCAATGACAGCCCGGTTCTGCTTGATCACTTCCTGAATGCTGCTATCGAGGTCGATATCGATGCCATCAGTGACGGCACTGATGTTGTGATCGGCGGTATCATGCAGCACATTGAGCAGGCTGGTGTTCACTCTGGTGACTCCGCCTGCTCCCTGCCGCCCTACAGCCTGAGCAAGCAGGTGCAGGACGAGATGCGCGAGGCCGTGAAGAAAATGGCCATCGAGCTGGATGTTATCGGCCTGATGAACGTGCAGCTGGCCTATCAGGATGGTGAGATCTACGTGATCGAAGTGAACCCGCGTGCCTCACGGACCGTGCCGTTTGTGTCCAAGGCTATCGGGGTGTCTCTGGCCGCGGTTGCGGCCCGGGTGATGTCCGGCAAGAGCCTGAAAGAACTGAACTTTACTCAGGAAATCGTGCCGACCTACTACGCCGTTAAAGAGTCCGTGTTCCCGTTCAACAAATTCCCGGCCGTGGATCCGATCCTCGGGCCGGAAATGAAATCCACCGGTGAGGTGATGGGGCTGGGCGACAGCTTTGATGAAGCCTTTGCCAAGGCCGCTCTGGCCGTGGGTGAACGGTTGCCGGCCCAGGGCGTGGCCTTCATGTCGGTGCGCGATGTGGACAAGCCGGGTGCGGCCAGTGTTGCCCGCGACCTGGTGGATGCTGGCTTCAGGATTATTGCCACCACTGGCACCGCCAAGGCGCTGGAAGCCGAAGGTATCGCCGTTGAGCGGGTGAACAAGGTTCGCGAGGGTCGTCCGCACATTGTCGATGCCATCAAGAATGGTCAGGTTCAGCTGATTATCAATACTACGGAAGGTCGCAAGGCGATTTCTGATTCGGCGCAGATTCGCCAGTCTGCCTTGCAGACCAAAGTAACCTACACAACCACACTGGCAGGTGGCGAAGCCTTCTGCCGGGCCATCAAGTTTGGCCCGGAGCGCACCGTTCGTCGCCTCCAGGAACTACACGCAGGAAAGTAAGGCTATGGCTGACAGAGTACCGATGACCAAGACGGGCGAAGACCGTCTGCGTGAGGAGCTGAAAAAGCTGAAGTCCGAAGATCGGCCGCGGGTGATCGCGGCCATTGCCGATGCCCGTGAGCACGGCGATCTGAAGGAAAATGCTGAGTATCATGCGGCCCGGGAGCAGCAGAGCTTTATCGAAGGTCGCATTCAGGAAATCGAAGGCAAGCTGTCCGTGGCCCAGGTGATTGATGTGACCACCATGGAGAATACCGGCAAGGTGATCTTCGGCACCACTGTGCATCTGGTCAACATGGAAACCGACGAAGAGGTTACTTACCAGATCGTGGGTGAAGATGAGGCCGACATCAAGGCAGGCAAGCTGTCGGTGTCCTCGCCGATCGCCCGCGCGCTGATTGGTAAGAACGAAGGGGATGTGGTGGCTATCCGTATCCCCTCCGGTACCGTGGAGTACGAGATTTCCGAAGTGGAATATATCTGACTCGGTTGTGCTGATCGGGCATAAAGAAAAAGCCGGCTCTGGGGAACCAGGCCGGCTTTTTCGCGTCTCAGCTTACGCTTATTTGTTGCGCAGCAGATTCGACAGCTTGGGGTTCGGTTTCTTCGCACGACGCAGAATGACGGCGATTTTACCGATCGTCTGGACCAGTTCTGCGCCGGAGCTTTCGCACAGAGCCTGAATGGCTTCCTGGCGGACTTCGCGATCCTGGCTGGCGACTTTGATCTTGATCAGCTCATGGTCGTTCAGGGCACGGTCCAGTTCCTCCTGCAGCCCTTCAGACAGGCCTTTGTCGCCAACGATGATGACGGGCTTCAGGTTGTGGGCAATAGCCCGGTATTCCCGGCGCTGTTCCGGTGACAGACTCATGATGTAATCTCTTAATAGGTGCAATTAACAAAAGGTCAGCGGTGAATCCGCTGGCAACCACGTATAATTCAGCGATTGTAACAGATAGCGACTCATGACAAATGGCCGTATTCACTTACAGAGGGTGTTGTAATTCCGGTCATGGCGTCCCATATAGGTAGTATCGCGATCGGTTCCGGATGGGCCGTTTCTGGTTTACCGGCGTACAATTGGTGTAAGGTGTCGGAAAAGGGTTGGCGGCCTTCAGGCGCTGATCCTGCAATTCACAGGTGATGATCCTTGAACGATATGGCAAAAAATCTGGTTCTCTGGCTAATCATAGCCGCTGTGCTGCTGATGGTGTTTCAGAATTTCTCTCCCACCACCACTGGCCAACAAGTTAACTATTCCCAGTTTGTCGAGATGGTCCAGCAGGGCCAGGTACGGCAGGTGACCATTGATGGTCTGCAGGTGCAGGGTGTCCGCAACGACGGCTCCCAGTTCCAGAGCATCCGGCCGCAGGTGTCTGACAACAAGCTGATGGATGACCTGCTCGCCAACAACGTCGAAGTGATCGGCAAGGAGCCCGAGCGCCAGAGCCTGTGGACGCAGCTGCTGGTAGCCGCGTTCCCGATTCTGATCATCATCGCATTGTTCGTGTTCTTCATGCGCCAGATGCAGGGCGGCGGTGGCGGCAAAGGCCCCATGTCGTTCGGCAAGAGCAAAGCGCGCCTGATGAGTGAAGACCAGATCAAAACCACATTTTCCGATGTCGCGGGTGTCGACGAAGCCAAGGAAGACGTGAAAGAGCTGGTGGATTTCCTTCGGGATCCCAGCAAGTTCCAGCGTCTTGGTGGTCGCATCCCGAAGGGCGTATTGATGGTGGGCCCTCCCGGTACCGGTAAAACCCTGCTTGCCAAGGCCATCGCGGGCGAGGCCAAGGTGCCTTTCTTCTCTATCTCCGGCTCCGACTTTGTGGAAATGTTTGTGGGCGTGGGTGCTTCCCGTGTTCGCGACATGTTCGAGCAGGCGAAAAAACAGAGCCCCTGCATTATTTTCATCGATGAGATCGATGCGGTTGGTCGTCACCGTGGTGCTGGCATGGGCGGTGGTCACGACGAACGTGAGCAGACCCTCAACCAGTTGCTGGTGGAAATGGACGGCTTCGAAGGCAATGAAGGCGTTATCGTCATTGCCGCCACCAACCGTCCGGACGTGCTGGACCCGGCGTTGTTGCGCCCTGGCCGGTTTGACCGCCAGGTGGTGGTGAGCCTGCCAGACATCATTGGCCGTGAGCAGATTCTGAAAGTGCACATGAAAAAAGTGCCGCTGGCCGACGGTATTGATCCTGCGGTGATTGCGCGGGGCACGCCGGGCTTCTCCGGTGCCGATCTTGCCAACCTGGTCAACGAAGCTGCGCTGTTTGCGGCCCGTCGTAATCAGCGCCTGGTCTCCATGGAAGAGTTGGAGCTGGCCAAGGACAAGATCATGATGGGCGCCGAGCGCAAGTCCATGGTGATGAGCGAAAAGGAAAAGCGGAATACGGCTTACCACGAGTCGGGGCACGCGATTGTGGGCCGTCTGATGCCTGAGCATGACCCGGTCTATAAAGTGAGTATTATTCCTCGTGGCCGCGCCCTGGGCGTGACCATGTTCCTCCCGGAAGAGGACAAGTACAGCCACTCCAAGCGCTATCTGACCAGCTCGATCTGTAGTCTGTTTGGTGGCCGTATCGCCGAAGAGCTGACCCTGGGCTTTGATGGTGTCACCACTGGTGCGTCCAACGACATCGAGCGGGCGACAAGCCTGGCCCGGAATATGGTGACCCGTTGGGGGCTGTCCGAGAAACTTGGTCCTCTCCAGTATGACACAGACAGTGAGGAGCCCTTCCTTGGTCGTTCTGCGGGGCAGGCGCACACGGTGTACTCGCCAGAGACTGCCCAGCGGATTGATGAGGAAGTTCGCAATATCATTGATGAGTGCTACGAGAAGGCCAAGCAGATCCTGATTGATAACCGGGACAAGCTGGACATGATGGCCGAAGCACTGATGAAGTACGAAACCATCGATCGTTACCAGATTGATGACATCATGGCTGGCAAGGAGCCTCGTCCGCCCAAAAACTGGGGTGACAGTGGTCCCGCCGGAGGCGTGAAGGCTGAAGAGCCTGAGCAGGCGCCGGAGCCCAGAAGCTCCGACGATGGCCGGCAGCCCGGCGTAGGGCGTCCTGCCGGCGAGCACTGACTCGCCGTCAAAGCCTGAGTAACTGAATGCGCCGCCCGGGCCCCCGGGCGGCGTTTGTTTTTGCCTCTCCGAAAACTCTGCCTGTGGAAGTCGCGTTATGAAAATGAACTTTGTCGGTCGCGAACTGGATCTGTCTCGGTGCCACGTGATGGGCATTCTGAACGTCACCCCCGACTCGTTTTCCGATGGCGGACACTTTAATTCCAGGGAGGCTGCACTCGTGCGGGCCCGGCAGATGGTGAGCGATGGGGCTACTTTCATTGACGTAGGCGGTGAATCGACTCGCCCCGGTGCAACTGAAGTGTCGACCCAGGAAGAGCTGGACCGCGTGTGTCCGGTAGTTGAAGCCATTGCCAAAGAGCTGGATACCGTGATTTCGGTGGATACCAGCAATCCGGTGGTGATGGCCGAAACTGCCCGACTGGGTGCTGGCCTGATCAACGATGTCCGCGCCCTGCAGCGGGAAGGCGCGCCCGAAGTGGCGGCAAAGGCCGGCATTCCGGTCTGCATCATGCACATCCAGGGTGAGCCGGATACCATGCAGGACGATCCTCGGTACCGGAATGTGCGGCGGGAAGTCAGCTCTTTTCTGACGGAGCGTATGCGAGTGGCTGAGCAGGCCGGTATTCGTGCCGATAACATTATTCTTGATCCCGGTTTTGGCTTCGGCAAAAGCGTGGAGCATAACTATCAACTGCTCGCCACCCTTGAGCAGTTGCATATTCTCGGGCACCCATTGCTTGTCGGGGTCTCGCGAAAATCCATGCTGGGTGCGGTCACCGGTCGTGATGTGAATGAAAGGTTGCCGGCCAGCCTCGCTGCCGCGACAATATCGGCCATGAAAGGGGCGAGCATCCTCAGGGTGCACGACGTTAGGGAAACTGTGGACGCCGTCAGGATCGTAACGGCAGTGAAGGAGGCAATCTGATGACCCAGCGCAAATACTTTGGTACCGATGGCATTCGTGGCCGGGTCGGAGACAGTCCGATTACGCCGGAGTTCATGCTGCATCTGGGTTGGGCTGCGGGGAAGGCATTCAAGCGTGCGGGCCAGCGCAACAGCGTACTGATCGGCAAGGATACCCGTTTGTCCGGCTATATGTTCGAATCGGCGCTGGAGGCTGGTCTGGCCGCGGCGGGTGTTGATGTGAAGTTGCTGGGGCCGATGCCGACACCGGCTATTGCCTACCTCACGCGAACTTTCCGGGCATCTGCCGGAATTGTCATCAGTGCCTCCCACAACCCTCATCATGATAACGGCATCAAATTCTTTTCTTCTGCCGGTACCAAACTGGACGACGCCCTGGAAGCCGAGATTGAGCGCTGGCTGGACCAGCCTATCGAAGTGTGTGAGCCGGAAGAGTTGGGCAAGGCGAGCCGGGTAGACGATGCGCCCGGTCGCTATGTGGAGTTCTGCAAAAGTACCGTGCCAAACGAGTTTACTCTCGACGGCATGCACCTGGTGCTTGACTGTGCTCACGGTGCTACCTACCACGTGGCGCCCAAAGTGTTCCGTGAGCTGGGGGCGAAAGTGACGGTGATTGGCGCGGAGCCAGATGGCCTGAACATCAACCTGAATGTTGGCTCTACCCATCTGGGCGCGCTGAAACAGGCGGTTGCCGAGAAAAAGGCTGATCTTGGTATTGCCTTCGACGGTGACGGCGACCGGGTGTTGATGGTGGATCGTGATGGTTCCGAAGTGGATGGCGACGAACTGTTGTATATCCTGGCTTCCCAGCGCCAGGCAGAAGGACGGCTGAACGGTGGTGTGGTTGGTACGTTAATGACCAACCTTGGTGTTGAGTTGGCTCTGCGCGAAATCGGCGTCGAGTTCGAGCGGGCCAAGGTTGGCGATCGTTATGTGATGGAGCGCCTGTTGGCCAATAACTGGCTGATTGGAGGCGAGGGTTCCGGGCATATGGTCATCCGGGATTGCACCACCACGGGTGACGGTATTGTCTCTGCGTTGCAGGTTCTGCTGGCAGTGCGGCGGTCCGGCAAAACCATGGAAGAGCTGCGTGCAGGCATGAGCAAACTGCCGCAGAAAATGATCAATGTGCGTGTCGCCGAACGGTTTGATCCTTTAGGGCGGGCGGATATTGTTGAGGCCATGGCGCGGGCAGAGGCTTCGCTGGGTGATGCCGGGCGCATTCTGCTGCGGGCATCCGGCACCGAGCCGCTGATCAGAGTGATGGCCGAGGGTCAGAGCGCGGACGATATTACCCGGGTGGTGGAAGAGCTTGCTCTGGTGGTGGAGCGTTCAACACCCTGATTTCGAAGGGTGGTTGTGTACCGCGGGTGACTGCTGTATAGTTCCGCCTCCCTTTTGCTCGGGACTGTCGAGGACAGAGATGCGTCGCAGAATTGTTGCCGGAAACTGGAAAATGAACGGGTCGAAAGATCTGGTGAAACAGCTGGTTGGCGCAATTTGCGAGCAGTCCGGTAATGTTGGCAAAGATGTGGAGGTGGTTATTATCCCTCCTGCGATCTATCTGGGCCAGGTTGCCGAGCAGGGAGGTGGGCGGATCACTACCGGTGCACAGAACGTGTCCCAGTGGCAATCTGGCGCATACACCGGAGAAATCTCCGCCGAAATGGCCCGCGATATGGGGTGTGGTTATGTGCTGGTGGGGCATTCCGAGCGCCGGCAGTTGTTCGGTGAGACGGATTCTGTGGCAGCCGCCAAGGTTGAGCAGGTTCTGTTGAGTGGCTTGGTTGCGGTGCTGTGTGTAGGTGAAACGCTCGCAGAGCGGGAAGCCGGTCAAGCCGAAGCGGTGGTTGCCGAGCAGGTTCGCAGTGGGTTGTCAGTTGTGGCTGATGATCAGTGGTCCAGGGTTGTTGTGGCGTATGAGCCGGTCTGGGCTATCGGAACCGGAAAAACCGCGACGGCGGACGATGCCCAGGCCATGCATTCGGAAATCCGCAAGGTGCTGGATGGTATGAATGCACCGGCTAATGAGATTTCGGTACTTTACGGCGGCAGTGTAAAAGCGGATAATGCTGCCGCTTTGTTTGCAGAGCCGGATATTGATGGCGGTCTCATCGGTGGTGCATCGTTGAAGGCCGAAGAATTTATCAGCATTTGCCGGTCTTTCCCGGCAGGTGTCTAAGCCGACACGTTTACGAGAGTCTGTATGGATTGGTTGGAAACACTGGTAGTTGTTGTTCACGTCGTGATCGCCGTGTCGCTGGTGGGCCTGGTTCTGATCCAGCAGGGCAAGGGTGCAGACGCCGGAGCGGCTTTCGGTGGTGGTGCGTCCCAGACCGTGTTTGGTAGTCAGGGCAGCGGAAGCTTCCTGACGCGGATGACCACTTTTATGGCGGTTATCTTTTTTGTGACAAGTTTTTCGCTGGCAATT
The DNA here is from genome assembly GCF_053628895.1 of Marinobacter sp. MBR-105. Taxonomy (NCBI): domain Bacteria; kingdom Pseudomonadati; phylum Pseudomonadota; class Gammaproteobacteria; order Pseudomonadales; family Marinobacteraceae; genus Marinobacter; species Marinobacter sp. MBR-105. The sequence goes on along the minus strand of NZ_JBRJHG010000002.1, from coordinate 327,176 downwards.
TTTGCCAAGCAGCGCGCCGAAGTGGCTGGCGAGGCAGGTATTCCGGTTGTTCAGGAATCGTCTCAGGCAGGTGCGCAAGCTGAGCAGGCTCCCTCTGCTGATGAGCCTGCAGCTAACAGCGAATCCGAGGGTGGGGACGCGCTCCCCGAACTCGAGTAAAGAATGATGCCCGGGTGGTGAAACTGGTAGACACGCCATCTTGAGGGGGTGGTAGCGAAAGCTGTGCCGGTTCGAGTCCGGCCCCGGGCACCATATTAAAAGAAGACGGCTTGGCAAACCCAGGCCGTTTTTTTTGGTCAGTCCTTGACCAGTCCGCGTGGCGTCACTATACTCCCGCGGATATTGGAGCCTGCGAGCATCGAGGCTTCCAGGCAGGCCAGGTGTCTGTCGGCAGAGCGCTTGAAAGGGTTGGCGCTTTGCGAATTCTTGCAACAAAAGGCCCCATGTTTCAGGGGCTTTTTGATTAAGGGGCCTGGCGCAAAGGGCCCTGGTGCATAAAAGGGCTGATTAACAGCCCTTTTTTTGTTTTTGTACCCTGAAAATTCGGAAACGGAGGCGGCGACACTTGTCAGCCAAACTGAAACAACTGGAAGACATCCTGCGCCCGGTGGTCGAGGGTCTGGGTTATGAGTTCTGGGGAATTGAATTCCGCTCCCATGGACACCATTCCAAGCTTCGGGTGTTTATTGATGATGCCGAGAACGGCATCGCGATCGACGACTGCGAGAAAGTCAGTCGTCAGGTCAGCGGGGTAATGGATGTGGAAGACCCCATCCAGACCGAATATACGCTGGAAGTGTCTTCGCCCGGTATGGACCGGCCGCTGTTCCGGCTGGAACAGTACGAGGCATTTATTGGTCATAAAGTGCAGATCAAGCTGCGTATGGCGTTTGAGGGCCGGCGCAAATTCCTGGGCCTGATCAAAGGGGTGGAGGGCGACGACGTGGTAGTTGTAGTAGATGACCACGAATACCTGTTGCCCTTCGACAGTATCGAAAAAGCCAACATCGTGCCGGTTTTCGAGTGACACATTCGAATAAATCTATAGATGTATCGTTTATTTTGAGGGCAGGGCAATCCCATGAGTAAAGAGATCTTGCTGGTAGTGGAATCCGTCTCGAACGAGAAAGGTGTCGAGAAGGATGTGATTTTCGAGGCGATTGAACTCGCGCTCGCTACCGCTGCCAAGAAACGTTATGAAGACGAAGAGGCGGATATCCGGGTTGCCATTGATCGCCGCACCGGAGAATACGAAACCTTCCGCCGCTGGCTGGTGGTCGACAATGATGCCGTTCCTGCGTTGGGCACTGAGCTGACCCTGCAGGAAGCGGAAGAGATCGACACCAATCTGAAGCCGGGTGATATGTACGAAGAGAAGGTGGAGTCTGTGGCGTTCGGGCGCATTGGTGCCCAGGCGGCCAAGCAGATCATCTTCCAGAAAGTGCGCGAAGCCGAGCGCATGAAGATTGTCGACAGCTACCGCGATCGTATCGGTGAGCTGGTGTCCGGTACCGTCAAGAAGGTGACCCGGGACAATGTGATTGTGGATCTGGGTGGCAACGCAGAAGCTCTGCTTCCCCGTGAGCACCTGATTCCCCGTGAAACCTTCCGGATGGGCGATCGCGTTCGTGCTCTGCTGCTGGAGATTCGCACCGATCATCGCGGACCACAGCTGATTCTGAGCCGTACCGATTCGCAAATGCTGATCGAGCTTTTCCGCATCGAGGTTCCCGAGATTGCCGAGGAGCTGATCGAGATTCGCGGTGCCGCTCGCGATCCGGGCTCCCGGGCCAAGATAGCGGTGAAGACCAACGACCGCCGTATTGACCCGGTTGGCGCTTGTGTGGGTATGCGGGGCTCCCGCGTACAGGCAGTGTCTAATGAGCTGGGCGGTGAGCGTGTGGATATCGTGCTTTACGACGATAACCCGGCTCAGTTGGTCATCAACGCGATGGCGCCTGCTGAGGTGGCCTCCATTGTCATGGATGAAGACCGTCACACCATGGATGTAGCCGTTGCCGAAGATAACCTGGCGCAGGCCATTGGCCGGAACGGCCAGAACGTTCGTCTGGCGACCGAGCTGACCGGTTGGACCCTGAACGTGATGACGGAAGAAGAAGCCGGTGAGCGCCAGGAGCAGGAATACAACCGCCTGCTTGAACACTTTACCGCTCACTTGGATGTTGATGAAGAATTTGCCGGTGTTCTTATCGAGGAAGGCTTTACCTCCATTGAAGAGGTGGCCTACGTACCGATGGAAGAAATGCTGGCGATTGAGGGCTTTGACGAGGAAGCCGTCACTGAATTGCGCCGTCGTGCCAAAGACGTATTGCTGAACCAGGCGCTGGCCAGTGAAGAAGCCCTGGAGGGCGCTGAGCCCGAAGACGATCTTCTGAACATGGACGGCATGGACCGGGCGCTGGCATTCAAGCTTGCCGGCATGGGCGTGCGTACAATGGAAGATCTGGCGGAGCAGTCGATTGATGAGCTGCTCGAAATTGAAGGTATGGATGAAGAGCGTGCTGGTCAGTTGATTATGACTGCGCGCGCACCCTGGTTTGAAGACCAGGCCTGATTCGGGAGAGGAGGACCAGTATGGCTGAAGTAACGGTAAAACAACTGGCCGCAGATGTAGGCGCTCCCGTGGATCGTTTGCTGAAGCAGATCGTGGAAGCGGGCCTGAAAGCCCGCAGCGAAAACGACGCTGTCACCAGCGATGAGAAGCAGCAGTTGCTGGCCTATCTGAGAAAAAACCATGGCGAGGCGGAAGCTGAACCGCGGAAGATTACACTCAAGCGCAAGACCACGACGACGCTTAAGGCCGGCAAGGCCAAGACTGTCAACGTAGAAGTGCGCAAGCGCCGCACCTATATCAAGCGTGCAGAGCTGCAACCTGAGCCGGAAGCTGAGGCGCCGGTAGCGGAAGAGCCGGTACAGGCACCGGCCGAAGAGCAGGCACCGGTGGAAGAAACGCCGAAGGTCGCAGCGGAAGCTGCACCTGCCGAAGCCCCCGAAACGGAAGCTCCGGCCGCAGCGGAAACCGAAGCCAAAGCTGCTCCGGAACCTGCTGCAGAATCCGCAGAGCCTGCCATCGCGCCGGAGGATATTCCCATGCCTCCGCCTGAGGATGAAGGTCGGGATCGCAAGCCGAAGAAGAAAAAAGAGAAGGTGCGTGAGCGCGGCGATGATATTGAAGAAGGCAAGCCGAAGAAGAAGCAGGCTGGCCATCGCGGTCCTCGCAGCCGTCCGGTAGAAGAACCGGTAGTACTGAGCGAAGACGAAGAGGAAACCACTCTTCGCAAGCCGCTGCGGGCCAAAAAGAAACCGAAAGAAAAGCGTCATGCTTTCGAGAGGCCCACAAAGCCCATGGTCAGAGAAGTACAGATTCCGGAAACCATCACCGTTGGTGATCTCGCCCAGCGCATGGCCGTCAAGTCCGCTGATGTTATCAAGACCCTGATGGGTATGGGGGTGATGGCAACCATCAATCAGGCGCTGGATCAGGAAACGGCGATCCTGGTGACCGAAGAGCTGGGTCACAAGCCCAAGGCGGTGAGTGAGGATGCCTTCGAAGAGGAAGTTCTGAGCGAAATCACCGGCCCGGATGAAGGCAAAGAGAAGATCAAGCGCGCGCCGGTTGTCAGTGTTATGGGTCACGTTGACCATGGCAAGACCTCGCTGCTGGACCATATCCGCCGCGCCAAGGTTGCTGCCGGTGAGTCCGGTGGTATTACCCAGCACATTGGTGCTTACCATGTAGAAACTGAACACGGCATGGTGTCCTTCCTGGATACCCCGGGCCACGCCGCATTTACCGCCATGCGTGCTCGTGGTGCCCAGTGTACCGACATCGTTATCCTGGTGGTGGCAGCCGACGACGGTGTTATGCCTCAAACCAAGGAAGCCGTTGAGCACGCCCGTTCTGCCGGCGTACCGATTGTGGTTGCCATCAACAAGATGGACAAGGAAGAAGCCGATCCGGACCGCATCAAGAACGAGCTTTCAGCTCTGGAAGTCATTCCGGAAGACTGGGGCGGCGACGTTCAGTTCGTGCCTGTTTCTGCACACACCGGAATGGGTATCGATGACCTGTTGGAGGCGGTCTTGCTGCAGGCTGAAATCCTTGAGCTGGAAGCGTCCCCGGATGCAGCGGCGAAAGGGGTTGTGGTTGAATCCAGCCTGGAACGCGGCCGTGGTTCTGTTGCTACCGTGCTGGTTCAGAACGGTACGCTTCGCCAGGGCGACATGGTGGTGGCCGGTTCCTTCTTCGGTAAGGTGCGCGCCATGACCGACGAAGCCGGGCGCCAGGTGAAAGAAGCCGGCCCGTCGATTCCGGTCGAGATTCTGGGCCTGAACGGCACGCCAGACGCCGGTGACGAATTCTTCGCTGTGGCAGACGAGAAAAAAGCCAAAGAGCTGGCTGAATTCCGTCAGACCCGCGAGCGTGAGCAACGTCTCCAGCGCCAGCAAGCTGCCAAGCTCGAGAACATGTTCGAGAATATGGGCAAGGACGAGGTCAAGACCCTCAACGTGGTGCTCAAGACTGACGTGCGTGGTTCTCTGGAAGCCATTACCAAGGCCCTGCAGGACCTGGGCAACGACGAGGTTCAGGTGAAGATTGTTTCGTCTGGTGTTGGCGGTATCGCCGAGACCGACGTCAGCCTGGCCATGGCCACCAACGCCGTTATTTTCGGTTTCAACGTGCGTGCGGATACCGCATCCAAGCGTCTGGTTGAGCAGGAAGGTCTGGATCTGCGCTACTACAGCATCATCTATAACCTGATTGATGATGTGAAAGCGGCTTTGACAGGCATGCTCAAGCCGGAATTCCGCGAAGATATCGTGGGCATTGCCGATGTGCGTGACGTATTCCGTTCGCCGAAGTTCGGTCAGGTGGCTGGCTGTATGGTGACTGAGGGCACCGTATACCGTAACAAGCCGATCCGCGTACTTCGTGACAACGTGGTGATCTTTGAAGGCGAGCTGGAATCCCTGCGTCGCTTCAAGGACGATGTGGCGGAAGTCCGCAATGGTATGGAATGTGGTATCGGTGTTAAAGGCTACGACGTGAAAGTGGGCGACCAGATCGAAGTGTTCGATCGCGTCCGTGTTGAACGTCAGCTTGAGTCCACGGGGGCCTGATGGCACGGGAATACAGTCGCGTAGATCGCATCGGCGATCAGATGCAGCGAGAGCTGGCGCAGCTGATCCAGCGCGAGGTGAAGGATCCTCGCGTTGGTATGGTCACGGTTAATGATGTGAAAGTCAGCCGTGACCTCGGCTATGCCGATATCTATATTTCGTTGCTGTCCACCGAGGAACTCACCGAAGATTCACCCGAAGTGCAGGACTCCCTGACGGTACTGAACAAGGCCTCCGGGTTTCTGCGCGGGCAGGTTGGTCGCGCCATGAAATTGCGTGTGGTGCCCCATCTGCGTTTTCACTTCGACAAGCTGTTGGGGCAGAGCCGCAAGATGGATCGCCTGATCCGCGAAGCGGTTGGCGACAAGCCTGCCGTGCCCCGGGACGACAACGATGACCCGGTTTCCGACAACCCGGAGCGTGACGCTTGAGCCGAAGACGCAAAGGCCGTGACGTAAACGGCATCCTGGTGATCGACAAGCCCCAGGGCGTTACCTCCAACGGGATTCTGCAGCAGGTCAAGCGCCTGTATGGTGCGGCGAAGGCCGGCCATACCGGTGCGCTTGATCCGCTCGCCACTGGCGTGCTGCCCCTGTGTTTTGGTGAGGCCACCAAGTTCTCCCAGACCATGCTGGACAGCGACAAGGCGTATATCACCACCGCACGCCTGGGCATCCGGACAGAAACCGGAGACAGCGAAGGGGTTGTGGTGGAGGAAAAGCCGGTTCCCCAGTTCAGTGAGGATGAGGTGGAGGCCGTGCTGGCCCGGTTCCGTGGCGACATTCAGCAGGTGCCCTCCATGTACTCGGCTCTGAAGCATCAGGGCAGGCCACTGTACGAATACGCCCGCGAGGGCATCGAAATTGAGCGCCCGGCCAGGCCGGTGACCATTTACGAGCTCAAATTGTTGGCGGTTCGGGAACAAGAGCTGGATCTTGCGGTTACCTGTACCAAGGGTACGTATATCCGCTCACTGGTTGAGGATATTGGGGAGGTTCTGGGCTGCGGTGCTCATGTCAGTGCTCTGCGCCGAACCCTGGCATCCGGTTACACCCTGGCAAATGCCCACGATGTCAAAGACCTGGAAGCCATGCGCGAGCGCGGGGAAAGCCTGGATGGCCTGCTGTTGCCGCCGGAAACCGCCCTCACCATGTTTCCTGAGTACCGATTGTCCGGCGTGCCGCTGGTATCGATCTTGAACGGACAACCGGTTAGAATACCGGGTCAGCCTTTTGAAGGTTTCGTCCGCCTGTATGGCGAGCATTCCTTCGTAGGGCTGGCAGAAGCATTGCCGGAAGGCGATGGCACTCAACTGGTGCCTCGCCGTCTGGTCAAGAACAGCAAACGGTAAACGCCTTTTGCTGATTAGCCGGGCTGTAGAGATGCGCGGTTCGGCTGAATAGGTATGCATCGCAACCAATGAGGTGAAATATGGCACTGTCTGCCAGTGAGAAAGCTCAGATCGTTAAAGATTTTCAGCAAGGTGATGGCGATACCGGTTCCCCTGAGGTTCAGGTAGCTCTGCTGAGCGCCAACATCAACAAGCTGCAGGATCACTTCAAGGCCAACAAGCAGGATCACCATTCCCGCCGCGGCCTGATCCGGATGGTAAACCAGCGTCGTAAGCTGCTGGACTACCTCAAGCGCAAGAACGCTGACCGTTACCTGGAACTGATCCAGCGTCTGGGTCTGCGTCGCTAATCCGGTTTAGCGACCTGATGGCTGGCCCGGGGGTTCCCGGGTTCAGCCGTGCTTCTCTCCCGCTCCCTGCCTTGCTCATTCCGAACAAGCAGGAAGCGTTTTTTGCTGCAGTTGATTTGTCTGTGAAACCGAAGGATTTTCCCTGTCACAATGGAAAGCCGCTATTGATAGCAGGTTGTTGAAAAGCCCGGGAACTCTGGCCGGGGTTTTGCAACAGCCTGTTAGCTTTCAGACGGGTTGCCTTTCGGTTCACTGATCAGACTGCTGCAGTTGTTGGAAAATGGCGAATGAATGGGTCATTGGCCAGAATCAAAACCGCTGAAAATGCAGGAGTTTATTGTGGAACTGCAACCACGTATCAAGACATTTGAAATGGGTGGGGAAACCTTCACCCTGGAAACCGGTCGTATTGCCCGTCAGGCAACCGGCGCGGTACTGGTAAGCACCGGCGACACTGCCGTTCTGGGCACCGTTGTTGGCGCCAAAGAGCCCAAGCCGGGCCAGGGCTTCTTCCCCCTGACTGTGAACTACCAGGAAAAAACCTACGCCGCCGGTAAAATCCCGGGTGGCTTCTTCAAGCGTGAAGGTCGTCCGTCCGAGAAAGAGACGCTGACCTCCCGCCTGATCGACCGTCCGATTCGCCCGCTGTTCCCGAACGGCTACATGAACGAAGTTCAGGTTGTGCTGACGGTTATGTCTGCCAGCAAGAACCACGATCCGGATATCGCTGCCATGATTGCTGCATCTGCAGCCCTGGCCATCTCCGGTATCCCGTTCGACGGCCCGATTGGTGCTGCCCGTGTGGGTTACACCAACGAGAAAGGCTACTTCCTGAACCCGACCTTCGAAGAGCTCAGCACTTCCCTGCTGGACATGGTTGTGGCCGGTACCGACGAAGCGGTGCTGATGGTTGAGTCCGAGGCCAAAGGCCTGACAGAGGACCAGATGCTGGGCGCCGTACTGTTCGGCCACCAGGAAATGCAGACTGCGATCACTGCCATCAAGGAATTTGCTGCCGAGAACGGCAAGCCGCGCTGGGAGTGGAAGCCCGAGGCGGAAAACACGGAGCTGCTGAACGCCATCAAGGCCGAGTTCGGTGGTGCCATCGAAGAAGCCTACGCGATTCGCGACAAGATGGCCCGTTACGAGCGTCTGGGTGAGATCAAATCTGCTGCCGTTGAAAAACTGGCCGGTGAAGAAGAAGGCCAGCCTTCCGAAGAGGAAGTGAAGAAGTACTTCGGCAAGGTCGAGAAGTCTGTCGTTCGTCTGCAGGTTATCGAAGGCAAGCCGCGTATCGATGGCCGTGACAACAAGACCGTTCGCCCGATCAAGGTGGAAGTTGGCGTACTGCCGTCCGTTCACGGTTCCGCCCTGTTCACCCGTGGTGAGACCCAGGCTATCGTTACCGCCACGCTGGGTACCACCCGTGACGTGCAGATCATCGATGCCCTGGAAGGTGAGCGCAAGGACCCGTTCCTGTTCCACTACAACTTCCCTCCGTACTCCGTAGGTGAAGCTGGCCGTATGGGCAGCCCGGGCCGTCGTGAAATTGGTCACGGTCGTCTGGCTAAGCGTGGTGTAGCCGCGGTTATGCCGACCATCGAAGAGTTCCCGTATGCCATTCGTGCGGTTTCCGAGATCACTGAATCTAACGGTTCCAGTTCCATGGCTTCCGTGTGTGGCTCTTCCCTGGCGCTGATGGATGCTGGTGTGCCGCTGAAGGCGCCGGTGGCCGGTATCGCCATGGGTCTGATCAAGGAAGGCGACAAGTTCGCGGTCCTGACTGATATCCTGGGTGACGAAGATCACCTGGGTGACATGGATTTCAAGGTTGCCGGTACCAAAGAGGGCGTCACGGCCCTGCAGATGGACATCAAGATTCAGGGTATTACCGACGAAATCATGGAAATCGCCCTGGAGCAGGCCAACGCTGCGCGTCTGCACATCCTGGACGAGATGAACAAAGTGATCGCCGAGCCCCGCGCCGAGCTGTCTGAGCGCGCTCCGAGCATCACCACCATCAAGATCCATCCGGACAAGATCCGTGATGTTATCGGTAAGGGTGGCGCGACCATCCGTGGTATCTGTGACGAGACCGGTGCTTCCATCGACCTGGATGACGACGGCAACGTGAAAATCTACGCCGCTGACGCCGCCGCCGCTCAGGCTGCTGTAAACCGGGTCAAGGAAATCACTGCCGAGATCGAAGTGGGCGCTATCTACAAGGGCCGCGTTGAGCGGATTGTGGACTTCGGTGCCTTTGTTAACATCCTGCCTGGCAAGGATGGTCTGGTGCACATTTCCCAGATCTCCGAGCGCCGTATCGAGAACGTCACTGACGAGCTGAGCGAAGGTCAGGAAGTTCTGGTCAAGGTGCTGGATGTGGACAACCGTGGTCGCGTCAAGCTGTCCATGAAGGAAGTCAAAGAAGGCGAGCAGCCGACTGACTTCGCTGACTAAGATGATTCTTGGTTAGAAAAACCCGCCCGGCCTGAAGCCTGGCGGGTTTTTTCGTTTATGGACCTCGTGGCCTCTAAAGGCCTTTTTCCATGAATTCCAGTACTGCTTCCCTGTATGCGGGAATCACAAACGTCGCTGCATGGGGCGTATCGGTCTGCAAGAACTCCTTGGGCTGCTCCGCCGCTTCATACAGCCGCACACCGTGTTCAAACGGAATGATGCCATCCCGAACGCTGTGGATAACCATCACCGGCACCGGTGAGAGGTCAGCGATGCGGTCTGTACCTTCGTAGTCATCCGGGATGGTCCAGCTCAGGGGGTACTGGAATGGCCAGGTGAGCCAGAACTGGTCGAGTTTCTCCCGGGCGATGTAGCGGAAGCCGGAGAAGGTGCCGTCCAGGATGATGCCGTCCAGGGCGGGTTGTTCGTTGCGCTGGGTCCATTCGCTGGCGAGCGCGATGCCCAGAGCGCCACCGAGGCTCTGGCCGAGCAGGTACAGCGGACGGTCTTCGGTGTGTTCCTGATGGGCCAGCCAGCGCAGGCCGGTTTCTACGTCATGCAGGGCGCCTTCGATGTCCGGGGCGCCGGTGGATTGGCCGTAACCGCGATAATCGATGGTGAACACGTTGTAGCCCTGTTCCGGCAGCCAGGCGGCGTTGAGGATGTGGGCGCTGACGTTCTGGGCGTTGCCGTGCAGGAAGTAGATGGTGCCCTTGGCGGGCTCGTCGGTGAGGGCAGGGAGCCACCAGCCGTGGAGGGTTTCGCCGTCCGCGGTCTTGAGGTAGATGTCTTCGTATTCCAGGTTGAGTCGGTCCGGGGTGATGTAAGTGGCATTGTCCGGATAGAAGAACACGCTGCTGCATCCGGTTTGCAGCAGCGTGGTGATGGCCAGCAGGGTGATGAGAGCCGTTTTGGTTTTCAGAAGTAAGCGTGTAGGCCGGCTTGCCATGTGCTTTGGTACCTGTCGTAGTGGTCTTCCCGGGTGAATTTGGCGAATAGGCTGAATTCCCGGCCAATGTGCCAGTTGGCTTCGGCGTAAAACTGGTCTTGCCGGTGTTGGCTGTTGACGATCCAGGCTTTGGTTTTTACGCCGGTCAGCAGGCTGAAGCGGTTGTTCTGGTGCAGCAGGCCAAGGTCTGCACCCGGGGCGAAGTCGTAGCCACGTTTGATGTCATCGTCGATTTCTACATCGGCCGTGGCAATGGCGAAGGCCTGTGTGTTCTGGGCCAGGCTCCAGCTGCCGCCGGCTCCGCCTTCGAGATAGGGCGCCAGAACGCGGTCATCGCCGGTGTCCGTGCGGCGGCCGCCAAAACCAACTTGCCAGGAGATCGGTGCAAAGAACTGGTTCCGGGGGCTCAGGGAGCGTATTTCCACGCCGGTGATCTGTTCCACCTGGAGTTCGTCGTTTTTGTGGTAGAGCCTGGCGTCCAGGCGCAGGAACTGAAGTTGTGCACCGGTACGGTAACCGGCGGGCGGATCCAGTACGTCGTGGTACGCCGGCCGGATGGTCAACTGGGTGAACTCGCTGTGGGCGAGCTGGCCGGAACCGAGGCTCAGGCGAAAGGTGTCATGCCCCTGATCGTCGCGGATCTCCGGTTCGGGCACGTCTGGAAGTTCTGCCGCATCCTCAATCTGGCTGCGGGCGACCAGTAGTTGATGAGACAGCGGCGCCGCGTGTTCCCGGGGCCAGCCTTCGGCTTCGCTCTGGTAGCGTACGTAATCGTACGTGGCATCCAGGAGTTGGGCGCGGTCGTCTTTACCAAGCTTACGCACTTCCGGGTCGCTCACTGCCACATAGCCATTGGCCAAGGCTGCGGCGATGGTCTGGTGGTCTGCGGGCAGGCTGTCCAGGCTATGGGCTACCGAGGTGGCGGCAGACGGGCGGTAATGGATGCTTTCAAGCAGGCCGGCATCTCTCACCCAGCGCACGGTGTCAGACGGGATAGCGTGAGTGCTTACTTCGTCGAGCAGGTCTGTTCCCGGGCGGGCGGCGTCGATCAGGGCTAACAGGCGGTAGGCGCAGTTCTCATCGAAGAAATAGTAATCAAAGTTCTTGTCCTGAATTTCCCAGGTATGGGCCAGCAGGGTGTCAACCTCCTGTTGGTTGAGATTCAGGGTGTATTCCCAGAGATCCCGGTGTTCGATGTCGTTGTACAGCCGGATCATTTCGTAATAGGGCTTGATGGAGGTAATGCCCGGATAGCCACCAAAAATACCGCGATAGGCAAACAACAACTCGCTGTCATGTTCGGCGGCATCGGCTGCGTAGGAAATGGTGTTGGCAAGCAGCAGATCGGTTTCTTCGTCATCCTGGGGGGGATCGAGCCGCAAGAAGGTGTGGCCAAACATGGAAGAGGGGCTATTCAGATAAGAAGCGGCAAATACCAGGGTAACTTTCTCGGTATTCAGTGTGCCTGCCCATTCCTCGAAAGCGGGGCAGTTTACTGGTGTGTCCGGCAAATCCAGTTGCTCTCTCAGCCAGGCATCCCGGGCCGGGAATCGACAGCGGGCGTGGTCATCGCCGCCGCCAGGCTGACGTATCGCCTCCAGCGTTGCCAGCAGTTCTGCCTCCGGCGAGGTTTTGCCATCCTCGCTCAGGAAAAACGCCGGGTCGTCGGCCTGGCTGGTGTAACCGGGGCCAAGGGTATCCTGGTGGTAGTGGCCAAGGGTGAGCCAGACCGGATGTTGGTGAAGGTTGTCGGGGATGGCAGCAAAGGTTGCCGGGGGTGCGAGTGAACATGCAAGCCAGAGTGCAGCCTGCCCAGTGCGCAAGGGGTAGCCCATGGGAATTGTTTACGTCCGGTTTGGATTGGTACAGCGATAGTGCGCCATCCATGGCGCGGGTTCAATCCTTCGGGGCGAGCCGATCAGGCGGCTACGTACTTGCTTAAGGTCTGGTTTTGCTCTAGCAGGGAGACGATAGCCTCTACAGCTTGACCGGTTGCTGTGTCCGAATTGGGGAAGATAACCGAGAAATTGTTTTGAAGCAGCTCGAAGAATTCCGTTCTGTCTTCAGGGGCTATGCCCAATGCAACCGCCATAGCGTTGATATTCTCGCCTTCCCCCCGAGAAATATCTGCTGCCACAGCAGAGCCGCGAGCATCAATAAGCATTGCCATGGATTGAACATTTTCGTTTGTGTTACAGCCAGCTAACCCTAGAGTCATACTTACAGTTTGGGAGGCCATGCCGTTGGTTGTTGCGCCAAGTACATGTGGGACAACGCCAGATTGTCCCTTCCAGATCATTGCGCCTACACCACAGCCGGGCTGGGCGAATGCCATGGAAGATGCACCAAGCAGAATTGCGCCTGCGATCAGTTTTTTCATTATCCACTCCTTTCTGTGGTTATAGCTTTGTCGCATACCCTGCAGCTTTCTGGTTCCGTGGCTGCAAGACAACGGCCGGTATCTGGTTAGGGTTAGAGACCGTCATTCTGAGTATAGATCAAAACAGGAAAGCGCAAGTGACGTCATTGTTATGGTTTGTTGCCTGTTGATGCCAATCAAAGCGAACACGTGTTCATATTTCTAAATGGAACAATAGATCATTTTTTAGCCGCTATTGTTATATATGGCGCATTTCAGTATAGTGCGCGCGGCCATGAAGGCCACGTAACAACCTATGGAGAGTTTGTTTTGAAAAAAGCGCTTATTGCATCAACACTCGTTCTGGCCGGCGCTATGTCCGGTTGTTCCTCCCTCAACGTAAGCTCCAGCTCCATGCCTGTTACTGCTCCTCTGCAGACAGACGTGAAAGCAGACGTTGAAGTAGGCGAGAAGATTTCTGGCAAGGCTTCCGTTACCAAGGTTCTGTTCTTCACTATCGGTAGCGACAAGCAGTTCTCTGACGGCGTTTCCTACGGTGGATCCACCGGCGGTGGCCTGCCCTTCGGCGATCCGGTTGCCAAGGCCAAGTCTGCAGCAGCTTACAAGGCCATTGAGTCTTCTGGCGCAGACATCATCGTAGCTCCGCGTTACACCGTTGAAACTGAAGACTTCGTTGTTTTCGGTACCATCAACGTAACCGTTGAAGGCTACAAGGGCACCATCAAGAGCATCAAGTAAGCTGCTTTTGTGAGTCCCAAAAAAAAGCCGGAGCGCTGATGGCCTCCGGCTTTTTTGGTTTCTGGATGGGTTAACCACCCAGGTAGGCATCCCTCACTTCCGGGTTGGCCAGCAGGTTCTTGCCGCTGTCGTGCAGGCGGATACGACCGGTTTCCAGCACATAGCCCCGGTCTGCCAGGCTCAGGGCCTGGTGAGCGTTCTGCTCCACCAGGAACACCGTAATCCCTTCCTCTCTCAGCTGGCCGATGATCTCGAAGATCTGCTGAATGATGATCGGCGCCAGCCCCAGTGACGGTTCGTCCAGAATGATCATTCTGGGTTTGCTCATCAGCGCCCGGCCGATGGCCAGCATTTGCTGTTCACCGCCGGACATGGTGCCGGCCCGCTGATGTTCACGCTCTTTCAGCCTCGGGAACAGCTCATAAACGTGATCCTGGCTTTTGCGGATTTCCGATTTGGTGTTGAAGAAACCGCCCATGTGCAGGTTCTCTTCCACCGTCAGCCCGGGAAACACCCGGCGGCCTTCGGGCACAATGGCTATGCCGGAGCGCATGATGTTGGAGGTGGCTTCATTGGTAATGTCGCGGCCTTCCAGAATCACCCGCCCTGAGCTGGCCTGCGGGCTGCCGCAGACGGTCATCAGCAGCGTGGTTTTGCCGGCGCCGTTGGCGCCGATCAGTGACACAATCTCGCCCTTCTTCACTTCCACGGACACGCCGTGCAGGGCCTCGATCTTGCCATAGTGGGTATGTACGTCTTCCAGTACCAGCATGGTGTCTCCTCAGGCCTCGCCCAGATAGGCTTTGATCACATCGTCGTTCTGGCGAACTTCGTCCGGGGTGCCGGCAGCCAGGGGGCGTCCCTGGTTGATGACGGTAATCCGGTCTGAGATGTCCATAACCAGGCTCATATCGTGCTCAATCAGCAATACGGAAACGTTGTAGTCCTCTTTCAGGCTGACAATCAGCTGGTTGAGGTCTTTGGTTTCCGCCGGGTTCAGGCCTGCGGCTGGTTCGTCCAGCATCAGCAGTTTCGGTTCGGTCACCATGCAGCGCGCAATTTCCAGCCGGCGCTGCTGGCCATAGGCCAGGTTGCCGGCCTCCCGGTTGGCCAGTTCCAGCAGGCCAACCCGATCCAGCCAGTAGGCGGCCCGGTCAAGGGACTTGCGTTCCCGCTCCCGGTAGTCGGGTGTCTTGATCAGGCCGGATATCAGGTTGGTGTTCAGGTGCCGATGCTGGGCCACCAGCAGGTTTTCCACCACGGTCATCTGGCCGAACAGGCGCACGTGCTGGAACGTTCGCACCATGCCCAGTCGGGAAATCTTGTAGTCCGGTTTACCCTGGACTTCATTACCTTCAAACAGGATCTTCCCGCCTGTGGGCTTGTAAAAACCACTGATGCAGTTGAAGACCGTGGTTTTGCCGGCCCCGTTGGGGCCGATGATGGAGACTATTTCGTGTTCCTGCACGTCCAGGCTTACCTGGTCGACTGCCAGCAGGCCGCCGAAGCGCATGGACAGATTCTGTACTTCTAGCATGTCTGTCACTCCTGGCGTCTGAGTTCAATGTGAATGCGGCGCATGGGCATCAGCCCCTGTGGCCGCCAAACCATCATCAGTACCATGGCGGCGCCGAAAACCAGCATCCGGTAGTCGGAAAACTCCCGGGCCAGTTCCGGCAGGATGGTCACGGCAACGGCGGCAAGCACGACGCCCAGCTGCGAGCCCATGCCGCCGAGCACCACGATCGCCAGGATGATGGCAGACTCAAGGAACACAAACGACTCCGGGCTGATGAAGCCCTGTTTGGAGGCAAACACCGTGCCGGCAAACCCGGCAAAGAAAGCGCCAATGGTAAAGGCGGAGAGTTTCACCGCCGTGCGGCTCAGGCCCAGGGAGCGGGCTGCAATCTCGTCTTCCCGCAGGGCTTCCCAGGCACGACCAACGGGCATGCGCATGAACCGGCGGATGATCAGGGCTGTAATAACGGCCAGAACCAGAGCGATCAGGTAAAGAAAAATCACCTTGTGCTCACCGCTGTAGGCTATGCCGAAGGTCTCATGGAAGGAGGTGTTGCCTTCCTCGCGCACCCGGCGGCCAAATTCCATGCCGAACAGGGTGGGATCGGGAATGCCCCCAATGCCGTTGGGGCCGCCGGTGACGGCAGTCCAGTTGTTGAGCAGAATCCGGATGATTTCACCAAAGCCGAGCGTAACGATGGCGAGATAGTCACCTCGTAATCGCAGCACGGGGAAGCCGAGAACCAGGCCAAACAAGGCTGCCAGGCAAGCTCCGATAGGCAGCGCCATCCAGAAGGAAATGCCGGCGTATTGGGACAGCAGGGCAAAGGTGTAGGCGCCAACCGCGTAGAACGCCACGTAGCCAAGGTCTAGCAGGCCCGCAAGACCCACGACGACGTTCAGTCCCAGTGCGAGCATGACATAGATCAGGACCAGAGTGGCCAGATCCACAGCGCCTCGGGAAACGAAGAAGGGCCAGAACAGGGCCAGAACCACAATGCCGGTAAGCACCCAGGATTCGATTTTAGCCCGCTTGTTCTCGGCCATCGGCTCCTTCTGGGTTTTGGGCATTGGGCTAGGGATGCTCTTGAGCCCGCCCATGATCTGGTCCCGGAACAACTGGAACAGGAACACGACCACCGCGGCCAGCAACACGAGGACGACTGTGCTGGTGTCGGCGCCGGTCAGGGTCACGCTGATGCCCTGGGCTTCCAGGTTAAAGCCGATGATCGGGTAGGAAATGATCAGTGTGATGATCGCGCAGAAAAGCGCGTGTCTAAAATTGTTGGCAGCCATCAGATCTTCTCAACCTCCGGTTTGCCCAGCAGTCCGGTGGGTTTGAACAGCAGAATCAGAATGAGCAGGCTGAACGAGACCACATCTTTGTATTCACCACTCAGGTAGCCCGAGGTCATGCTCTCGGCAACGCCGAGGATGAGGCCGCCCAGCATGGCGCCGGGAATGCTGCCAATACCGCCAAGAACAGCTGCGGTGAAGGCTTTCAGGCCGGCAATAAAGCCGAAGAGCGGATCTACTGAACCGTAATACATACCCAGCAGCAGACCGGCGACGGCAGCGAGCGCGGCACCAATCACGAAGGTGGCTGAAATGATGCGGTTGGTGTCGATGCCCAGCAGGTTCGCCATGCCCAGATCCTGCGAGACCGCGCGACAGGCCCTGCCGATACGGGAGCGGGAGATGAACAGGGAAAGAGCCGTCATACAGATCAGGGTGGTGATAAAGATGGTGATCTGAATGTAGGAGATGGACATCGGGAAGGTATCTTCGGAGCCGAACTGGAAACCACCTTCAATCAATGCCGGGAAGCCGATGTTGCGGGAGCCCTGGGCGAGGTGGACATAATTCTGCAGGAAGATGGACATGCCGATGGCGGAGATCAGTGGAATCAGGCGGTGACGCCCGCGTACCGGCCGATAGGCCACTCGTTCCACGGCCCATCCCATGGAGCTGGAGACAATCACCGCGCATATAAGCGCAACGATCAGTACCAGGGGTAACCAGGCGATACCGAGGGTGGCCAGGCCCGTTATGGCGATCAGCGCGGTGTAGGCACCGATCATGTAAACCTCGCCATGGGCAAAGTTAATCATGCCGATGATGCCGTAAACCATCGTGTAGCCGATGGCGATCAGGGCGTAGGTGCTCCCGATCGTCAGCCCGTTAATGAGCTGTTGAAAAAAATACAGGAGGTCTTGCATGTTTGTGGAACTCCGAAAGCCCGCTCCCTCGCCTGGCTGCGACCGATCACCGGTGTCGCCGGTGCGGATGCAGTGAGGGTCTGCAGGAGCCCAGAAAAACACCTTCCCCCGGATCGCGGTGGGAAGGTGCTCTCATTATTACCGTTAGTTAACGATTTGGGCTCAGTTTACCGGAGTTTTGCTGCCGTCTGAATGCCATTCGTACACCACAAACTCGAACGACTTCATGTCGCCGGCTTTGTCGTACTGAACAGTGCCGATGGGGGTCTCGAAGCTTCCGGCACGAAGAGCCTGGGCCACATCGAACGGATCTTTCGAATCGGCGGCTTCAATGCCTTCCGCAATCAACTGCACGGCGGCATAGGAGGTGAGTAC
The DNA here is from genome assembly GCF_053628895.1 of Marinobacter sp. MBR-105. Taxonomy (NCBI): domain Bacteria; kingdom Pseudomonadati; phylum Pseudomonadota; class Gammaproteobacteria; order Pseudomonadales; family Marinobacteraceae; genus Marinobacter; species Marinobacter sp. MBR-105. Next base: position 309,694 of record NZ_JBRJHG010000002.1, on the reverse strand, counting down.
GAAGGGGCCGGAGGGATCTTCACCTTTGGCATCAAAGGCGGCGATCAGCTCCTGGTTTTCCTCTTTCTGGTCGAAGCTGGGGGGCAGGGTAACCAGCAGGCCTTCAGCGGCTTCGCCGGCGATGGTGTTAATGTCTTTGTTACCGACGCCTTCCGGGCCCATGAACTTGGCATCTACGTCAGACTGGCGTGCCTGGCGGAGGATCAGGCCCAGCTCAGGGTGGTAGCCACCGTAGTACACGTAATCGACGTCAGCCTGTTTGATTTTGGTGACAAGGGAAGAGAAGTCCTTGTCACCGGCGGTAATGCCTTCAAACATGGCAATTTCGATGCCGGCATCCTGCAGGGTGTCGCGTACTGCAGTGGCAATACCTTCACCATACTGCTGTTTGTCATGAACGATGGCCACGCGCTCAGGACTCTGGCTGGCAATGTAGTTGCCGGCAACCGGCCCCTGCATGCTGTCCAGGCCAATGGTCCGGAACACCAGTTCGTAGCCGCGCTGTGTGATTTCCGGGCTGGTGGAGGCCGGGGTAATCATCAGGATGCCTTCGTCTTCGTAGATGTCAGACGCCGGCTGGGTAGAGCTTGAGCAAAGGTGACCCACCACATACTGAACGCCTTCGTTCACCAGTCGGTTGGCGACGGTGACAGCCTGCTTGGGGTCGCATACGTCGTCCACTTCAACGGCAACGAGTTCTTCACCCATCACACCGCCGGCGGCGTTGATGCGCTCGATAGCCATGCGTGAACCGGAGAATTGCATGTCGCCATACTGGGCTACGGGGCCGGTCATTGGGCCGGCAATACCAATTTTGATCTCGGCAGTTGCCTGGCCTGCGGCCATCAACGCAACGGAAGCGCTAACAACAGTAACGAGTTTTTTGATGGAGGGTTTCATCGTGATGTCCTGTTTGTGTCAGGGTTATTGTTATGTTCTCAGAGATTTAAGAAACACCACCACCCCAGCCTTGTCAAGCTGGGGAGCTGAGGCATTTGCTCCGGAACACAGCATTGCTATTCAAAGTTGAAATAGCAAACGCCGTGCCGTCTCCGGATGATTACGCGTCCGTGCTGTCGTCCTGGTCAACGAACACCAGGCTCCTGAAGCTCTCGTGGTCTTGCAACTGCTCAAAGCTCGGGTCTACCGAGGCGTCGTCCCGGTAGGCCTCGGAAATATTAATGGCTTTTTCAAGGGTGCTGACGGCATCTTCCCAGCGGCCAATCTCAGCGTAGGCGCAGGCCAGCTGGTAATGGGCGTGGCCGTTGTCCGGCGCCAGCTTCAGTGCCCGCTGGCACAGGCTGATGGCCCACAGGGGCTCACGCATTTCCAGCACCGCATCGGCTTTGTAACTGAGCGCCTCAACGTCGTCCGGGCGCAGGTCCAGAATCTGGTCGTAGGCGGCGATCTTGTTCTGCTGGGAGGTTTCCTGGCTTGCCTTCAACCAGAGCGCGTGCACCTCGTTGGTGCGCTCAATCTCGGCCTGGTTCTGATGAATAATCTCGGACTTCTGCTGCAGCTGTTCCTCGATGGACTTCAGGCGTTGTTCATATTCCACCACCAGCTCGTTTACCCGTTTCTCGGCCAGGCTGGTCAGCTGGTTGCGCATGTCGCGGATGGAGTTCCAGCCGATCACCACCAGGATGGAGGTAGCGCCGGCAATCAGGTAGAAGAAGTAGGTAACCGTGTCTGTGGCGTACGACATGGTTTTGTCGGCCACGGACAGCTCCTTATCGACCACTTTTTCGATCAGTTCCGCCCGGGTATTCTGCATCTCCTGGCGCAGTGCCTTGGTCTCCTCCAGCAGGTAAAGCTCCACAAACGGGGTATACATGGGTTTTTCCAGGGTTCGTGTGCTTTCCTCTACGTCTTCCGCGGTCAGCTCTTCTTCCGGGCCGAGTTGTTGTTGCTGGGCATTAGCCTGCCCGACAAAAGTGAGCGCGAGGGCGAACATGAGGTAATACCTGATCATTAACCAGATCCATCAGTCAGTGAATTGAAGCGATTGCTGACCTTAGCATAGTGGCTGGCAGAAATAATGCTGCATTGCCCAACGGAAAGCCCTAAGACCAACAAGAAAGCAAGCTAGTAAAACTGCACACTTGCAATCCTTGGTGCAAAGACCTCTAATAATTAGTGGTATAAATAACGGCCAGAAATCTCTTCCGGGGGACGGATGTGAACAGCTATGAGCAGGTTTTGGTGGCATTGCGCCGGGTAATCCGGGCCACGGATCTTCATTCCAAGCGACTCAGCAAGCATGCCGGGCTTACCGGCCCCCAGTTGCTGATTATGCGCACGATTCGGGATCTGGGTGAGGTTACTATCGGCACGATTGCCGAGAACGTCAGTCTCAGCCAGGCCACGGTGACCACCATTCTCGACAGACTGGAGCATCGCAAGCTGGTGTACCGGGTTCGCAGCACGAGAGACAAGCGCAAGGTTCACGCCCATCTCACGGAGGAAGGTGCTGAGATTCTGGCTCGTGCGCCCAACCCTCTGCAGGAGGACTTCATCCAGAAGTTTCAGAGCCTGGCGGAGTGGGAGCAGACCATGATTCTGGCCTCGTTGCAGCGCGTGGCCAACATGATGGATGCCGATGATATTGATGCTTCACCGGTGCTGACCGTTGGCTCGGTTCTGAAAGACGACGGCTGGAAAGAAAAGCCCTGACCTGGTTTTGAGACCGGCCCTGATCGAGGGCCGGCCTCAGCAGTTCATTAATGAACGCTTGATCCCTGCTTCGGCTTGCTGCCAAAACACACCTGAAACACATCGTTGTAGTGTTTGGCAAAGTTCACAGAGATACCTTCTTTCAGGTAATCGGGAAGTTCCTCGTAATCCCCGCGATTCGCTTCCGGCAGGATCAGGTTGTTGATCTTCTGCCGGCGTGCGGCAATCACCTTTTCCCGAATACCGCCCACCGGCAAGACCTGCCCGGTTAACGTCAGTTCCCCGGTCATGGCCAGGTTCTGTTGCGGCGCTTCCTTGCGGGCAATGGACAACAGGGCGGTGGCCATGGTGATGCCGGCGCTCGGCCCGTCTTTTGGCGTTGCGCCCTCGGGCACGTGCAGGTGGACAAAGGATTTGTCGAAGAAAGTCGGGTCACCCTTGAACCGCTTGAGGTTAGAGGACACGAAGCTGTAGGCGATCTCGGCCGATTCCTTCATCACATCTCCCAGTTGCCCGGTGAGCTTGAAGCCCCGCTGGCTGCTGTGAATGCGTGAGGCCTCAATGCTGAGAGTGGCGCCGCCCATGGCGGTCCAGGCCAGGCCCGTCACCACGCCGGTGCCTTTCAGGGATTTCTCCTTCTTGAATGCCGGCTGGCCGAGATAGTCGGTCAGATCGCCAACACCCACTCGAACCGGGTCATCCGGGTTTTCCAGCAGGCGCACGATGCCCTTGCGGACAATCTTGTGCAGCAGCTTCTCCAGATTCCGCACGCCGGCTTCCCGGGCGTAGCCCTCAATCACCTGGCGAATGGCAGCGTCGCTGATGTTCAGCTGCTTCTTCAGCAGGCCCGCCCGTTTGAGCAGGCGAGGTACCAGGTAATGTTTGGCAATGGCCAGTTTTTCTTCGCCGATGTAGCCGGACAGGCGGATCACGTCCATCCGGTCCAGCAATGGCCTCGGGATGGTGTCCAGCTGGTTGGCGGTGCAGATGAACAGCACTTTCGAGAGGTCCATGCGCACATCCAGATAGTGATCCAGGAACTCCTTGTTCTGTTCCGGGTCCAGGGTCTCCAGCAGGGCCGAGGCCGGATCGCCCTGGTAAGAGCTGCCGATCTTGTCGATCTCATCCAGCATAATCACCGGGTTGGCCACTTTACTGTCTTTCAGGGCCTGCACGAACTTGCCGGGCATGGCGCCGATGTAGGTGCGGCGGTGTCCCTTGATTTCGGCTTCATCACGCATGCCGCCCACACTGAAGCGGTAAAATTCCCGGCCCAGGGCATCTGCCACCGAGTGGCCGATGGAGGTTTTGCCGACCCCGGGCGGGCCGACCAGCAGCAGTATGGAACCGCTCACTTCACCCTTGAAAGTGCCTTCAGCCAGAAATTCAATGATCCGGTCCTTCACATCGTCCAGGCCGTCGTGGTCCCGGTCCAGAATCTTGCGGGCCTCGGCCAGGTTAAAATGATCCTGTGAATGCACGCCCCAGGGTACCTGGGTAATCCAGTCCAGATAGTTGCGGGTTACCCCGTATTCCGGTGAGCCCTGTTCCAGCACCTGCAGTTTCTGGATTTCATCCTTGAATCGCTCCTGCACGGCTTCCGGCGGATTCAGTTTCGCCATTCGCTCTTCAAAGCGTTCCACGTCCGCCGTCTTGTCATCCTTGGCAATGCCCAGCTCCCGCTGGATCACTTTCAACTGCTCGCGCAGGAAAAACTCCCGCTGGTGCTTCTGCACCTTCTCGTTTACTTCCTCGTTGATCTCGGATTGCAGGCGGGCGACCTCCTGCTCCTTGCGCATCAGCAGCAGTACTTTTTCCATGCGCCGGAGCAGGGGCACGGTATCGAGAACATCCTGCAGTTCGCGACCCGGAGCGCTGGTCATGGATGCACCGAAGTCCGCAAGGGGTGAGCTGTCATCGGGCCCGAAGCGGGACAGGTATTGCTTCACTTCTTCGCCATAAAGCGGGTTGGTACGCAGCAGTTCCTTGATGGCGCTGATGATGGCCAGGGTGTAGGCCTTGAGTTCGTCGGCCGGTTCTTCGGGCTCCTGTGGGTATTCGACTTCCACCAGATAGGGTGGGCGACGGCGAAGCCATTGGACAACTCTGAACCGTTGCAGACCCTGGGCAATGAACTGAACCTTGCCGCTCTCGTTCTGGGCTTGATGCACGCGCACGGCGCAGCCCATGGTCTCAAGGTCTTCACTCTCCGGAATGCCGTTTTCGGCATCTGGATTCTCGACAAAGCAGATGCCCAGAACCCGGTGATCGGTTTCACCAACCCGCTTCAGGGTTTCCTGCCAGGGATCCTGGTTGACCATGACCGGCTGCACCTGTGCAGGAAAGAACGGCCGGTTGGAGACCGGCAGAATATACATGCGCTGCGGCATAACCTGCTGTGGCAGCGCCAGGCTCTTGCTGTTTTCGTCTTTGCCGATGTATTCGGTCACGTCTTCTTCAAATTCTTCCAGGGAGTCTTTGCGGTTCTCGTCATTCATACCGGATTGCTCTCAAGGCGTGAGTGGTTAAAGACCTATGTAACGACAAAAACCGGGTTTTCAAGCTGGCTTGATTTTTCCGCCGCTGGCTCCATATCTTCAGACAATTTCATTCATTCTGGTTCAGGTTCCCGACATATGAGCAATTCGCCGCATATCTTTGATGCCACCGCCGACAACTTTCAGCAGAAAGTGATGGAAGCCTCTGCCACCACGCCGATTCTGGTGGATGTATGGGCGGAGTGGTGCGCGCCCTGCAAACAGCTGATGCCGATTCTGCAAAAGCTGGCGGAGGAATATCAGGGTAACTTCCAGTTGGCCAAGGTGAATGCCGACGAACAGCAGGAACTGACGGCCTCCCTGGGAGTGCGCAGTCTGCCGACCATCATTCTGGTGAAGAATGGTCAGGCTGTGGATGGTTTTAATGGCGCCTTGCCCGAGAGCGAAATCCGCAAGATTCTGGAAAAGCACATCGAAGCCCCGGCGGAAGATCCTTACGAGAAAGCCCATGCTCTTTGGGAAGCCGGTGATGTGGACGGAGCTCTGGCCATCCTCACGGAGCTGAACCGGAAAGACCCGGAAAACCTGGATGTGCTGATTGATCTGGCCCAGTTGAAGGCCGAGCAGGGCGATCTGGATACCGCGGAGCAGGTGCTCAACAGCCTGCCGCCGGAAGAAAAAATGCAGCATAAAGCCAAACAGCTGGCGGCGAGGGTGAAGTTCCTCAAGCAGTCGGGTGAACTGCCCGCGCAGGCGGAGTTGGAGGCAAAACTGGAGGTCAATCCGAAAGATCCTGAGGCTCTGCATCAGTTGTCCCTGCACATGGTTTTGCAGGATAAAAACGCGGAAGCCATGGATTTGCTGATCCGGCTGATGCAGGCCGATAGCACCTACAAGGACGGCGTCGCCAAAACCACATTGGTGGAGCTGTTTGAAAAACTGGGCAACAACAATCCGGATGTGCGCACGTATCGTAGGAAGCTGTATACCCTGATGCACTGAGCCGGTTGGACGGTGAGCCGGTCGGTAGCATCGCTGACTGGCTCAATTATCTCTCCACGATGCTGAAACTCCCTCCCCAGCCCGACCATTGTGAGCTTTGCGAACGCCCGGTGGCAAAGCTCACAAGGCATCACCTGATACCCAGGCATCTGCATCGCAAGAAGCGCTTTCAGAAACTGTTTTCCAGGGAAGAGTTGATCACCCGTACGCTTTGGGTCTGTCGTCCGTGCCATAACGCGATTCACAGGGCGTGTTCGGAGTATGAGCTGGGGCTGAATTACAACTCGAGGGAGAAGCTGCTGGAGCTCGAAGAGGTGAGGGTGTTTGTTGAATGGATTCGGGAAAAGCCAGCGGGGTTTGTGCCTAAGAAGGGATGGTAAGCAGGCCCGTCACGGGGACGGGCCTGATCTTAAGTCAACGCCTCAGGCGTTACCGTTCTTCATGGCTTCAAATTCATCTTCAAAGAAGAATTTTTCCTCTCCGAAGGCGGGCTCGAGCTCATGCAGCCAGGTGGCCGTTTCGCTGTATTTGGCGAAGAACGGTCGCTGCACCCAATCCGGGTTGCGGCCTTGCAGGAAGCGCAGTACGAAGACCTTCTCGCCATTGATTTCGGTGATGCCCTGGATCTCCACCTTGCCGGGACCGGCGCTCATGCTGGGGCCGCGGGCAGTGCGGGCCAGGCCGCTGACCTGCTTCATGGCCTCACGATAGATGTGATAAGCCTCGGCCAGGGGGACCTCGAAGTAGTTCTTGGCACCGGTATCCCGCTCTACAAACATGTAGTAGGGGATGATGCCCAGCTTCACTTCTTTCTTCCACAGCTTGGCCCAGGCATCGGCATCGTCGTTCACATGCTTGATCAGCGGGCCCTGGGCGCGGATCTCGGCACCGGTGGCGCGAATGCGGCGGATGGCCTCTTCCGCGATGTCTGTGGTGATCTCCTGCCAGTGGTTGTAATGGGCCATGATGGCCACGTGTTTGCCACCATCAACCAGCCTGGCGAACAGTTCGATCAGTTCGTCGGCGTCCTTGTCGGTCACGAAGCGATAGGGCCAGAAGGTCAGGGCCTTGGTGCCGATGCGGATGGTCTGGATATGATCGAACTCTGGCTGCAGCAGCGGTTCCAGGTACTGCACCAGGTTTTTGGTCTTCATTACCATCGGGTCGCCGCCGGTGACCAGCAGGTCGGTCACTTCGGTGTGCTCCTGCAGATAGCCGTGCAGTTTCTCGGCGTCGGTGCTGGCCATCTTCAGGTCCTTGTCACCGACAAACTGCGCCCAGCGGAAACAGAAGGTGCAGTAGCTGTGGCAGGTCTGGCCCTGGGACGGGAAGAACAGCACGGTTTCGCGGTACTTGTGCTGCACGCCGTCCAGCACCTCTCCGTCCAGTTCCGGCATGTTCATTTCCATCTGCCCGGCCGGGTGCGGGTTCAGTGCGTCGCGGATTTCCTTGGCAGCGGCCTGGATGTCTTTCTTGTCGGCGCCTTCCCGGTGCAGTTGCGCCATGCGCTCGTAGTGTTCGTCCTTGAGCATGCCTTTCTGGGGAAAGACCAGCTGATAGATAGGGTCGTTGGGCACCTTGTCCCAGTTGATCAGTTCGTTGATCACATATTCGTTAACCCGGAAGGGCAGCACGCTGGCCACCACTTTCATTTCAAACAGGGTTTCCTCGGGGAGATTCTGGATCGCCTCAATCTTGTCGAGCTGGCGGTCGGTAAACACCTTGAACCGGCGCTCCTCGAATTCCTGAACCGGAATACGGTTCGGAAAGGTGACGATGGAGTTCATGGATCGCCCTCTGTTGTGAGCCAAAGACAAAAGGAGGTGTGCCTCCTTCACTGGTTAAAAAACGGGCAGGCAAGTATACATAAATCATAATTTATTTTCAGGTCTAATCAATAAAACGGAGGTCCGGGCGAGGGGTTTCGGTCGTTCGGTCGGTATTAGCGCCTATTTGTCGCTAAAGGCTGCGAAAAGTCGTGAATGACAGTTTCAGATTATGCTTAGTGTGTTGATGTAAATGAGCGCTGGGAAGGGGGTTCGACCTTGGTCGGAGATCGGTTGTTTCGTGATCGGAATATCGCCATTATTGCGTAAGTAATCTAAATAAATGATGGGTATCTGTCATTCAAACAGGTGTTTGTTTGTTTCTTAGTGTCATTTTGTAGTAAAAGAACGAAAGTTTTGCTTCTGCTGGATAGTCAGGGCTGGCAGAACCATTCTCCGCGCAATCGATCCGTGCCAAAAGCCATACCGATAACCGTTCGCGCGGCAGGAAAAATGAGAAAGCTGTTCTATGCTTGAGAGAGGTCAATCACGCAGCTCAGCCTTTCTTACAAGCTGACGTTTCCACAAAAAAATACTGCATACTATCGCAGCTTATCGACTTCGCACCGTCTTTGGCCGCTGATCGTGGCCGGCGTTGCACCTTTTGATGCCAAGGGGAGGGTTTGATGTACCAGGATGATGATCCCATTGAAACCAGTGAATGGCTGGATGCGCTGGAATCTCTGATTGAGAACGAAGGCGTAGACAGGGCCAAATACATTCTTGAACGGCTTTCCGAGCGAGCCAGCCGCGATGGCACCGAACTGCCTTATTCCATAACTACGCCATTCCGTAACAGCATCCCTGTGACCCAGGAATCTCGCATGCCGGGCGATCTGTTCATGGAGCGCCGCATTCGCTCGCTGATTCGATGGAACGCCATGGCCATGGTGGTACGGGCCAACAAGCGCCCGGGTGACCTGGGTGGCCATATCTCCACCTTCTCTTCTGCAGCCACCCTTTATGATGTGGGCTTCAACTACTTCTTCCATGGCGGTGGCGACGAACGCGCGTCAGACCTGGTGTATTTCCAGGGCCACGCATCGCCCGGTATCTACGCCCGTTCCTTCCTGGAAGGTCGTTTCAGCGAAGAACAGCTGGACAAGTACCGCGAAGAAGTGGATGGCGAAGGCCTGTCTTCCTACCCGCACCCCTGGCTGATGCCGGATTACTGGCAGTTCCCGACGGTATCCATGGGTCTGGGGCCAATTCAGTCCATCTACCAGGCCCACGTCATGAAGTACCTGCACAGTCGCGAGCTGATCGACATGGACGGCCGCAAAGTGTGGGCGTTTGTCGGTGACGGCGAGTGCGATGAGCCGGAAACCCTGGGGTCTATCTCCAAGGCCGGCCGCGAGAAGCTGGATAACCTGATCTGGGTGGTCAACTGCAACCTGCAGCGCCTGGACGGCCCGGTACGGGGCAATGGCAAGATTGTTCAGGAGCTGGAAGGTGTGTTCCGCGGTGCTGGCTGGAACGTTATCAAGGTGGTCTGGGGCCGCATGTGGGATCCGCTGTTCGAGAAAGACGAGGATGGCGTGATGCAACGGGCCATGGACGAGCTGTGCGATGGCGAACTTCAGAACCTGACGTTCAAAGGCCCGGCCTATACCCGCAAGGAATTCTTCGGCAAGCATCCGGAGCTGGCCAAGCTGGCGGAAAATCTGTCGGACGAGGATATCAGCAAACTGAACCGCGGCGGCCACGACCCTTACAAGGTCTACGCGGCTTATCACAAGGCTGTGAACCAGGCCAACGGCAAGCCCACCGTGATTCTGGCCCACACCATCAAGGGCTATGGTTTTGGTGCGGCGGGTGAAGCCCAGAACACGGCACACTCTTTGAAGAAGCTGGACATCGACACCCTGAAAGCATTCCGGGATCGTTTCGGTGTGCCGCTGAAAGACGAAGAACTGGAAGATGTACCTTATTACCGTCCGGCGCCGGACAGCCCGGAGCTGGTCTATATGAAGAAGCGCCGGCAGGAGCTAGGTGGTTTCTATCCCAAGCGCAACAAGGATTGCCAGCCGCTGCAGATCCCCGAACTGGATATCTTCAAGCAGGTGCTGGAAGGGTCTGACGGCCGTGAGATCTCCACTACCATGGCCTTTGTCCGCATTCTGAGTGCCTTGGTCAAAGACAAGCGCATCGGCAAGCGCGTGGTGCCTATCGTGCCGGACGAAGCCCGTACTTTCGGTATGGAAGGCATGTTCCGTCAGTTGGGTATCTACACGGCGGAAGGCCAGAAATACGTGCCCCAGGACCGTGACCAGATCATGTACTACCGGGAGGACAAGAAGGGCCAGATCCTGCAGGAAGGCATCAACGAAGACGGTGCCATGTCCACCTGGATGGCGGCGGCTACGTCTTACAGCACTAACAGCTTCCCGCTGATTCCGTTCTACGTGTTCTATTCCATGTTCGGCTTCCAGCGCGTGGGCGACCTGGCCTGGGCTTCCGGCGACATGCAGGCCCGAGGCTTCCTGATCGGCGGTACCGCCGGCCGGACGACCCTGAACGGCGAAGGCCTGCAGCACCAGGACGGCCACAGCCACATTCTGGCCAACACCATTCCCAACTGTAAGGCCTACGACCCGGCATACGGCTACGAGATGGCCGTGGTGATCCGTCATGGTATGAAGGAGATGTTTGAAGATAACCAGAACGTCTTCTACTACCTGACCATCGAAAACGAGAACTACGAACAGCCGGCGATGCCGAAAGACTCTGAAGACGGCATCATCAAGGGTATGTACAAGTTCGAGTCGGTGGAAACCAAGGGCCGCAAGAAGAGCCCGCGGGTTCAGCTGCTGGGCTCCGGCGCGATCATGAACGAAGTCCGTGCCGCGGCGCAGATGCTGAAGGACGACTGGGGTGTGGCCTCGGATGTCTGGAGTGTCACCAGCTTCAACGAACTGGCCCGTGATGGCCAGCATGTGGAGCGCTGGAACCACCTGCACCCGGATGACAAGCCGCGCAAGGCTTACGTCACCCAGTGCCTGGAGAAAGCCCAGGGGCCGGTGGTGTCGTCTACCGACTACATCAAACTGCACTCCGAGCAGTTGCGGGCATTCATCCCGAAAACCTACATGACCCTGGGCACCGACGGTTTCGGCCGCAGCGATACCCGTGAGAAGCTCCGTAATTTCTTCGAGGTGGATCGTTACTATGTGGCGGTGACTGCACTGGCCGCCCTGGCTAAAGATGGTGAGATCAAACAGGAGCAGGTTCTCGAAGCCATGCGCAAGTACGGAATCGATCGCAACAAACCGAACCCGGTGCTGAGCTAAGGAGACCGCCATGAGTGAACAGGAAATCAAGGTTCCCGATCTCGGCGGTGCTGATGAAGTCGAGATCATCGAAATCATCGTCAGTGAAGGGGATTCGGTTGAAGAAGAAGATCCGATTCTGACCGTTGAGTCTGACAAAGCCTCGGTAGAACTGCCGGCACCTGCGGCCGGCAAGATCACCAAAATCACAGTGAAAGTGGGTGACAAGGTGAAAGAGGGCGACGTGATCGGCATGCTGGCCGCCAGCGGTGATGCTGGGGGCTCGGACGACGACGGCAGCGACAAATCCGACGAGCCCGAGCCGAAAGCAGAAAGTAAAACCGAGGCCAAATCCGAAGACAGCAAACCGGCGCCCAGGAAAAAGTCCGGCGGCTCTCGCACCGAAGTGGTGAAAGTGCCTTCGCTGGATGGCTTTGAAGATGTGCCGGTGATTGAAATCAACGTGGCTGAAGGCGATACGGTTGGTGAGGAAGATCCGCTGGTAACAGTGGAGTCCGACAAGGCCACCATGGAAATTCCGTCACCCTACGCTGGCAAGATCGGCAAGATTCTGGTGAAGGAAGGCGACAAGCTCTCCGAAGGTTCAGACCTGCTGGAAATGACCATCGAAGACGATGGTGGTGAAGAGGAAGACTCTGCAGACTCCGGAGAAAGCTCCCAGCCAGACAGCCAGGAAAGCAAACCGGAGCAAAAACAGGGCAAGCAGGAATCGGCGCCCCAGCCGCAGGGTTCCACCTACGAGCCGCCTTCACCTGGCACCAAGGTGCACGCCGGCCCGGCCGTGCGCAAACTGGCTCGGGAACTGGGTGCCGACCTCACTCGCGTGAAAGGCTCTGGCCCGAAAGGCCGGATCGTGAAAGACGATGTCCACGCCTACGTGAAGAGCCAGTTACAGCAGGCCCAGCAGGGCGGTGGCGTGGCCACTGGCTCTGGCATTCCGGGCGTGAAACTGCCGGACTTCAGCCAGTTTGGTGAGATCGAGCGTGAAGGCATGTCCCGCATGATGGCGGCCACGGCCACCAACATGCAGCGCAGTTGGCTGAACGTGCCCCACGTAACCCAGTTCGACGATGCCGACATCACCGAAATGGAAGCCTTCCGCAAGGGCCAGAAAGCGGCCGGCGAAAAGCGTGGCGTGAAAATGACCCCGCTGCCGTTCCTGCTCAAGGCCTGCGCGGCGGCACTGGCGGAACTGCCTCAGTTCAACGTGTCCCTGGACATGGAGCGCAAAGAGGTGGTGCGCAAGAAGTACATCCACATCGGCATTGCGGTGGATACGCCTCATGGCCTGATGGTTCCGGTGATCCGGGATGTCGACCAGAAAGGCCTGTGGGAGCTGGCGGCAGAAAGCGCCGAGCTGGCCCAGAAGGCGAGGGACAAGCAGCTGAAGCCGGCAGAAATGCAGGGCGCCTGCTTTACCATCACCAGCCTGGGCGGTATTGGTGGCACCGCGTTCACACCGATTGTGAACACGCCGGAAGTGGCGATCCTGGGTGTCTCCAAGGCTTCTATGAAGCCGGTGTGGGACGGCAAGGAGTTCCAGCCGCGGCTGATGCTTCCGCTGTCGCTGTCTTACGACCACCGTGCGGTGAACGGGGCAGATGCGGCCCGGTTTACCAACCTGCTGACGCAGCTGCTGGGGGATATTCGGACCTTGTTGCTGTAGTCCTGAGTCGAGGGCCGCTCCGTAGCTTTTTAGTTGCTGGGCGGCTTTCTCGGTTTTGCGTTGAGTCTGGCCAAATCTCTACCAATTTGCTGCATCAGGCTCGTTCTGACTTTCGGCCTCCGACGGATGCCCCTGTCGGCCGCCGTTTATGGCTGGCGTAAGGTATCTACTCTGCTGAAGCCATACGTTGCCGGCGTCTCCTTGGTGAGTGTGCCCAACTATTCCTCATGATATCCAGCCGCCCCGGGGTGTTCAGCCGCAGCACCTGAAGTGCCATCTCGTCGTTTTTCTGTTTCCAGGTGTCGTTATCCATGTCCCGCCAGTAACGGGGTGGGCGGTTTGTTCGCCGGTCGTGTTCGGCGGTGACGGGGTCGTTGGGGCGGTGTTCTTCCCAGAGGGGAATGTCCGGCAGGGGGCGGCTGGTATCCATGAAGTTCTGGAACATGTCCCACAGGGCATAGCATTCCTCGGGGTTGGTTTTGCCGATCAGGGTGCCGATGGGGATCAGGATGTTGCGGTACCGGTGGGCCAGGTACAGGGTGTGCACCACCCCGCCGCCGTGGATCAGTTCGTTGGAGGTGTAGGCATCGAACTCGTAAAACGGGGCGGACTCTTCTTCTGGCTGGCCGATTTGGCCCCAGGTGCCTTTTTTATCGTAGTGAAACACCGTCACCAGGCCGGTGCGGCGATTGAGTTCCCACAGCGGGCCCTTGTCCGGCTTGATGAGCTGCCGGGGGAAGAGTTTGAACAGGGCGGTGGGGATGAGGTTGCAGGCGATAAAGGGCGCGTAGACAAGGGCGACAAAGGGTGAAAAATCGACGATTGCATCGATAAAGCCAGTTCCAGAGGGTTGGTGATACCAATTGGTTAAAAACGTGAAAAGCATGGGGAAGGCAATGAATGCCATAATTATTGGATTGCCAAACGCATTGAAAAACAAAAGGATGCGTGTTCTTAATGCTGCTGTGGCATGACGATAGCGCTCGTGGTCAATGCGCTGATGAGTCTGCAGATCTCCGAACGGCAGTGGTTTTTTCTCGAACTTCCGGAGAATTTCGGGACGATTTCGCCGCCTAATGATTTGCGGCACGACATCTTCTGTGTGACCCCAGGGCAGTTTCCGGTCAACTTTTCGGTTAAACCAGGGTTGTGCCGGATTAGCGCCCGGTGCCGGGCGCTTTTGCTGGGGGATGTGTTCGGAATCATAGGCCTTCGGGCCGTAGTATCCCGATGCAGGTTTATCGGTTGTCATCCCGTGGTTACCAATACGTTCACTCAGTGGCCTGCCTTGAAGTAACGGGCCGCTGTCGCCGAGGCCTTGGTGAGTACGCCCAACTATTCCTCATGATATCCAGCCGTCCCGGGGTGTTCAGCCGCAGCACCTGAAGCGCCATCTCGTCGTTTTTCTGTTTCCAGGTGTCGTTATCCATATCCCGCCAGTAACGGGGTGGGCGGTTGGTTCGTCGGTCGTGTTCGGCGGTGACCGGGTCGTTGGGGCGATGTTCTTCCCAGAGGGGAATGTCCGGTAGCGGCCGGCTGGTGTCCATGAAGTTCTGGAACATGTCCCAAAGGGCGTAGCACTCCTCGGGGTTGGTTTTGCCGATCAGGGTGCCGATGGGGATCAGGATGTTGCGGTACCGGTGGGCCAGGTACAGGGTGTGCACGACCCCGCCGCCGTGGATCAGTTCGTTGGAGGTGTAAGCGTCGAATTCGTAAAAAGGGGCGGTTTCTTCCTCCGGCTGGCCGGTTTTGCCCCAGGTGCCTTTTTTATCGTAGTGATACACCGTTACCAGACCAGTGCGGCGATTGAGTTCCCATAGTGGGCCCTTGTCGGGCTTGATGAGCTGCCGGGGGAAGAGTTTGAACAGGGCGGTGGGGATGAGGTTGCAGGCGATAAGGGGCCCGACAAAAATGGCCAGAATTGGGATAAAAGCAATCAGCATCTGGCCAAAGGTTTCGTCTGGTGGGCTAAGTCTCCAGTGGGAGAAAAAGCCAATTGTTACCGGCAGCATCATAAAGGCGATGACGAAGGGGTTACCGAAGGCATTGAAAAACAGAAGAATACGGGTCCGCAGTGCCGCCGTCGCATGCCGATAGCATTCATGGTCAATGCGCTGATAGCTCTGCAGATCTCCGAACGGGGTCGGGTTTTTCTCGAACTTCCGGAGAATTTCGGGACGATTTCGCCGCCTAATGATTTGCGGCACGACATCTTCTGTGTGCCCCCAAGGCAGTTTTCGGTCAGCTTTTTGGTTAAACCAGGGTTGTGCCGGATTAGCGCCCGGTGCCGGGCGCTTTTGTTGGGGGAGGTGTTCGGAATTGTAGGCTTCCGGGCCGTAGTATCCCGATGCAGGTTTATCCATCGTCATGCTGTGGCTTCCATACTCTTCACTCTGTGGCCTGCCGTGAGGCGACGGGCCGCTGTCGCCGAGGCCTTGGTGAGTACGCCCAACTATTCCGCATGATATCCAGCCGCCCTGGGGTGTTCAGCCGCAGCACCTGCAGCGCCATCTCGTCGTTTTTCTGTTTCCAGGTGTCGTTATCCATATCCCGCCAGTAACGGGGTGGGCGGTTTGTTCGCCGGTCGTGTTCGGCGGTAACCGGGTCGTTTGGGCGGTGTTCTTCCCAAAGGGGAATGTCCGGCAGGGGTCGGCTGGTGTCCATGAAGTTTTGGAACAGGTCCCACAGGGCGTAGCATTCCTCGGGGTTGGTTTTGCCGATCAGGGTGCCAATGGGAATCAGGATGTTGCGATACCGGTGAGCCAGGTACAGGGTGTGCACCACCCCGCCGCCGTGGATCAATTCGTTGGAGGTGTAGGCATCGAACTCGTAAAACGGGGCGGACTCTTCTTCTGGCTGCCCGGTTTTGCCCCAGGAGCCGTTTTTATCGTAGTGAAACACCGTCACCAGGCCAGAGCGGCGATTGAGTTCCCACAGCGGGCCCTTGTCCGGCTTGATGAGCTGCCGGGGGAAGAGTTTGAACAGGGCAGTGGGGATGAGGTTGCAGGCGATTAAGGGCCCTAAGAACGTTGCTAGTATTGGGAGAAATGCAAGAAGAGTCGCCCCGAACGGCTCACTCTTTGGCCGAATATGGAGATGGCCTGCAAACCCTAAGGCGATTGGGAACATCATAAAGGCAATGATGATGGGGTTGCCAAACGCACTGAAAAACAAAAGGGTGCGTGTTCTTAGTGCTGCTGTCGCATGGCGATAGCATTCATGGTCAATGCGCTGATGAGTCTGCAGATCCCCGAACGGCAGTGGGTTTTTCTCGAACTTCCGGAGTATTTCGGGACGATTTCGCCGTCGAATGATCTGTGGCACGACATCCTCTGTGTGCCCCCAAGGCAGCTTCCGGTCGGCTTTTCGGTTAAACCAGGGCAGTGCCGGGTTGGCGCCCGGTGCCGGGCGCTTTTGTTGGGGGAGGTGTTCGGAATCGTAGGCCTTCGGGCCGTAATATCCCGATGAAGGTTTATCGGTTGTCATCCCTTGGCTCCCGGGTTGCTGAATTCATTAATCCAGAAAAGCTGCTTTTTCTCGCTGAAGTCCGGCTCCGTATGCTCATTGTCTCTGGCGTCGTAAAGGGTTGAATCTTTGGGTGGCGGTGCGGGGAACGCGAGTTCCCGGATGCCCGTTTCCACACGGATTTGGGCTTTTGGTTGCCAGGTATAGCTCACATTGTGAGTGCTGAGCGGTATGCCAAGGAATTTGGTCGTTTCCGTATGGGGGGAGGGTGTTCTGACGATGTATTCGTAACCATCCGGCGTGACGCCCTCCCGGAGAATGTAGCTTTGCATTTCGGTGTCTGGAACTTGCTGAGGGGCCAATGGAACCGAGTGGTTGCTGTCTTGCTTAACTCGGTGGCTGAGCAGTTGAAGCTTGAACGTCAGTTGTTGTTCCGTGAAGCCAGTCATGCCTGGCAGATTACTCTCAAGACGGATGAGATGTGTTGCCTGGGCAAGATCATGATCGGCCAACCCCTGGCGTTTCAGCGTTACGCGGGTGATTTCCGGAATCGGGTATATTGATACCCGAACCTGAGAGAGCAAGTAGACCAGCCGGTACCAGGCATCCAGGGCGTTGTTGTCGCCTTGCAGATGCGGCAGTCCGTCGTGTTCGCCGAAAGGACCGTTCTTCAGCCAGTTTTCTATGGGTTCGTCTTCGTAGAGTGCCACAAGTACCGCACCACCAAGGATCAGGCAGAGACCGGCCCAGCCCAGAGGACCCATGCCAAGCAGAGTGAGTTGGGCGGGTACCATCGCGGAGAGTGTTGTCACCACACCACCCATAGTAACGATGCCGTGGCCCAGAGCCGCCTGATCGCCAGTGTTTATGGCGTAGATGGTGTCAGACAGGCTGACGCCTGTCAGGGCCAGACCTCCGATGCCACCAAGCAGCATTTTCACGGTCAACGCTTTTGCGCCGAAGACTTTTGCAATTGCTGTAGCTGCTTGGTGCTCGAACTCATAGCTGAGGACGGCGGAAATCTTTCGTTTCAGGGCCTCGTTAGCAAAGCGCTCAGACAAAAGAATTGTCGCTAAGGCTCCGCCGTATCCAGAAGACAATAGTCCAGAAACAGCTCGATAACCGCTGCGTTCACGGGATGCTCTCTTTAGAGAACCAAACGCATTCGCCACATTAACTGCCTCAATAGCCAACACCACCAACGGCAATGCCGGTGTATTCAGCACCCGGTGCAGCCGGCTTCGTTCGGCAGCGTTGAGGTCCACCCGGTGCGCCTTCGCTTCGCCCTCCAGCTTGCGAATCTCCGCGTTGATATCCCGAATCCGGCCGCCGGTCTGCTTCAGTTCGTCGATCACCTGATTGTACCGGCTCTGGGCCGCCTGCAACTTCGCCCTGAGTTCTTCGTGGTTGCCATTGGCTTCGGCCAGGGCCCGGCGTGCCAGGGTCAGCTGATTCTCGGCCCGGGTCAGTGCCTGGATAGCCTGGGTGGTGGGCTTGTCCCGGCTCAGAACCCAAACCAGGGCCTTGCCTGCGGCGGGTGTTTCCGGGTTATAGCGTGCGCCATCTGGCCCCAGGTCTTCCAGGCCGAGTACGTATTTGCCTTGGGCAATGGCGTCGCTCAGGGGCATTTGCCTCAAATCGGGTAACAGTTCAGGCATGGCGCGGCGTATACCTTCCATCGGGTTCGCCATGGCGGCAATGCGCTGGGCCATCAGGCGCTGCTGGATAGCCTGCCGGGTTTGGGCGTGTTGCTGTTCCAACCGCGCACTGGCGTCATCGAAGTCTTTGAGGGCTTTGGCGGCGGCCTGTTCTTTCCTGAAGGCTTCGTCGCTGTTGCGCTTCATCCATTCCCGGCTGGCCGCGTCGTGTTCGGCTTTCAGGGCGGCGCGGCGCTGGGCCAGGCGGGTTTGTTCGTCGGTCAGGTTCTGAAGTTGTCGGTCGTTGTTCTCCAGCGCGGCCATGGCGGAGCGGATGGACTGGTGTAATTCACTGTGCGAGCTGTCCAATGCCTTCATGCCGGAGTTAATGCCCGCGAGCATCAGAGTGGTCAGTGCGCCGCTTTGAATGTCATCAGCTAAACGCAGTCCTTCCACCGTCAGTATTTCGCTCAGATCCTCCGGCAAATCCAGCTTTTCCAGGGCGGCGAGCGCTGCGCCCCGGAATACACCCGTGCCATCGTTGGGTTCGGGCGTTTCTGGGGGCTGGTAGGGTTCGGTTTGGCTGTCTGGTGTGGTTTGCGGCCACAACATGCGGGCGAGAGAGACTTCCTCTCGCGAGGCACTGGCGGCGGCCTGCTCGGTACAAAGCGACCTTACCCAGGCCTTGCCGTCGCTGTCCGGGCTGGGCTGGCTGTGTTCCGGGTCCAGTGGGTCCTGCTTGTAGGCGGGCTCCAGGGTGTCGCTGATAAAATGCCCGGCGCAACGGAAAGCACCGGCATAGTCGAAACCTTCGGTGCTGAACAGGTCCGCCAGGGCTTGTTGATAGGGCTGGCGTTTCAGGCATTGCAGCAGTTCGGCCTGGGCCAGGGTCAGGTAGTGTTGGCCCAGGGTGCGCTCTTCGGTCATCAGTATCCGGCGAATCTTTTGCCGGCCACTGGAGGGCAGCGCCAGGCTGTATTTGGCCAGCGGGTTCTTCTGGCGCCCAATTCGCCCAGGCAGGATGAGCTGGTTCACCAGGAGGGCGTTTTCCAGTTGCGGATGCCTGCGGGCTTTCTCGGCACACAGTGCCAGCAGATGGCGCGCCGTGTTGATGCGTGCTTGCTGGTGCCGCATCTCGTAAAAATGATCTTCAATGCGCAGGCCGCAAACGCCCCGGTTTCTCAAATCCTCAAGGGCGTCTGTCTGGCAATCGCTGGTTCGCCACTCATCGTAGCTGAATAGCTGCTTCGCTGGGGTTTCGCTAGCGCGGTCCAGATCTTTTTGAATCGCAATGCCGAGCGCGGCCGGCTCGGGGTGTTCGAAGGGGGCCAGGGGCTCGGTGCGCTCACCGGCATTCCACTCTTCATAAAGGCTGGCCGCCATATCCAGTGCTTTGCCGGCGTAGGTTCCGGTGGTATCGGCCAGGTACTCCCAGGGCCGCTCAAACTGCCATTCTTTGGCGGGTGCCCTGGGCCTTTGTGCTTCAACTTTGTCTAATCGGAAGACGGTTCGTTTAGCGGCATCGGGCCAGCGGGCAAAGCCCATCTGGGGTTGGTCGGCGGGGTAAAGGTCCCGGAACTGGCTGCACCGGTAATGTCGAAGCCCGGAATCGCTCTGCAGGCAATTCAGCCGCGCTGCGGAGAGTGGCGATTCGCTGAAGGCGGCCTCAAGGGACTGGTCCTTGCCGTCAAGGCGAACGGGTACCCAGACATCGGCCAGCGGCTTGCCCACGGCGGGGCGGCGGTCTTCGGTAAATTGTCCGTCTTCCGTGCGATGGTCCGCGAGCCTTATGTCGCGGAATTGCGGCTGGTTGCCTTCCCAGGCGATTTGCAGCTCTCGCCAGAGTGTGCCGTTGCGGAACAGATAGAGAAAGCCAGGGCGGGCGAGTGCCGGCCAGGCCAGGTGCTTGCCTTCGTGATTCATTCCCCGCACCCAGGCCATGGGCACGGTGGGCATGAGGATGTTGGCGGTGGTTTCGGAATGGATGCTTTCGGGCGCCGGGGCATCTGTGAGCGGAAGGTGAATCGGCGCGCCGGATTCGACATCCACTTCCAGTACTGCACAGCTGGCAGGCTGGTTGCGCCAAGGCCAGATATGCAGGGCGGATTCGCCATCGCCGGATATTTTCAGATAACTTTTCTGGATACCATCCGGCAGGCGCCGTTCAACTCCGGGGAACGGGGCTTCTGCCGTCTGAAAAACCACCGGGCGTTGCCCCTGACTGTGGTTGTTGCCAAGCACTGCAACAATGAAATCGCAGAAGGTGCAGGGAGGGCCGTCGGAAAGGCGGCTGTGGGCCAGGTTGCTCATATTGACGTTCCTTATCAATGGCTGAGAGAAGCTTCTTGCTTCAATGCTTCGAAATTTTATATGGCCCGGATTGTGATGTCACATTGCTGTGCCTGTCAGTGCCGGAATGTGTGATGTTTAGCGGGCCTTCCGTAATGAACACACCGATCCTGCTATCTTTCGTGAAATGGGCGAGAACGGCCTGCTGGGTGCCACCCTGCCGGAGCAGTACGGCGGCAGTGGCCTCAATTATGTGAGCTATGGGCTGATCGCCCGGGAGATCGAGCGGGTAGATTCCGGCTACCGTTCAATGATGAGCGTGCAATCTTCCTTGGTGATGGTGCCCATCTACGAATTCGGCAACGAAGAAACCCGCCAGATATACCTGCCCAAACTGGCCTCTGGCGGATGTGGCCAGGCTCGCCCGGGACATGCTTGGTGGTAACGGCATCAGCGATGAATTCGGGGTGGCCCGCCAGCTGGTGAACCTGGAAGTGGTGAATACCTATGAAGGCACCTACGATGTCCATGCCCTGATTCTGGGGCGGGCACAGACCGGAATCCAGGCCTTCTTCTGAGGGCTGGGGAGAAACTTAAGCGGGCTGTCCTCCTGTGGGAGCAGCCCGTTTTTTTATGGCTGGAGTTCAGTCTGACCGAAACAACAGTCAGACTGAAAGCGCGTCAGTTGGCAAAGAACATCCAGTCGAAATAATCGTGCAGATCCTGCATGGCCCAGGCTTCTGCAGGTTGGGTCAGTTCGAACAACAGGTTTTGGTTTTTGGCGAGTTTCATGGCGTTACCTCACGTCGTTGCGATAGGAATGCGAGTTCGCTGTCGCCAGCGTATCAAGGCTTTTGCATTGGTCATGCCAAATCTTTTGACTGAAGGTAAGTCTATGAAAATGTTAAGTAAGGAATAATTGGCTTTGAAGCTGGAAGGTGAGAGCTGAGCAGGAATGGTGCCGGCGCACCATCCTGGAACGAAAAACCCCAGCCGGAGCCGGGGTAATTCTGAGTTAACTTCTGATAGGAAGGATCAGAAGTTGTACTGTGCTGCGAACATCAGGCGGTTAGCGTCTTCGCTGTCACCACCTTTGGTTTCGGTTTTCCAGTACTGGTATTCAACGCCCATCATCACGCTCTTGACCGGCGTCCACATGTAGTTGGCAATGATGTTGGAGCGGGTTTCTTCGTCTCCATCATTTTCAACATCCAGTTCCACCATACCGTAGGTCAGGTTGACGCTGCGGCCGTTGCCCAGGGACAAGCTGGTGCCGATTGAAGCGCCGTAGCCTGAGATGGTTTCGAGGTCTTCACCGTCGAGGTAGGCATCAGCTGAACCGGACTGGTACAGATAGGCATTGGCGCCGTCTGTGTAGTTCAGGGCGCCTTGGATAGACACCATGTCTGAAGCCTTGAATTTGGCAGCGCCAAACATGCCGTAACCCATGGCGGAGTCGTCTGCATCCGCGGTTTCATCCTCATAGGCGTTTTGCTTGACCAGGCCTGCTACAGCAAATGACAGAGCGTCCGCGGAGCCCTCATAGCGGGCAGTGACAGCGGGCATGCTGTCTTTTTCTTCCGTAGTGTCATCGATAGATCCTTTTGGATCCTCCAGGGCAACGGACAGTCCGCCCGTGGTGTAGCGAAGCTGAGCTGTGCGAAGCTGGTAGCCTGCCCAGCCGGCGCTGCCGTTGAAGTCCAGGGTCGGCGTATTGCCGGTGAAGCTGTTGTAGTTTGACCAGGTTTGACCGGCGAGGATGCCGTTATACTCACCGAAAGCGTGGCGCAGGCGGAAATTGCCTCCGCTGGCGAAGTCACCTTCAACGGTAATCCTGAAGTCTTGCGGCAGAGTTGCCTTCACGCCAATACGGCTTTGTGTGGCAGAAGCGTCAAAATGACCTTCATTGTCAGAGCCGTCAACCATTGAGAAATCACCAGCCAGAGTACTGTTGTCACCGGTGATCTTTTCGTTGATATCGTAAGTGGCAGTCAGTCGCGCGTAGCCGTCGCACGAATTGCCATTCTTAATTTGTTGCTTTGCATTGTTGTTGTCTCCACACGTTTATTGTTGTTGGACCCACAGACAAAGTAGTTACGAATCTATGACAATTCAAACAGAATCGGTGATTAGTTAGACGAATGTCTATAGGCCTTCGATTCAGTCATGGTGGCATCCGGAGGAGTACTTTGGTCGTAATGGGCAAGATGACTTTCAAACACGAGATGCTATCTGAACCTACGTTTGCCTTCGTCGATATTGAAACCACCGGCGGCAATGCCCAGCGGGATCGGATCACCGAAATTGGTATCCGCTTCTGGCGTAACGGGGCCGTTGTGGGGGAATGGCAAACGCTCCTGAACCCGGAAGCCCGGATCTCCGGGTTCATCGAACGACTGACGGGTATCTCCAATGCCATGGTGGCGAGTGCCCCTCGTTTTGAGACCGTTGCCGACGAGCTGGAGCGGCACCTGGACGGGTGCATTTTTGTCGCCCACAACGCACGCTTTGATTACGGTTTTATCAAGAGTGAATTCCGCAGATTGGGGCGTCTGTTCAGTGCCCGGGTGCTTTGCACCGTTCGACTTTCCCGGGCGCTCTATCCGGAGGCCGAACGCCACAACATGGATGCGCTGATCGCCCGGCACGGATTACCCGCTGTTGAGCGCCACCGGGCCATGGGCGATGTCACTGCCATGCTGGCGTTCTTTGAACACACCTTGCTTGAGCATGGCGAAGACACCGTTGGTGCCACCATCAACCGCCTGCTCCAGCGCCCCAGCACACCCTCCAACGTACCCGCGGAAATGCTCGCTGACTTGCCGGCGGGGCCCGGTGTGTACCGGTTTTATGGAGATAACGATGTGCTGCTGTACGTGGGCAAAAGCACCAATATTCGCCAGCGGGTGGCCTCGCATTTTTCCGGTGATCATCAGAGCAGCCGTGGAATCCGGCTGTCCGAAAGCCTGCGCCGGGTGGAATACACCGAAACTGCCGGAGAGCTAGGTGCCCTGTTGCTGGAACTCAAACAGATAAAGACCCTGAGCCCGCTGTTCAACCGTCGCTCACGGGCGGCGAAAAGCCTGGTCAGCATCGCCCTGCACCCGGACAACTCCGGCTACCTGAATGCCGAGTTGGCCAGAACCATCACGCCGGATCAACTGGGAGATTACTTCGGCCTGTTTCGCAGCAAGCGGGACGCGTTAAGTGCGTTACGGGGCATCGCCAGCAAAAACGACCTGTGCGGAAAACTCCTGGGGTTGGAGCCGGCAACCCCGGGACCATGCTTTCAACGATCCCTGGGGCGGTGCAAAGGTGCCTGTGAAGGCGCGGAAGACGTCACCCGGTTCAACCTGCGCATGCAGATCGCCTTTCATAATCTGCGTCTGAAAACCTGGCCCTGGCCCGGCCCAGTTGCCCTGGCCGAAGAAAACCCGGAAAACGGACGCACGGACTGGCTGATCATCTGGAACTGGATTCATATAGAAACGCTGCGCAGCGACCAGCACACCGAGGCCGATCTGCACGACTATCAGCCCGGCGAAGACCCGGTCACCTTTGATCTGGATTCCTACAAGCTGCTCATTAAAGCGCTCCTGGGGAAAGATCGAAACCACCATCGCATCATCGAGTTACATGCTATAACACAACCGGCTGTTCTTATGCCCTGAGTGGCGTATTATGGGGAGGAATTCATCCACTCAGAGAGAGATCCATGAACAGAGAACCTGTCTCCCGCGAACTTTTTGATGAAGTCATGGTGCCCAACTACGCCCCCGGAACCATCATCCCGGTGCGAGGCGAAGGCTCCCGCGTGTGGGATCAGGAAGGCCGAGAATTCGTGGATTTGCAGGGCGGGATTGCCGTCACCAGCCTGGGCCATGCCCACCCGGGGCTACTGGGTGCGTTACAGGAACAGTCAGAAAAAATCTGGCACCTGTCCAACGTCATGACCAACGAGCCGGCCCTGCGGCTGGCCAAAACCCTGTGCGACCTCACCTTCGCCGAACGGGTGTTCTTCGCCAACTCCGGCGCCGAAGCCAACGAAGCCGCCTTCAAACTGGCCCGTCGCTACGCGTGGGAACACTACGGCCCGGAAAAACACGAGATCATTTCGTTCAAGAACTCCTTCCACGGCCGCACCCTGTTCACCGTCAGCGTGGGTGGCCAGCCCAAATACCTGGAAGGCTTTGAACCGGCCCCTGGAGGCATCCATCACGCCGAATTCAACAACCTGGACTCGGTAAAAGCGCTGATCTCCAAAGAGAAAACCTGCGCTGTCGTGGTCGAGCCCGTCCAGGGCGAAGGCGGCGTCATGCCGGCAGATCCCGAATTCCTGCAAGGACTGCGAGACCTCTGCGACGAACACAACGCCCTGCTGGTCTTCGACGAAGTCCAAAGCGGCGTAGGCCGCACCGGCTACCTGTACGCCTACGAAATGTACGACGTAACACCGGACATCCTCTCCAGCGCCAAAGGCCTGGGTGGCGGCTTCCCCGTTGCCGCCATGCTCACTACCGCCAAAGTCGCGGCCAGTCTGGGCGTAGGTACCCACGGCAGCACCTACGGCGGCAACGCGCTGGCCTGCGCTGTGGCCCAGAAAGTCATCGACACCGTCAGCCAGCCGGAAATCCTCAAGGGCGTCAAAGCCCGCTCCGAGAAATTGCGCAAAGGCATGATGGACATCGGTGAACGCTACGGCGTGTTCTCCGAAGTTCGCGGTGCTGGTCTACTCTTGGGTTGTGTGCTGACCGAACAATGGCAGGGCAAGGCCAAAGATTTCCTGAACGCCGGCCTGGATGAGGGCGTGATGGTCCTGGTGGCCGGAGCCAATGTGGTGCGGCTGGCGCCTTCGCTGATCATTCCGGAAACGGATATTGAGGAAGCTTTAGAGCGTTTCGAAGCAGCAGTGAAAAAGCTGAAGGCATAAGACAACGTAGCCCGTATGGCAGCCCCCCTGTCCGGAAATGTCGGAGGCCAAGGATGGCCGGAGAGAAGTGCACATGGATGTGCTCGTAGCGGTTTCCGGACAGGGGGGCTGCCATATGGGCGGCCGTCAAACTCAACCGTGTCAGTTAGAACCGGGGAGTAAACACCATGTGGCGAGTCAGACCAGCCAAACTGGATGACCTGCAACAAATCCTGGACATAGCCGGCGCCCAAACCGCCAGGCTCTCGTCCACCCTGCCCAAAACCGAAGAAACCCTGGCCCGGAAAATCCAGCACTCCCGGGCCTCCCTGGCCGACAACGCCCCCGAAGGCACCCCGCGCCGCTTCCTGTTCGTACTCGAAAACACCGACACCGGCGAAATCGCTGGCACCGCAGGCATCGACAGCCGCGCCGGCAATGGCCAGCCATTTTACAACTACCGGCGCGACTACCTCATCCACGCCTCCCACGAACTCAACGTCTCGCGCCGTGTCGAAGTCCTGTACCCGAGCCACGCGCTCACAGACCTGACCCTGCTGTGCTCCTTCACCCTGAGAGAACAACACCGCAACACCCCGGTATTCGAGCTGCTATCCCGGGCCCGAATGATGTTCATTGCCAGCCACCGGGAATGGTTCACCAACCGAACGGTGGTTGAAATCCAGGGCATACAGCACGAAAACGGCAGCGTGCCCTTCTGGGACAGCCTGGGGCGACATTTCTTCAATATGGACTTTGAAACCGCCGATCAATACTCCGGGCAGCTTAGCAAAACCTTTATCGCCGAACTCATGCCGCCGAACCCGGTATACGTCACCCTGCTCAGCACCGAGGCCCAGGAAGCCCTGGGCCAGCCACACCCGCTGACCGAGCCAAACTATCAGTTGCTCCAGCGCGAAGGTTTTCAGCCCGGATGCTACGTCGATATCTTTGACGGCGGACCAGTGATGGAAGTGCGCACCGACAGCCTGAAAACCCTGGTGACCAGTCAGCCCAAAACACTGCACGGCAGCCACCAGAACGATGGTGAAACCTGCCTGATCAGCGCCGGCGAAGGTGAGCACTTCCGCTGCCTGTTGACCCCGGTGGCAGAAACGTTGGCGGATGATGTAAAAGTGCCGGTGAGCACCTGGCATGGCCTGCAAAGCAGCGCCGGCGACCCGGTAAGGATTTCACCGTTATGAGCATGCAAATACAGGGGAGGGCGTAAGATGCTGGTGATCCGCCCGCTTCAGTCTGACGATCTGGAAGACCTCTATGCCATGGCGCAGAAGGCCGGCAAAGGCCTGACCACATTGCCCGCCGACCGGGAACTGCTTCAGCGCAAGATTGATCGCGCCCGTGAATCCTTCAATCAACGCTGTGCGCCGGAAGCGGCCCTGTACCTGTTTGCGCTGGAAGATATTCAGGCCAGGAAGACCGTTGGCATCAGTGGCATCGAGGCCCGGGTTGGCCTGGAAGAAGTGTTCTACAATTACCGGCTGAGTGTCACGGTCAATGCATCGAAAGAGCTGGGTGTGCATGTGCGCACGCCCACGCTGAACCTGTCCAACGACATGACCGACACCACCGAAATCTGCTCGCTGCTGCTTTCCGACGAGTATCAGGGCGGCGGCAATGGCCTGTTGTTATCCCGCTGTCGTTTTATGTTCCTGGACGATTTTCGCAAACGCTTTTCCGACAAAGTGTTCGCGGAAATGCGTGGAGTCTCGGACAAAGACGGTAAAAGCCCCCTGTGGGATGCCCTGGGCAGCAAGTTTTTTGACATGGAGTTCAGCCAGGCCGATATGCTCTCCGGGCTTGGCAATAAATCCTTCATTGCGGAACTGATGCCGAAATACCCCATCTACCTGCCGATGTTGCCAGACGCTGCGCGGGCGGTCGTTGGCATGGTGCACGACAATACCCGGCCGGCGCTGAAGATGCTGCAGGCCGAAGGTTTCAACTTCAACGGCATGGTGGATATTTTCGATGGCGGGCCTGTGGTTGAAGCCTTTGTCCATAACATTCGTACGGTGCGGGAAGCGGTCAACCGGCATGCCATGGTAGTTAATCACAGCATGGATCTGGATGTGCCGGCAGAGCAACGGGTGATGATCTCGAACCGGTCGTTCCGGGACTTTCGGGTAACCACCATACCCATGAACTGCATCGGGCCCGACACTGTCAAAATTCCTAGAGTGCTGGCCGAGGCTCTTTTAGTGGAGTCGGGTGATCCGGTGCGTATTGCCCCTTTGAAGGAGGGTGCTTTGTCGCCGATCCGGCCAAACAATTCCGAACCGGGAGGTGGTAAATAATGGCAAACCTGACAGGCAATGTTTACATCGACGGGCTCTGGCTGCAAGGCCACGGAGCGCCCTTTGAATCGGTGCAGCCGGTAACAGGTGAAACGGTCTGGGATGGCAATGCCGCCAGTCTCGAAGATGTTGACGCAGCGGTTCGGGAAGCTCGAAAGGCGTTTCTGGCCTGGCGCCGGAAAAGTCTCGCAGAACGCCAGGCGGTGATTGAGGCCTTCGGCGAACTGCTTGAGGCCAACAAGGAAGAAATGGCCCATCAGATCGGCCTGGAAACAGGAAAGCCTCTCTGGGAGTCCCGCACCGAAGTGGCGGCCATGATGGGTAAAATTCCGATCTCCGTGAAAGCCTACAACGAGCGTACGGGTCACACTGAATCTGACGTGGCTGGCGGACATGCGGTGTTGCGCCACCGTCCCCATGGCGTGGTCGCCGTGTTTGGCCCCTATAACTTCCCGGGCCATCTGCCCAACGGGCACATTGTGCCGGCCTTGCTGGCCGGCAATACCGTGGTGTTCAAACCCAGCGAACTGACCCCGGGGGTGGCGGAACTCACTGTCAGGCTCTGGGAAAAAGCCGGTCTGCCGGATGGGGTGATCAATCTGGTTCAGGGCGGTTCCGATACCGGCAAGTGCCTGGCCCGCCACCCGCTGATTGACGGTTTGTTCTTTACCGGCAGTTCCACCGTCGGGCACCTGCTGCACGAACAGTTCGGCGGCCAGCCGGAAAAAATCCTGGCGCTGGAGATGGGCGGTAATAACCCTCTGATCGTTCAAAATGTGTCAGATCTGGATGGCGCCGTGCACCACGCACTGCAGTCCGCGTTCCTGTCGGCCGGCCAGCGCTGTACCTGTGCTCGCCGGTTACTGGTGCCCAAAGGCAAGAAGGGTGATGAATTCCTGGCACGGCTGGTGGAAGTGGCGGCCCGCATCACCGTGGCGGAATTCGATGCTGACCCGCAGCCGTTTATGGGCTCGGTGATTTCTGCCGATGCGGCAGACCAGCTACTCAAGGCTCAGGCTGCGATGCTGGAGAAGGGTGCGACCTCGTTGCTGGAAATGAAACAGCTCAAGCCCGATACAGGTCTGTTGTCGCCGGGAATTGTGGATGCGACCGGGATAGAGCTGGAAGATCAGGAGTTTTTCGGCCCGCTGCTGACGGTGTACCGCTACAAAGGCTTCGATGAGGCCCTGGAGCTTGCCAACAACACTCGCTACGGCCTGTCTGCCGGCATCCTGAGCGATGACCGCAAACTCTATAATCGTCTGGTGGAGGAAGTGCGCGCCGGTATTGTGAACTGGAATCGGCCACTTACCGGGGCCAGCAGTGCTGCACCGTTCGGTGGTGTCGGCGCCAGCGGTAACCATCGTGCCAGTGCCTATTACGCGGCCGATTACTGCGCCTGGCCGATGGCCTCTCTGGAAGCCGGCAAGAGTGAGCTGCCGGATAGCCTGGCCCCGGGCCTGAACTTTGACTGACAGGAACAGCTGCCATGGTTAAACATGCGGTAGAAGCAAACTTCGATGGCCTGGTGGGTCCGACCCATAACTACGCCGGGCTGTCATGGGGCAATGTGGCCTCAAAATCCAACGTCAATGCGGTGGCCAACCCCAGAGAGGCGGCACTCCAGGGACTCGAGAAGATGAAGCGGCTGGCGGACCGGGGCTATGTGCAGGGCATTCTGCCACCCCACGAGCGCCCGCACATTCCCACCCTCCGTGCGCTGGGCTTTGAGGGCAACGAGCGTCAGATTCTGGAAGCCGTAGCCAAGGCAGATCCCGCCATTCTGGCGGCGGTGTCGTCGGCGTCCTGCATGTGGACAGCGAACGCGGCTACCGTCTCTCCCAGTGCCGACACAGCCGATCACCGGGTGCACTTCACCCCGGCCAATCTCAGTGCCAAGTTCCACCGCTCCATTGAACACCAGGTCACGGGTCGTTCGCTGAAAGCGATTTTTGGTGACGAAAGCTACTTTGCCCATCATCCGGCGCTGCCGTCGGTCAGTCATTTTGGCGATGAGGGGGCGGCTAATCACACCCGCTTGTGCAGTCGCTACGGGGAGCCGGGCGTTGAGCTGTTTGTGTATGGCCAGGTCGCGTTCAATGAATCCGCTCCGGCGCCAGGCAAGTACCCGGCGCGCCAGACCCTCGAAGCGTCACGCGCCATTGCCCGCCTGCATGGCCTGACCGATCGCCGTGCCGTGTTTGCCCAGCAGAATCCGGCGGCTATCGATGCCGGCGTGTTTCACAACGATGTGATTGCGGTCGGTAATGGCAAATGCCTGTTCTATCACGAGCAGGCTTTTCTTGATGAAGCCCGGGTACTGGCAGACATTCAGGAGCGCCTGACCGGTGCCGAGCTGGAAGCCGTGCGTGTTTCATCAGCGCAGGTGCCCATCGAAGATGCGGTGGCTTCCTATCTGTTCAACAGCCAGCTTCTGAATACCGCAGACGGCATGCTGCTGGCGGTACCCGGTGAGTGCCGGGAAGTGGCCTCGGTCAGCCGCTATCTGGATGAACTGGTGAAAGCCGATACGCCCATCACCGCAGTAGAAGTGTTTGATGTAAAACAATCCATGCGCAATGGTGGCGGGCCTGCGTGTCTGCGCTTACGGGTGGTGCTCAACGACGACGAGCTGCACGCTATCAACCGGGGTGTGATCCTGACCGATGCGCTCTATGAGCGACTGACCTCCTGGGTTGAAGCCCACTACCGCGACCAGCTCAGCCAGCAGGATCTGGCCGACCCGATGTTGCTGGAGGAAGTGCGAAAAGCGCTGGATGAGCTGACCGGTATTCTTGGTCTCGGCAGCATCTACGATTTTCAGCTGTAGGGCTTACCGGTTCAGTGTACCGGCTGGCTGGAGATAGAGCGGGTCAGCATATCCATGGTGTGGCGAATCAGTGCTTCGGAAGGAAACTCCTGAGCCTGGGTTGACTCTGCCTGGCACAGCATGATCACTCCATGGAGGGCACCGCGCAGGTAAAGTGCGGTTTGCGCCGGCGACTGTATGCGGTCGCGGCTGATGGTGCCGTCTTCAAGGCCGAGATGAATCGCCGCTTCCATCAGCACCATCAGTTCGTTCTTTGAACACAGCATCTCCCTGGCCTGGTCTTCTTCCGCATCAGCGATGGCGGTGGAAGCCTTGGTCAGGGCAGTGAAGTAGTCCGGAGCTTCCACAAAGAAACGATAGTAAGCCTCACCCATGGCCCGGATTTTCCCCAGCCCGGTATCGGTTGCCTGCATGGCACGCTCAAACCGGGTCACCAGATCCTGCCCCGCCCGTAGCATGATGCCTCGCTGGATGGCGGCCTTATCCTTGAAGTAGACATACAGCAGGGCGCGGCTCAGGCTTGCGGTGCGCGCAATGTCGTCCATGGAGGTACGATCGTAGCCCTTTTCTGAGAACACCCGTTCGGCGGCGTCCAGAATGG
The DNA here is from genome assembly GCF_053628895.1 of Marinobacter sp. MBR-105. NCBI lineage: Bacteria > Pseudomonadati > Pseudomonadota > Gammaproteobacteria > Pseudomonadales > Marinobacteraceae > Marinobacter > Marinobacter sp. MBR-105. The sequence goes on along the minus strand of NZ_JBRJHG010000002.1, from coordinate 278,690 downwards.
CGTCGTACCTGGCCTGTTTTTCCCGTTCCCGTCGTGACTTCAGCGGTTCATTCATTGTGATCCCGAGCTTTCCGGCTTTGGCTGCATGATAACTGAAAACCGATGAAAGCCGATTATTGACAATTTGTCAAAGAGTGACATGATGTCCGAAACAATGGGCAACCTCCGATGGACCGGAGGTCACAATCAACCTGTTCAGGGAAAGGGGCTGGAACACTATGTCTCTCACACTACGTCACTCTCCGTTTGTTCTGGCCAGTGCGCTGCTGGCCGTGCTGTCTGTTGCCGGCTGCCGCGGTGGCGGTACCGAATCCGGCGAAAACGCTGAAAATACTCCGGTCTCCGTGCGGGTATCCGCTGTCACCGGTGGCCAGATGGAAGAAATTCCTATGCGGTTTTCCGGCATTGTACGAGCAGCCCAGCGGGCAACCCTCACATTTCAGGTCAGCGGGACGCTGAAGGAACGCCCGGTTGAGCTGGGGCAGACGGTAAAGCCCGGTGATGTGCTGGCGCGTCTGTACAATCCGGCGCTGGAACCGGCGCGGGATTCCGCAGCTGCCCGCCTGGATGAGCTGAGAACCCAGTTTGAACAGGCCCAGCGGGAGTGGGAACGCTCCAGCCGGTTGCATCAGCGAGGCGTGGTCTCGGAGCAGACGCTGGAACAGATTGCCGCCCGCCGGGATTCGCTGAGGGCAAGCATGGCGACGGCCGAAGCCTCACTGGCCGAAGCCACAAGGCTGCTTGAGGAAAGCGTTTTGAAGGCGCCCTTTGCCGGGCAGGTGGAAGCATTGCTGGTGGAGCGGGATGAGTTCGTGGGGGCGGGGCAGCCGGTCATGCGCTTGTCCTCGCCGCTGGGGCGGGAAGTGGAAGTGCGGGTGCCTGCGCACTTGCTCGGCCATGTCCGGATTGGTCAGGAGTTACCGGTTTGGCTGGTGCAGGACCGGAACCGTGAACCTGCCACTGGCACTGTGGTTGAGATTGCCCAGGGCAGTTCCATCCGCGGGGAATTGCATCCGGTACTGGTCAGCCTGCCACCAAATTCCCTGTCCTCCGGTGAGCCGGTGGAAGTGGGCATTGCCCCGGTGCGGGAATCTGCCATTACCGTGCCCCTGCTGGCGGTCGTTCGCGACAGTACCGGCACCAGTGTGTTCCGGGTGCAAGACCAGGTAGCCCAGCGGGTTCCGGTAGAGGTTGACCGGGTCATCGGTGAGCGCGTGATGGTGCACCCCGGCGCATTGAGCCCGGGAGATCAGGTGGTGTATGCCGGTATGACCCGGCTGGTGGATGGTGACACCGTGGAGGTGCGCTGATGACCCGCCGACTGCTTAATTATCAACGCTTGCTGGGCATGGTGGTGACCATGCTCTGTCTGCTCGGCATTGCCGCCTACAGCACCATGCCCCGTCAGGAAGATCCGAGTTTCCCATACCGGGCCGGCATGATCACCGTGAGTTATCCCGGTGCCAGTGCCGAGGCGGTTGAGCGCCTGGTGCTTCAGCCGCTGACCGATGAGTTACGCCAGGTCGAAGAGCTGGACTGGAGCCAGGGCACCGCCAGAACCGGCGTGGCACTGGCCCGGCTGAAACTCCGGGACCGCATCTACGACACCGATTCGGCCTGGGATCGGGTTCGTCAGGCCATGGAGCGGGCGCGCCAGGATTTTCCTGATGACGTGGGTCTGATGGAGCTGGACGACCGGCTGATCGACATCCCGGCCGTGGTGCTGGCTGTGGGTGGTTCACCCTCCGTGACCGAGCTTTCGGAGGTGGCCGAACGCCTGAAACAGAACCTTCTGGATATCCCCGGCATCTCCCGTATTGAGCTTGAAGGGGATGCCGATGAACAGATTACCCTGGCACTTGACGATGCCGCACTGTATCGCCTGGGGGTGCCGCCCAAGCGGATACTCGATACCCTGGCCCGGCGAAACCAGACTATCCCGGGTGGTTTCGTGGTGGTGGAAGGCAAGCGCCTTTCGGTATTGCCCAACACCGAATTCACCGACATAGACGCGATACGCGCCACACCCATCGAGCTGCCAGATGGCTCCCAGGTGCCCCTGGCCGCGGCCGCAGAAGTCTGGCGTGGGCCGGCCGAGCCCCGGCAGCCAGAGACCTGGTTCGACGGCGAGCGAGTGGTGCTGCTGTCGATCATCATGGAAGAAGGTTCTACCGACGCCATCCGCTTTGGCGAGCGGATCCGGGAACGGCTGGACCAGGTGCGCCCGGACTTCGAGCCCTACCAGCTCCGCGAGATGTTTTTTCAGCCCGACAAGGTCTCTGACCGGCTGGATGACCTGGCCTGGAGCCTGGTGCTGTCGGTACTGATCATCGTGGCGGTGGTATTTACCGGCATGGGTATCCGCATGGGCCTGCTGGTGGCGTCCATCCTGCCCATGGTGGCCCTGATCAGCGTGGGGCTCTATGACCTCGGGGGTGGTGTGTTACATCAGATTGCCGTTATCGGGATGGTCATTTCCCTGGGTATCCTGATCGACAACGCCATTGTGATTGTGGAAAACATACAGGGCCATCTGGATGAGGGCATGCGCCGGCTGGATGCCCTGCGCAAGGCGGTCGGTGAGCTGGCCGGGCCCTTGGGTGCGTCTACCGGTACAACACTGGCCGCTTTTGCACCGCTGTTAATGGCCAAGGGCGGCGCCGCGGATTTCACCCGGGGCGTACCGGTCATGATCATGCTCACCCTCTCTGTGAGCTATCTGCTGGCGATTTCTGCCGTGCCCCTGCTGGCGGCGCGTTTTCTGAAGCCCCGGAAAAACCTTCACAAAGACCGTCTTATTGGTCTGGCCCGCTACCTCGGTGGCCTGGTGTATCGGCACCCGGGCCGGTTGATTACCGCCGGCGCCCTGCTGGTGGTTATCAGCCTGGGCATGACCCCGTTCATGGCCCAGCAATTTTTCCCCAACGCTGACCGCCCCCGTGTCATCGTCGAGATGTACATGCCCGAAGGCACCGATCAGGCTCGAACCGCTGAAGTGGCGGCGGTTCTGGAACAGGCCATTCGGACCCGGCAAGAGGCACTGGAAGTGCACCGCTTTGTCGGCTTTACCGGGCCCTCGTTCTATTACAACCTACAGCGCTCGCCACAGGCGCCTAACCGGGCAAGGCTGGTGGTTCGCACGCCGACGCTGGCCGATACCACCGACCTGGTGAAATGGATCCGCCACGAGGCCGCCCGGTCGCTACCGGAGCTGGATATCACCGCCGGGATTCTGGGGCAGGGACCACCGCGGCCTGCGCCGGTAGAAGTCCGTGTCTTCCATCCGGACGACAATGCCCGCGCCCGGGCCACCGAGCAAGTCTATGCCATTCTCAGGGGTGTTGAGGGCACGGTGGATGTTCGCCACGATCTCGACATTGGTGTGCCCAGCATCGCCATCAATGTGGACGACGCCACCGCCGCCCGCTATGGCCTCACCCGAGCCGATGTTGCCCAGAGCCTGTATGGCCAGAGCTACGGCGCCGTGGCTGAGCGTTATCGACAGGAGGACGACCCGATACCCATCGTGTTGCGCTCCCGCGAAGGCACGTCGCTGTCACTGTCGCGCCTGCTGTCTGTGAATACCTACAACGACCAGGGCGATGCCATTCCGCTATCGGCCGTGGCCACGGTGGAAACCACTTGGGAACCGGCGGCGGTTTACCTGCGCAACGGGGTACGGGTGAATACGGTCAGTGCCAATCTGGAGGAAGACTACAGCTTCAGCCAGGCGCTGGACGGCCTGTATGCGGGCCTGGAACAGAACCCGTTGCCGGCGGGCACGCGACTGGACATGGGAGGAGATGCCGAAGGTTCTGACCGTGCCAACTCCGCACTGCTGACCGCGGCACCGATCGGCATGCTGCTGTTGCTGTTCTTCCTGCTGTTGCAGTTCAACTCCTTCCGGCGGGTGGGCATTATCCTGCTGACCGTACCGCTGGCAACTGTTGGCATTTTCCCGGGGCTGGTTCTGTCCGGTTCGCCCTTCGGTTTTCAGTCGCTGCTGGGGGTGATTGCTCTGGTTGGTATCGTGGTGAACAACGCCATCGTCCTGCTGGACGTAATGGATCGGGAGCTGGAACGGGGCCGAGCCATTGCCGATGCGGTGCGCACCGCTGTGGAACGCCGTACCCGGCCCATCCTGCTGACCACCGCAACCACCGTGGCCGGCCTGCTGCCGCTGGCGTTCTCAAGTTCCACCCTGTGGCCACCCATGGCCTGGGCCATCATCAGTGGTCTGCTGGCTTCGACGGTCCTGACCCTGCTGGTGATACCGTCAGTCTGCACCAAACTGATCAAACTGCCGGTGGGCGAACCCGAAAACGCGCCGGCCTGACCCTGGTGTCATGTACAGGGCGGCTCAGACAGAGCCGGCCCTGTACACCTGGCTCGGATCATCAAACCCACCCGCTGGCCCACAGGCACCGCCCGGTTTGGAAACACCACCGCCTCCGGCGCGGTTCCGACCCGGTAGTCATCCTGATCATCCTCCCAGATCACCGTGCCAGGCTGATACTCCGTGAAGTTCGCCACATCGTCCGGAACATGAAACCGGAAAGACGGCCCGGTATTGAGCACCTCATGCACCACCTCAAACACCGTCAGATGATCAAATGGTGGCCGCACTGCCGGTGCTGCCTCGCCCCGGAAACGACGGCGCAAGGCTCGCTCAATGCCTTGGAACCGTCGCAGATCATTCCGGCCAAACGGCTCCACCTTGCCCAGTTCAATGGTAAAACTCTCCGCCTTCAGCGTGCTGGCAGTGAACGATGAAAACACTGTCGATTCCTTATGCTGGAGCAACAGGGTCTCCACCTCGGCCTCCAGCAGGAACGCACACTGGCCGGCCGGAACCGACCGCCCGTCCACGAACGGGTACAGCGCAAAGCGCTCCCGTTTCGACGGGCGAATAGCGGTATGCAGATCATAATGGCTTAACGCCAGGCCCTGATGCGCCATCGCAAACTGCCGACACATCTCCTCCAGAAACCGAGCCCGCCGGCCCTCCGCAAGCCCGGAATATTCCGGTTTGCCATGGGCGCCATTGAACAACCGGTTCATGTTCACTTCCAGAAACCGCTCACCCGCTACCATGGCAGGAGGGTTGCCCAGGATCAGCAGCAGCGGGCACGCCAGCGACCACTCCCCGGAAAGCAACTCCGACACCAGCGTGTTGAGCACTTCAATCGGCGCCGTTTCATTGCCATGCACACCGGCAGAAATGATCAGGGCTTCTTGGTTCGGGTTAGCCCTGTCAGCCGGTGGCGTCAGCCACAGAACCCCGTTGGCCTTACGGGAGACCTGAGTGCCATCGGGCAGGGCGGTTTTGGTTTCGGGGAGATCAGCGGAAGCGTTGGCGAGGGTATGGCTCAGCCAGTCCGGATGGAAATCAAAAAGACGATTCGAAGCGTTCATCGATACCCCGCAAAAGGTTCGGGGTCAGCCGGCGGGAACGTCTTCCGGGAATGTCGAAGGCCAAGGATGGCCTTCGAGAAGCGCACATGGATGTGCTCGTAGCGGTTCCCGGAAGACGTTCCCGCCGGCTGGCCGTGCACCAGGATTGGATGATGGGTTGTAGGGCGCTGCTCAGGAATTAACTGGCCGCTGGTGCCGCAATAGATGGTTTTCCAGCTTGCGGAAAGCAAACACCAGAATAAACGTCAGCGCCATATAACAAAGCGCCACGAAAATAAACGCATCAAACGGTGCATAAAACCGCGAATAAATATTCCGTGCCGCCCCTGTCAGGTCAACAATGGTGACCACACTGGCAATCGCACTGGCGTGCAGCATGAAAATCACCTCGTTGGAATAAGCCTGAACCGCGCGACGCGCCGCGCTTGGCAGAATGATCCGGCGCATCCGCAGAAACCAGTTCATGCCATAGGCTTTCGCCGCCTCAATCTCACCATGGGGCGTAGACATAATCGCCCCCCGGATAATCTCCGTGGTATAGGCCGCCGTATTCAGCGTGAAGGCCAACAGGGCAGGATACAGAGGTTCCCGGAAGATCTCCCACCAGAAAGTCTCCTGAATCCCCGGAATCTGCGCTACTCCATAATAGATAATGTACAGCTGGATCAGCAGCGGCGTGCCCCGGAACAAATAGGTGTAGATCCAGATTGGCCCGGATACCAGTGGATTCCGGACCGTACGCAGAATCGCCAGCGGCACCGCCACCACCAGACCGATGACCAGCGATAGAAACACCAGGTGCACGGTCGTAACCAGACCGTCCCAGTACTCCATCAGCGTCATAGCCGTGAAAATCTCGTTCTTGTTCAACCACTCGGCAATGAAATCAGGCATCGTTTAATTCCCCTGAACCACGCCGACATTGGCTCGACGATCAAGCCACTTGATAAACAGTTCCGACCCTGCCGTCAGTGCCAGATACACGGCAGCCACTGGTATGAAGAAGTGGAAAGGCATGCGCTCCGCCTTGGCCGCTTCCTCCGCCACCCGAACCATATCGGTCAGGCCAATGATGGACACCAGCGCGGTGGTCTTGAGCAACACCTGCCAGTTATTGCCGATGCCGGGCAGGGCGTGGCGTAACATCTGCGGGATCATCACCCGCCGGAAGGTATGCCAGCGGGAAAAACCATAGGCCTTGGCCGCCTCAATCTGACCGACATCCACGGCCAGAAAGGCGCCGCGAAAGGTTTCGGTCATATAGGCACCGAAAATCAGGCCGATGGTCACCACGCCGGAAATGAAAGGATCAAACTGGAAGAAAAAGTCGATACCGCGGGTTTCCCACAGATAATCCGAAAGCATGTTCACCGCTACCTGGCCGCCGTAATAGAACAGCAGCATCATCACCAGATCCGGAACCCCGCGAATCAGTGTGGTATAGGCGGTTGCGATGCCGGCGGCAACACGACTGCCGGAGAGTTTTGCGCTGGCACCAACCAGGCCAAGCGCCAGGGCCAGGGCCAGAGACAGGAAGGCCAACTCAATGGTGATGACCGCTCCTTCTGCGAGGGCCGGGCCATAGCCTTTCAGATCAAACATGGGAGTATCCGGTCAGCGGGGGCGACGTGGCGCCGCCCCCGTGGTCATTACATCTTGATATCGTAGTTGAAGTACTTCTTCATGATGGTGTCGTAGGTGCCATCTTCCTTCAACGTGCTCAGGGCGGCGTTTACTTCTTCGGCCAGGTCAGCATCACGCTTGCGCATGGCAACGCCCACGCCTTTGCCAAGCTTTACGGGCTTGCCCACTTCCTTGAAGCCTTCTTTGGACAGAACGGTCTGCTCGCCTACCGGATAGTCAACAAAGACCACATCCAGACGCTGGCCTTCGAGGTCCAGCACCATGTCGTCAGCGGTGGTGTAGCGCTTGATTTCAACAATGCCACCCATGTTCTCGGTCACGTAGGTGTCCATGGTGGTACCGCGCTGAACGCCGACAGTCTTGCCTTTCATGGCCTCCATGTCGGTTACATCGGTGTTGAAATCGTTCGGGCCGAACCAGCCACCCGGGGTGTTGTAGTACGGCTCGGAGAAGAGCACGCGCTCGGCACGCTCCGGTGTGATCGACATGGACGACATGATCAGATCAAATTTACGAGCCAGCAGGCCCGGAATCATGCCGTCCCATGCCTGGATGACGAATTCGCAGTTGGCGTTCATCTCTTCACACATGGCGTCGGCCAGTTCCACTTCAAAACCGGTCAGCTCACCGTTTTCGTCTTTGTATTCGAATGGCTCGTAGGGCACATCAAAAGCAATGCGCAGGTTTCTTTCCTGAGCCTGGGCCGTGCCGGCAACCAGGGCCAGGGCGCAACTTGCTGCAACAATCAGTTTTTTCATGTGTCACTTCTCCAGTAATTCGCCACAAAGGCTTTATTTTTTATGGAAGTTTCGGGAGCTTCTCTTTAACTCCAGGTCCAACACCGATTCAAGATAGCACTGGTGTTCAGAACTTGGGAGCAAGAAATTGCTTCATACGCTCGGAATCCGGGTTATCGAAAACCTTGTCCGGGGTTCCCTGCTCCTCAATCACGCCCTGATGCAAAAACAGGACCTGGCTCGACACATCCCTTGCAAACGCCATCTCGTGGGTGACCACGATCATGGTGCGGCCTTCCTCGGCCAGACTCTGCATAACTTTCAGGACCTCGCCCACCAGTTCCGGGTCCAGGGCTGAGGTTGGTTCATCAAACAGCATCACCTCCGGCTCCATGGCCAGCGCCCGGGCAATGGCTGCCCGCTGCTGCTGCCCGCCGGACATCTGGGCCGGGTAGTAGTCCTTGCGTTCGTAGATGCCGACCTTGTTCAGGTAGGCCTCTGCCCGCTCGATGGCTTCTTTCTTCGGAATCTTCAGAACGTGAACTGGCGCTTCAATGATGTTCTCCAGCACCGTCATATGGGACCAGAGATTGAAGCTCTGGAACACCATGGAGAGGCGGGCCCGGATCAGTTCCACTTGGCGGTTATCGGCGGGTACCCGTTCACCTTTTCGGTTTTCGGTGAACCGGATTGGGTCGCCGTGCACAATAATGTCGCCGGAGGTGGGGGTTTCCAGCAGATTGATGCAGCGCAGAAAGGTACTCTTGCCGGAACCGGAACTGCCAATCAGGGAAACCACATCACCCTTACGGGTTTCCAGAGAGATGCCCTTGAGAACTTCCAGCTTGTCAAAGGTCTTGTGGATGTCCCTGCAAATAAGAGGCGCTGGTTCCGCCATGGCTGGCTCCTGAGACTGTCATACAAAGGCGCATGTTTTACGGACTGTTGCCGTGGAAATCAATACCGCTTTGTTGGGTTTTCGTGAATTTCAAGGCGGGTTATTGAAGGTAATATTGGCCTAATTGTTGATCAATGCAAACATTTTGGCGTCTCAGTCGTCTGAGCTGGCGTTAAGTAATTCCTGCAGATCGTCCGGCGCGGGAATACGAAGCAGCTCGTCACCTTCTTTCTCCATGTCCTTCATGGTTTTTCTCACAAAGCACACGTGCGCCATTGCGATTTTACGTGCCTGGTCTGGCTTTGAGGCCATGATGGCTTCATACAGCTGCCTGTGCTGGCGCATAATTTTACGGCGCATGTCTTCCCGGGGGTTCAGGTTGGAGACCGAGGCCTGAACTGTCAGCAGCATCATGTTTTTGAGCCCGTTCAGGATGTGCACAAGAATGGGGTTGTGAGAGGCTTCGACAATGGCCAGGTGGAATCCGTGGTCTGGTCTTGCATTGCTCAACGGGTCGGTGTCTTCCAGCGCCCGGAAAGCCTTGGTTAGTCGGTGGCGATCAAGGTTGTTGGCCCGCTGTGCGGCTAGAAAAGCTGCTTGCCCCTCAAGCTGTTCTCTTACCTCCAGCAGGTCGTAAAGCGTTCTGGAATGGCCTTGATACAGGTACATCAGAGGATTGTCGGCGCCCCGCACGTTCGATTCGGGGACGATGCTGGCCACAAAAGACCCCTTGCCGTGGCGTGTTTCAATCACGCCACGGGCTTGCAATTCATGCAGCGCTTCTCTGATGACAGACCGTGAGACACCCAGCCGCTTAACGAGTTGGCGCTCGGACGGCATCTTTTGTCCGGGTGCAAGGCCCCCATCGAGAATCAGGTGCTCAAGCTTGTAAGAAATCTCTCTGGCTATGCTCATGCTTTCAGCTGGTCTGACCAGTTACGGTTAATGTTAACAATTCTATGTCAGGGCACCAGTCACCAACAAATTTCATTTGTAGCGGCAGGTTAGACCTCAGAGGCTGTGGAAGTACGTGACAAACTGGTCAGACCAGTTGGCAAAATGATGGACGGCTCAGCTGAGTAGGGTGACTATGATATGTCCATCTGTTTTGTAACAAAAAGCACCGGAGCTGAGACATGATAACGATCAAACGACTGGACCTTGATGATGCCCGCACTCTGGTAAAAGGCGCTGCTGACAAAGCTCGGGAGATCGGAGTACCCATGTGCATCGCGGTCGTGGACGAATCCGGAAATCTGATTGCTTTCGAGCGAATGGATGGTGGAAAAACATCCAGCGTGGTTGTTGCGCAGGACAAAGCTTTCACAGCCGCTGCCGCACGCAAAGCAACACACGAATACAATGCTGCCAATGTGCCAGGCAATCTGGCGTTCGGAATTCATACTGAGGTGGGAGGACGCCTTAGTACTGTTGGAGGGGGCCTTCCGGTGATAGTTGATGGTGAGGTTGTCGGCGGTATCGGTCTGAGCTCTGGCACGCCTCAGCAGGATATGGATTGTGCTCAGTGCGGTATCGACTATTTTTTAAGCAACTACAAATAGAAAACTGAGAATGCTATGACAACCAAAGCAAAAGTCAGCAAATCCCGGCTGGCGGAGCAGTTCCGGGCCTTTATTGACCCGGACTTCGTCATCACCGATGACGAAACCCTGAAACCCTATGAGTGCGATGGCCTGGCCATGTACCGGGAAATGCCCATGCTGGTGGTGCTCCCGGAAACCGTGGAACAGGTGCAGCGGGTCATGCGCATTTGCCACGAAAACGGTGTGCCGGTGGTGGCCCGTGGTGCCGGTACCGGTTTGTGTGCCGGTGCCATGCCGCATAAGGAAGGGGTAGTGCTCTCGCTGGCCAAGTTTAACCAAATTCTGAACATTGATCCGATTGGTCGCACCGCACGCCTGCAGCCGGGTGTCCGTAACCTGGCGATCAGCGAAGAGGCTGCACAGTACGGCCTTTATTACGGTCCGGATCCTTCCTCTCAGATCGCCTGCACCATTGGCGGCAACGTGGCCGAAAACTCCGGTGGCGTGCACTGCCTGAAGTACGGCCTGACCGTGCACAACATCCTCAGTGTGGAAATGATCACCGCCGAGGGTGACCGGGTAACGGTCGGCAGTGATGGTCTGGACAGCTGCGGTATGGATCTGCTGGCGCTGCTCACCGGCTCTGAAGGACTGCTGGGCGTGGTCACCGAGGTGAAGGTGAAACTGCTGCCCAAGCCGGAAGTGGCACAGGTGATCATGGCGGGCTTCGACAGCATCGAGAAAGCGGGCGACGCGGTGGGTGGCGTGATTTCCCACGGCATCATCCCCGGTGGCCTGGAAATGATGGATGGTCATGCCATTGTCGCGGCCGATGACTTCTGCGGTGCCGGGTATCCCCGGGATGCCAAGGCCCTGCTGCTGTGTGAAGTGGACGGCACCGAAGAGGAAGTGCACGAACACATCGCAGAGGCCGAAGCGCTGTTCCGTAAGCTGGGCGCGACCTCCATTCGCACCTCACAGAGCGAGGAAGAGCGGGCTCTGCTGTGGAAAGGGCGCAAGTCGGCCTTCCCGGCGGTGGGGCGGATCTCGCCGGATTATTACTGCATGGATGGCACCATTCCGCGTCGCTATCTGGCCAAGGTATTGCTGGAAATGGAAAAGATGTCAGAAGAGTTCGGCCTGCGGGTGGCGAACGTGTTTCATGCGGGCGATGGCAACCTGCACCCGCTGATCCTGTTTGATGCCAACGTGCCAGGCGAGTTTGAGCGCACCGAGGCGTTCGGCAGCAAGATCCTGGAACTCTGTGTTGAGGTGGGTGGCTGCATCACCGGTGAGCATGGCGTGGGCGTGGAGAAAATTCGCCAGATGGCGGTGCAGTTCAATGATGACGAGCTGCAGCAGTTCCACGATGTGAAAGCGGCCTTCGACCCCACCGGAATTCTGAACCCGGGCAAAGGGGTGCCCACCCTGAAATTCTGTCAGGAATACCGCTCCATCGAGCACAAGCAACACAAGCACGAAGAGGCGGACACTGCCCATGGCTGATCAGATCCAACCGATACAGGAGCAGGTGCTCCAGGCCCGCAATAACGGGCAGAAACTCAACATTGTCGGCGGCGGCAGCAAGTCCTTTATGGGGCGCCAGAGCGATGCTGATGCCAGCACTCTGAGCCTGGCCGAGCACACTGGTGTGGTGGAATACCATCCGGTAGAGCTGGTGCTGACGGTACGTGCCGGTACCACTCTGAAAGAAATTGAAGCGGTGCTGGCGGAGCAGGGCCAGTGTCTGCACTTTGAGCCGCCGCATTTTGGCGACGCATCCACCATCGGTGGCACCCTGGCCTGTAACCTGTCCGGCCCCGCCAGGCCCTGGACGGGCTCGGTGAGGGATCAGGTGCTGGGTATTCGCCTGCTGAACGGCAAGGGCGAACACCTGCGTTTTGGTGGCCAGGTGATGAAAAACGTGGCGGGATATGACGTTTCCCGTTTGCAGGCCGGCGCCATGGGAACGCTCGGGGTGATCACCGAAATCAGTCTGAAAGTCATGCCTAAGCCGGCGGCCACCGTTACCCTGGTGCGGGAGATGGCCATGGACGAGGTGGTGGAGTACATGAACCGCCGTGCCGGTGAGCCCAAACCCATCACCGGTGCCTGCTGGGTCGATGGCAAGGTGTACCTGCGCCTGGCCGGTGCAAAATCAGCGGTTGAGGCGACCGCCGAGAAGTGGGGTGGCGAGGTTATGGCTGAGGGTGACCAGTTCTGGCGAGAGGTTCAGGACATGCAGCACGGCTTCTTTGACGATCCGGAAACTCCTCTCTGGCGGTTCTCCCTGGATTCCACCGCCAGAACGCCGAAGCTGGACGGCCCCTGGATGATCGACTGGGTTGGCTCCCAGCGATGGTATCGCGGCCAGGCCTCACTCAGCGATCTGGAGCCACTGGCTCGTGCTGTCGGTGGTCAGGTCAGCCTGTTCCGGGGTGGTGATCGCACTGCCGAAGTGATGCAAAGCCAACCCGAGGCGTTGAAAACCATCCAGCGCCGCGTGAAACACTCGTTCGATCCCGACGGCATTTTCAATCCCGGCCGTCTCTATAGCTGGTTGTAATTATGCAAACGAATCTGGTTCAACAATTTGCCAATGATCCCGAAGGTCAGGAAGCGGAGGAGATACTCAGGGCCTGTGTGCATTGCGGTTTCTGCACCGCAACCTGCCCAACCTACCAGGAACTGAACGACGAGCGGGATGGCCCCCGTGGCCGCATCTATCTGATGAAGATGTTCCTGGAAGGCGGCGAAGTCACCGAGAAGACCCGTGAACATCTCGACCGCTGCCTGACGTGTCGAAGCTGTGAAACCACCTGTCCCTCCGGCGTGAAATATGGCCGCCTGGTGGATATCAGCCGTGGTTTGATGGAAAAAGAGCTGTCGCGCAAGCCGCAGGAAAAATGGTTGCGCTGGGCGCTGACCCGTTTCCTGCCGGACCGCCGGCTGTTCGGGTTGATGCTTCGACTGGGTCAGGCCTTCCGTCCGGTACTGCCGGAGCGGCTGCGCACCAAGGTGCCTCCTCGCCGACACGCAAGCCCCTGGCCCTCGTCGAGCCACAGCCGCGTGGTTCTGGCTCTGGCCGGCTGTGTTCAGCCGTCAGCTGCGCCGAATACCAACGCGGCTGCGGCCCGGGTGCTGGACAAGCTCGGTGTGACCATGGTGGAAGCCCCCGAGGCCGGATGTTGTGGCGCGGTGAACTACCATCTTTCCGAACATGAGCGCGGTCTGGAACAGATGCGCCGCAACATCGATGCCTGGTGGCCCGCCATTGAAGCCGGAGCCGAGGCCATCATCATGACCGCGTCAGGTTGTGGTGCCATGGTCCAGGATTACGGCCATCTGCTGAAAGATGACCCGGTGTACGCCAATAAGGCAAGGAAGGTCAGCGAGCTGTGCACTGATCTTGGGGCGTTCCTGCTGAAGGAAGACCTGGAGCCCCTGAAGGCCAGTGCCCAGGCGGGCAAGGTGGCGTTCCACTGTCCGTGTACCCTGCAGCATGCCATGAAACAGAATGGGGTGGTGGAGCAGGTGCTCACCAAGGCGGGTATCGACCTGGCGGCCACCAAAGACAAGCACCTGTGCTGTGGCTCGGCGGGTACCTATTCCATTACCCAGCCGGAGATGAGCCAGAAGCTGCTGGATAACAAGCTCAAGGCGCTGACGGTGGATAACCCGGTACGGATTGTCACGGCCAACATTGGCTGCCAGTTGCACCTGGAGAGCAAAGCAGACGTACCGGTGAACCACTGGATCGAATTGCTGGACCGCTGATCCGTTCCTGAAAGTGGCGCTGGCTTTCGGTATAGTTACCAGCGCCTGTCCCGCTGCTGTGATGGTGGCGGGGCTCTCCCTCAGACTATTCACAGGATGTGAACCCATGCCAAGGAAACTGGCCCTGAGCCTGCTTTTCGTTACCGCTGCAGCGCCCGCCACTGCTGAAATCTACCGCTGGACCGATGCCAACGGGTCCATACACTTTTCCGATACGCCACCCAGGCAGGTGCGACATTCCAGTGTTTCGGTGAAACCACCGGTGACCGTCCCCATGGGCGAAAATATCCGCCAGGCCGACCGGGTGCGGCAAAGCCGGGCTGAAGTGGAGCGCTTGCTGGCTCCCGGCAGCAAGGATCGCTATGCCCAGGCCAGAGAGGCAAAAAAGCAGGCGCAACAGTGCGAGAAATATCGGAAGCAGTTGGACCGGATTCAGGGCCAGTTGCGAGCCGGTTACAGCAATGATCGAGGCAATGGCCTGCGCCAGAAACGACGCAAACTCAGTCAACTCTATAGCCGGGAGTGCATGCTCGACCAGAACTGATTTCCGCGCTGGCTTCGGAAACCGCGCATTGCGGTCCTTTCCTGAATATTATTAGCTATCTATCTAGTCAGCGGAGGTAGCACTTGTCTCATTTTCAGCTCGCGTTATTACTTGGTATGACCGTCGCCCTGGGGCCTCTGGCTCTGGATGCGTATTTGCCCGCGTTCCCCGATATTGCTGAGGGTTTTGGTATTCCCCATGCGGATGTGGGCCTGACTCTGAGTGCCTATGTCGCCACCCTTGGTCTCGCACAACTGGTGGGCGGGCCTTTGTCGGATCGCTATGGCCGCAAGCTGATACTGTTTGTCGGGCTGACCATTTTCGCCATTGCCGCGATGATGATTGCCGGAGCCGATACCCTGGCGGAGTTGGTGGGCTGGCGAATTGTACAGGGCATCGGCGGTGCCTTCTGTGCGGTCTCGGTGCCTGCGATTGTCCGCGACCAGGTGGGTGGGCAGGAAGCGGCGCGCCTGTTCGGCCTGATTGGCCTGATCATGTTTATTGCCCCGGCCGCGGCACCTTCACTGGGTGCGTTGATGCTTGCGCTCGGCGATTGGCACTGGATTTTCGTATTTCTGGCCGGCTACGCGCTCTTGCTGGCGGTCGTGCTGCAAATCGCCCTGTTTCCCAGGTTGAAACCCAGGCCCCAGGCCTCGACGCCGGTGAAAACTCTGGTAACCAACTACATGCTGGTGCTTCGCCACGGCACAACCATGCGCTTTATCGGGATTCAGGTGATGTGCTTCAGCACCATGCTGCTGTTCATTACCCATTCGTCGTTTATCTACCAGGAGTGGTTCGGCCTGTCCAACGCCAGTTTCTCCATGCTGTTCGCGGCCAATATCGGATTGATGGCGGTGCTGAATCTGGTCAACCGGCCGCTGTTGCGGCGCGTCCCATCAGTCACCCTGTTGCGGGTACAGGTTATGCTGCAGTTCCTGATGCTGGTCGGGTTGGTTACCGTGGTCATTCTGGACGGGCCGTTCTGGGCGGTGGCGTTGTTCATCATTGGCGCCATTGGCTGTCAGGGCGGGATCGTGCCTAACAACATGGCCAATGCGCTGGAGTTCTTTCCGCATCTGGGCGGAACCGCCGCCGCTATGCTGGGCGCCTCTCAATTCACCCTGGCTGGAGGGATCAGTGCGCTGTCATCGGCTTTAGGAGGTGATGCGCTTCTGCCTATTGTGCTGAGCATGCTGGCCTGCTCGGCTGGCGCGGTGGTGTTGGCGGCCGGAGCTCCAGCCGCGATTGCCCGGGAAAAGGCCAGGGCCGAAACCCTGGCCTGAGACCGCTCAGGGATTGCGGCGCACATTGACCAGTAACGGACTACCGGTGGCCGGGTCGTGAATCAGATCGCAGCTGACGCCGTAGAGTTCTTGCACCAGCTCCGGTGAGACAATCTCCGCCGGAGTGCCCTCCTCAATAATGGTTCCGTTTTTCATGGCCACCATATGGTCCGCATAGCGACAGGCACTGGCCAGGTCGTGCACCACCATGGCGATGGTCTTGCCTTGTCCGCTCAGTGCCCGGATTAACTCAAACACTTCAATCTGGTGGCCCAGATCGAGGGCCGATGTAGGTTCGTCCAGCAGTAACAGCGGCGTTTGCTGGGCCACCGCCATGGCAATCCAGGCCCGCTGTCGTTGCCCGCCAGAGAGGGTGTCCAGTGCACGGTCAGCCAGTCCGGCAACATCGGCGGCCTGTATCGCCTGATCGAAGGCCCGTTGGTCTTCTTTCGACCACTGTGCCATCCAGCCCTGATGAGGCTGGCGGCCAAAGCGCACCAGGTCGGCAACGGTGAGACCTTCCGGGGCGGTGTTGTCCTGGGGTAGCAGGGCCAGTTTCCGGGCGACTTCTTTGGACGGCAGGCGATGGATATCCTTGCCGTCCAGAAGCACGGAGCCGCCCTTGGGCGTATGAATCCGGGCCAGGCCATTCAGCAAGGTGGATTTTCCGCAGCCGTTGGGGCCCACGATGGCGGTGACCTGGGCCGTTGGCAGATGAAGGCTCAGATTCTCCGCTACCACAAACTGACGGTGCGCCAGAGTGATGTCGTCGGCGGCAAGGGTCGCGGTTTGGGGGTGGCTCATGTCAGGCTCCGTGGCGAAGGTCTCAGCAGTATCCAGAGCAGGTAAGGGCTGCCGACGATGGCGGTAATGATGCCTACCGGAATTTCCAGCGGCGCAAACAGCGTGCGGCCTAACAGGTCGGCAATCAGCATGAAGCTGGCGCCCGCCAGGGCCGCAGCCGTGAGCGGAACCTTGCCCGGGCGGCACAGGGCCCGGGCAAGCTCCGGCGCCAGCAGGGCAATCAGGCCAACCGGCCCGCAGACCGATACTGCCAGGCCCGTGAGCATCACCGACAAACCCAGGCCGATTATGCGGGTGGCTTTCAGTCGTGTGCCCAGGGCAATGGCCACCGCATCCGTGAACTGCAAGGTATTGAGGGCTCGGCTGAGGCTCATCAGAATCAGGTAGCCGGCCGCAAGGCCCATTCCGAGCACCAGCACACTCTGGCCGGAACGGGCATTCAGGCTGCCCACCGTCCAGGGATAGGCCGCATTGGCGGCATCAATCGCCACCCGACTGAGCATTACCTGGGTGACTGCGCCCGCGATGGCGCCAATACCGATGCCGGCGACGATAAAGCGATAGCCCCGGGTGCCATTGGCGCCCGCCAGACCAAAGGCAATCGCCGTGGCGGCTGCCGCTCCAGCCAATGCCATGGCTGATGGTGCCAGCGATAAACCCACGCCCACCACCGACGCGACCGCAAAGGCGGTAGCCGCGTTATCGATGCCGATAATGCCCGGTGTCGCCAGACGGTTACGGGCCAGGGTCTGCATCAGGCACCCGGCCATGGCCAGCGCTGCCCCACTCAGTAGTCCCGCGATTACCCTGCTCAGACGAAGCTCGTTGATCACGAAATCGGTCATCGGGTCTGCGTGGCCGGCTAATGCCCTGAGGGTATCGAACAGGGAAACCTGCACGGTACCGGTGGCCAGCGAGATGATGGTTGCCAGGACTAACAGCCCGAGCAGGGCGGTATTAACCAGCGTGTTGCGTTTATCCGGCATGGCGAATCCTGCGGTCATAGCGAAGGCATCCGGCCGGCCCGGACAATGGCCAGCAGCACCGGAGCGCCAATCAGCGCGGTAACCACCCCCAGAGGCATTTCGGCGGGCGCGGCAATCAACCGGGAAAGCACGTCGGCACCCAGTACCACGGCAGGGCCAACAGGCACACACAGCCAGAGGGTCTTGCGGATATCGGGGCCGGAAAAGGCCCTGGCAATAAACGGCACCACCAGTCCGAGAAAGATCAGGGGCCCGGCGAGGGCCGTTGCCGAGCCCACCAGCAGAGCAACCGTGAAAGTGATCAGGAAGCGGATTCGCCCCGGGTGATGTCCCAGCCCGACGGCCGCTTTTTCGCCCAGGGCCATGGCTGCCAGTGGTCGTGCCACGATAGCAATCAGGACCAGGGCGAGAGTGATGGAGGGAAGCGTTGCCCAAAGCATGGACAAGGGTTTGCCGGCCACGCTGCCGGTAATCCAGAAGCGAATCTCATCGGCGGCTCGCTGGTCCATCAGCATCAACATGGAGGTCAATGCCAGCAGCAGACCGGTCATGGTGGCCCCGGCCAATACCAGACGCACAGGATCATTGCCCAGGCCCTGCACCCTGGTAGCGGCAATCACCAGGGCACAGCCGGCGAGCGCTCCAAGCTGGGCGGACAGGGTGGTGAGAGTGGCTGTGGTGGCGCCCAAGAGGATGGCCAGGGCTACTGCAAAGCCACTGCCAGCACTGACGCCCAGCAAGCCCGGCTCGGCCAGTGGGTTGCGGGTCATGGACTGGAGCAGGGCACCGGCCAGGCCCAGTGCGAGGCCGGTGATCAGGGCAATGATGGTGCGGGGCAGCCGAAGCTCGGTGACCACAAACCAGGCTTCCTCCGTGCCATTGGCCATCAGCGCCGCCATGGCATCGCTGGCAGACACCGGGCCGGCGCCATAGAGCAGGCTGGCCAGTACCACCAGTAATAATAAAAATCCCGCAGCCAGAAGCGGCGGGAAAAAAGCGCGAGACGCAACCACGCTAGTCGGGGATAGAGCGTTCGACATTGGGCGCTTCAGGGCTGAATGGCAGTGACCGCGGCTTCGATGTCATCAAGAATGGCCAGTACCGCCAGAGGTCCGGTAGCGCTGGTCCAGAGTTGCCCGCTGACGGTGATTACCCGGTCGTGTTCAACCGCATCCAGGCGGGCAAAGGCCGGGGATTGGCGGGCTGCCTCCAGTGCTTTGTCGCCATCTTCATTCAGTGTCGCCAGGAATACCCAGCTTTGATCCATGCTGGACAGGTTCTCCAGGCTCAGTGGTTCGCTGTGGGGGCGGCCTTCTTCAACCAGATCATTGTCATCTATCCGGAAGCCTACTGCCTGAAGAATCGAGGCCGAGAACAGGCCTTCCGCCATTACCAGGGGGCCCTGGGGCATCCAGCGAACCAGGGTGGCATCTCGCTGGGCTTCCGGGATGCGAGCCGCCACAAGGGCGGCCACTTCGCCAATGCGGGATTCGACTTTGGCAATCACCTGCTCAGCGGCCTCTTCTTTCCCCAGGGCTTTGGCGAACAGGCGGGTTTCCCGTTCCCAGCTGTCCGGCTGGAACATGGGAACATCTGACACGATCACCGGCGCAATACGCGACAGCAACTGGTATTGCTGCTCATTGGTGCGCGGTGCAGCCAGAATCAGATCGGGCCGGACGGAGATAACCGCTTCAATATTGGTTTCGGCCGGTGCGCCCACAATAGCGATATCACCTGCCCGGGACTTGATGTAATCGGCAACGTCGCTACCGCCACGGGTAATTACAGCACCCACTGGGTTGGCATCGACGGCCAGTGTCGTGTCCAGGGCGCCCTCGTACAGTGTGACTACTCGCTCTGGCTGGCCGTTGACCGTTACCGGGCCATAGGCCGTTTCCACAGACCGGGTATCCGCGAGACTGGTACCCGCGCCCATGGCGGAGAGTGCCAGTACGGCAATGGATCGGAGAAGCGTCTGTCTGGGGGTGAGAGTGCGGCATGTCATGGTCAGTGCGCTCCGGCAGCGGGGTGTTAGATAGCTTGCAAATTTTAATGGAAAATAATGATAATGGTTCTCGTTAAGGTTTTAAAGTGATAAATTGGAACGGTCAGTTGCAAATAATGGAACCAAATCATGTATGACTTGCAGGAGCTGGAAGCTTTCGTGTCGGTAGTGCGCACCGGCAGCCTGACCGCCAGTACCCGGGATCTGGGACTACCCAAGTCCACTCTCAGCCGCCGGATTCGACAACTGGAGGAGAATGTGGGGCAGCCACTGTTGCTGAGACAATCCCGGAAGATCGTGCCGAACGATGCCGGGCGTGTGTTCTACCGCTATTGCAACGACATTCTCGAGTTGGTGGTGCAGGGGCGGGAGGCACTGGACGAACTCAAAGCCGAGGTAACCGGCAAGCTGGAATTGCGTTGTCACGAATCTTTTGTGCGTGGCTGGTTTTCCGGGGTGGTTGAGTCCTTTATGGCTGACCATGACGACCTTCGTGTTGCGATTCACACCCAGAGGAACCTGCCGGAAGCGGTCGAGGACGGTGTGTGTATCTGGCTGGGCGAGACCGGTGAGACAGCGCTGCGCCAGGAGGTGCTCGGTGTACTCAAGCAGGGTATTTTCGGCAGCCCGGCCTATTTCCGGCAGCACGGCAAGCCGGCCTCACCGGGAGAGCTTGCCCATCACCCCTGGGTGGATCTGCTGGGTATGGCAGACACCGGGGTGATATT
The DNA here is from genome assembly GCF_053628895.1 of Marinobacter sp. MBR-105. NCBI lineage: Bacteria > Pseudomonadati > Pseudomonadota > Gammaproteobacteria > Pseudomonadales > Marinobacteraceae > Marinobacter > Marinobacter sp. MBR-105. The sequence continues at coordinate 258,319 of NZ_JBRJHG010000002.1, read as the reverse complement.
GCACCACTCCCGCCAGGGCAATTTTCCGCTGTCGCTACCGGATCGTCGGTTTACCGTGGACCAGTTCAATGTACAGGGTGACGCCATTGCCGCGGGCCGGGGCCTGGGCTTGATGCCGGTCTGGCTGGTGGAACGCCGGCTAACGGCTCATCCCGGCAGTTTTCAGTCCTGTCTACCGGAGTGGTATGGACCCGACCTGCCAGTGACCTTGCTTTATCCTCATGGTGTTCTTCCCCGTCGGGTGCGGGCCTTTATTGCTCATCTACGAAGCTGTATCCCGGAGGAATGGACGGGGGGCGGTGGTACTGCCACACAGGCTGTTCCGAAAAGCGGAACGCATCATTCCAACACCTGAACCCTTGCGCTGTGTTAATGTTCATGCCACTGATAATGATTCGCAAATGCGAAAACTGATACATCGTGAACGTTGCACAACACAAGGAGTTATTCATGCGCCGTCGTTTTCCTTTGCTGGCGTCAGCGGTTGCCCTGGCCAGTGCCAGCACCGCAAGTCTGGCCCAGACTGAGCCCGTTGAGCTGGGTGAAATTGTGGTGACTGCCGCTGGTTTCGAGCAGAACATCTCAGATGCGCCGGCCAGTATTTCGGTGATCTCTGGCGAGGAGCTGGCGAAGAAGTCCTACAAGAGTATTGTCGATGCGGTGAATAACATCCCGGGAGTGTACGTAACCGGTGGCGGTGGTGCGCAGGACATCAGCATTCGGGGGATGGACGACAGTTACACGCTTTATCTGGTCGACGGCCGGCCGGTCTCAGCGGGGCGTTCGGTAAACACCAACGGCCAGGACGGTGGCAAGCAGATTGCTCTGCCGCCCATCTCCATGATCGAGCGGGTTGAAGTCATCCGTGGCCCGATGTCGTCGCTGTACGGTTCTGAAGCCATGGGCGGCGTCATCAACATCATCACCCGCAAAAACCGTGGTGAGTGGGCGGGCACTATCTCATCCGAGTACACCAAATCTCTGAACGATGTCAGCAACGACAGCCGGCAGACCAGCCTGTTTGCCGGCGGCGCATTGGTGGAGGACCTGCTCAGTGCGGAAGTGAATGCTGCCTGGGGAGGGGATGATGAGAGCGATTTTGCCGGTGCCGATGACTCCGCACGCAGTACCCCGGAAAGCAAGCGCAAGCAGGGTGGTGCCAAGCTGATTCTGACTCCGGATAGTCGCAACGAATTTGCCCTGAGTTACGACAGCTCCCGTCTGGAAGAGACCAGCACACCCGGCAAGAGTGTGGCAGAGGATGAAACCGGCTCAAACTACATCTATGACAAAGATGTATACGTGCTGTCTCATGCCGGCAACTATGGCGACTGGTTGACCCGCAGCTTTATCCAGCATGACCTGTCCGAGCGGGTACAGGATCAGACCAAGAAAGAGAAAGTATCGATGCTGGATACCCAGGCTACACGGTTCTGGGGCGACCATGTGCTGACGGTGGGTGGCCAGTACAAGAAGGAAAAGCTGACCGACGAAACCAACGGTTTGCTGACATCCAACATTCCAGGCGCCGTACGCAGTGTTGATCGCTGGATCGCTGCGGTGTACTCGGAAGTGGAGTGGGGGCTTACCGAGAAGTTGTCGGTGACCACAGGGCTGCGCTACAACGACGATGAGCTGTTTGGTGGTGAGTTTTCACCAAGGGTTTACGCACTTTACGATCTGACGCCAGAGCTGACCCTCAAGGGTGGGGTGTCTACCGGATATCGTCAGCCGGGTCTGGCCGATGTGACCGAAGGCTTCGGCCGCGGCACTGGCGGCGGTGGCTCACCTGCGCCGCATCCACGGGCATTGATCATCGGCAACCCGGAACTGGATCCGGAATCCAGTATCAGCTACGAGGCGGGAATGGTGTTTGATAGCCGGGCCATGGGGCTGAACGCCAGCGTGATGCTGTTCCAGACCGATTTCAAAGACAAGATTGCCGAAGACCGGCTTTGTGAGTCTCCCAATGGGGATCGCGATGACCCGGCCACCTGGACCTGCAGCTTTCAGGGCAACGACTACCTGTTCCTGAGTACCCGGGCCAACATCGACGAAGCCGAAATGCGAGGCGTCGAACTGACGCTGGATTACCGGCTCACCGACTCGGTCACTCTGAATTCCAGCTACACCTACACCGACTCTGAACAGAAGACCGGCGAGTACAAAGGCGAACCGCTGAACAAAATTCCTGAGCACATGGCTAACGCCAACCTGGACTGGCAAGCGAATAACCGCCTGAATCTTTGGTTCCAGGCCAACTACCGTGGCGAAACCAGCGATTACCTTGGCCGCCGTAGCATGTCAGATGGCACGCCGGGTTACACGCTGATGGATGCCGGCCTGCTTTACCAACTGACCGATACTGCCCGGGTGACCGCGGGTCTGTACAACCTGGCTGATAAAGAAATCACCAATGATGACTATGGCGTGGTGCTGGATGGCCGTCGCCTGAACCTTGGCCTGGCGGTCGACTTCTGAGGATAGTAACCATGACTTCAATGAAACGAATTATGGCTTTTGCTCTGGCCGGCATAACCCTGACCGGGTGCGCGACCACGACGGAAGTAACCGGCCCCACGGTGATCAGCTACGATCACGGTGCACTGGACACCTTGCTGGAGCTGGGTCTGGAAGAAAAGGTTGTGGCCATTCCACACCAGAGCCTGCCGGATTATCTGGCGGACCTGGGTGCAAGGCTGCCGGACGCAGGCGGTCTGAAGACCCCCGATTTGGCATTGGCCACTGACCTGAAACCAGGATTGGTACTGATGACCGGGCGCCAGGGCGCGGAAGCCCTTACGTCCTTTGCGAAGGAGGCTCCAGTACGTGATGTCACGCTGGAGGGGAATGATCTTCAGGCCGCGGTGAATGACCGGGTGCTCAGCCTGGCTGGCTACTACGGCCTTGAAGAGGTGGCTGGGGTAGAGCTGGACGCGCTCTGGCAGCACGTTGAGGCGCAAAAGGCGACCTTGGCCGACGCAGGTACCGTTACCGTGGTGACCCATAATAACGGGAACTTTTCACTTCGGCAGGAAGCATTGGTCTACGAGCTACTGGCGTTGACACCTGCGGCTGTGCCAGACAGTGTGCAGCCCGTCGTGCGTGGCGAGCGTACCTTCTATCCGGTAACAGCCGATGTTCTGGCGCAAATGGCGCCGGATAACCTGCTGGTGGTTGATCGCAGTGCCGCGATCGGAGATGAACCGCTGGCGCCGGAGACGTTGAAAGCTTCGTTGGCCGAGGCTGGTGTGTCTACCGAAGTTGTGGTGCTTAACCCAGGCCTCTGGTACCTGTCCGGTGGCGGCTTGCAGAGCGTACGGCTGCAAGTGGATGAAGTGGTGAACGCGGTGCGGTAACTCTCGCGCAGCAGAACCTTAAGGCCTGCCGGCAAACGCCGACGGGCCTTTTTTGTTTGCGCCGCTTTGGTCAATAATGCTCGGCTATGAAACTGATCCTCAGCAGAAAAGGCTTCGACAGTTCCGCTGGTGGCTGTCCCAATCCGGTCTTCCCGGACGGCAGTTGCCTGGCACTGCCCATTCCGGACGACCAGTCGCCCATTCGCTATAGCCAGGTCCGGCGCCACGGAGAAAGCATTGGTTCGCTGGTGTCGCAGCTTACCGGGCAGCAGGCGTTTTCCAGACGTGGTGCGCATCTGGATCCCGATGTTATCGAAAGTGCCTATCCCCGGCTGCCAGGCTGGCGCCCGGTGCTTGGCCAGCACAGTTCGGCCCAGGCGCACCTGGCCAATCATGACATTGGGCCTGGTGATCTTTTTCTCTTTTTTGCGCTGTTCCGGCCGGTGGAATGTTATCGGAGACGATGGCGCTTTGTGCCCGGTAGCCGACCGTTTCATGCTGTCTGGGGCTGGTTGCAGGTGGCCGACGTCTGGCCTCTGGGCGACGCGTCGCCGGTACCGGATTGGGCGCGCTATCATCCGCACCTGCATGGCGAGCGATCAGCACAGAACAGTCTCTATGTCAGCGGCGACAGGCTTCAGATTCCAGGCTTGCGTGAGGATTTGCCAGCCGCCGGAGCCGTGGAGGCTTTGTCAGATCAGCACCGGCTGACCGCACCCGGAGCCTCAATGGTCACGGACTGGCGCTTACCGGCTGGCTTCATGCCCCAACCTGGTAAGTCACCCCTCAGTTATCATCACAATCCGGAACGCTGGCGCCTGGAGGATTCCGGGGAATACTGCCGCTTAAAGTGCGCGGCACGTGGTCAGGAGTTTGTCCTGGATCTGGAGCAGTATCCGGGAGTCAGTGAATGGTTGCTGACCCCGGGACTGCTCTCTTAAAAGGTGGTGCTTAGCAGGTAGGCCGTATAGCCCACGAAGATGGCCAGCAGCCCAACACCTTCCACACGATTGATACGCCCGGGCCCGCGAAATCCATAGCCTAGCACAAACAGGGCGAGGGTCAGGCCCACCATCACTGGAATATCCCTGATCAAGACTTCATTGGCCACCGCCATGGGGGCAATGGAGCCGGCAATACCGACCACGGCCAGGGTGTTGAACAGGTTGGAGCCCAGAATATTACCCAAAGCCAGATCATGCTCGCCCTTGCGGGCCGCAATGATAGAAGAGGCCAGTTCCGGCAGAGATGTGCCAATAGCCACAATGGTCAGGCCGATCACGAGGTCACTGACGCCAAAGCGGGTGGCAAGATCGACTGCGCCCCAGACCAGAATACGGGAGCTGATAATCAGCAGAACCAGCCCCACGACCAGCCAGAGCATCGCGTTGCGAATGGGCATGGGATGAGTGGCAAGCTCGGCATCCATTTCGGTGGCGAAGACATCATCAGTTTTTCTCATGCCAGACCAGATACTCCAGCCCAGCACCAGCGCAAACAGCACCAGCAGGCCGGTCGCATCCAGCCGGCTGAGTTCGCCGTCAAACAGCAGCCAGGCCGCCGCCAGGGTAACCAGGGCCAGAATCGGCAATTCCTTGCGCATCACCTGAGAGTGTACGGCAATGGGGGCAATCACGGCGGTGATACCGAGAATCAGGGCGATGTTGGTGATGTTGGAACCATAGGCATTACCCAGCGCCAGGCCGGGGTTGCCCTGAGAGGCAGCCAGCGCGGAAACCACCATCTCCGGTGCCGAGGTGCCAAAGCCAACCACCACCATGCCAATCAGTAAAGGTGGCATTCCGAAATGGCCAGCCGTAGCGGCCGATCCTTCAACAAACCGGTCGGCACTCCAGACCAGAAGGGCAAGGCCGGCAAGAATGGCGAGAGATGCAATCAGCACGTTGTTGGCTCCCAGGTTGATGTCGGAGTATTTGACGGCAATCGCAGTGGCCGCACAATTACACAGAACTACCTATCAGCCAGTGGCAATTCAGGCTCTCTTGAAACTGGCCAGGGCCACCGCTGCGGTCACGAACAGGCCACCAAAAACCCGGTTCATTTGCCGCTGGCGCGCAGGGGTGGTCATGAACCGGAACAGCTGGCTGGCGAGAATGGCATAGCCTACCATCACCAGGATATCGACAAAGATCAGCGTGGCCCCCATGGTGGCCAGTTGAGGGCCATGGGGCGCGCCCGCCACCAGAAACTGAGGGAACAGGGCAATCAGGAAGATGGTGGCCTTCGGGTTGGTGAGGTTTACCAGAGCTCCGTTCCAGAACTGTTGTCTTGGACTGAACGCGGAGAGGTCCGCCCGGGATGCTTCAATAGGTGGCTCCCTCCATTTCTGGATGCCGAGCCAGATAAGGTAAACCACGCCAATCCATTTGATCACTGCCAAAGCAGTATTGGAGGAGGCGACGATTGCGCCCAGCCCGGCGCCTACCAGCACGATCTGTGCGCCGTAACCGAATTGCTGACCGGCAATGGTGGGCAGAGATTTACGCACCCCGTAGCGAAGCCCGCTGCTCATGGAATTCACCGCGCCGGCGCCAGGCGAAATACTGATAAAAACAGCTGCGACCAGAAAGGTCAGCCAGACAGTGAGTGTCATTGCTTACGCTCTTGCTGAATCCGAAGATGTTATACTAACCGCCACAAAACACCGGCCAGAAGAGGAGACTGTGACATGGCCAGAAAACGGACGAAAGCCACGCAGCATAGTGCTGTGCAACGTGAATTGAGAACGCCAAAATACCAGATGCGTGTGGTTGAGGACAAAACCAAATACAAGCGCAGCCGGGACAAGACGGTTCGGTCGGAGGGCTTTCGCAAAGCCGCTTGAAAGTGGTTTTACGAAAGCCTTTCATACCCTCCTATCCCGGACAGTTAGTGCCAGTCGTCGCTTGCTGGTTGTCATAAAAGCTTCATGAATAGCCCCTGGGTCGCTGTTATCCTGTAGTGTTTACTGACATGGAACACGGCAGGAGCCGCACAGGATGAGAATCATCGCCTTCTACAGCCCCAAGGGCGGGGTTGGAAAGACCGCCGCTGCGGTCAACACCGCTTACCTGGCCAGCCGGGACAATCTGAGGACCTTGCTCTGGGATCTGGACCCACAGGGGGCCTCCAGTTTCTACCTTGCCGGAGCAGAGCCCGTGAAGGGCCGGAAACTCTCCAAACTGCTGGAGGGGAAATCGCCTATTGCCCGCTTTATTCACGAAGACGTTTATCCCAACCTGGATTTTATCCCCGCCCATTCCAGCTTTCGAAATTTCGACATCAAGCTCGAACAGGAGCACGATGGCAACGCGTTGAAAGACCTGTTGGCACCTTTGTCGGAAGACACCAGTCTGGTAATTCTGGATTGCCCGCCCACGTTATCCCGGCTTACCGAGCAGGTGCTGGATGTGGCTGACAAGGTGTATGTACCGGTGGTACCCACCTGGTTGTCCCTGAACAGCTGGGATCAGTTGAAAGAGTTTGTGAAGGATAAAAAACTCGGTGTTAAGAAGTTGCGTCCGTTCTTTTCAATGGTGGATAGGCGCAAGAATCTGCATCGGGATGTGTTGGCGCGGGACGCAGAGAAGCTTGGCTTGCCTGCGCTTGCCGCCATCCCCTATGCAAGTGCGGTTGAGCGTATGGGGGAAGAAGGGCAGCCACTTGAAGTGCTGGCCCCGGGTTCACTGGCGGCAGGAGAATTCCGCAAACTGTGGTCGGGTATCAAAACGGATCTTTGGTCTCGATAGCCTGAAAAGTGGTAGAGTCTGGGCACTTATTCGACACGAGTGGAGCCTTGATGACACCCCTTGAAACACTGCAAATCGACACCGGCGACAACCCGCAAACCAGCGTTATCTGGTTGCATGGTCTTGGCGCCAGCGGTCACGACTTCGAGCCGGTGGTTCCGGAGTTCCGGTTCTCGCGGGAGCAGCCCGTCCGTTTCATTTTTCCCCATGCACCGGAGCTGCCAGTTACCATCAATGGCGGAATGGTGATGCCTGCCTGGTACGACATTCTTGCCATGGACGTCGATCGTAAGGTTGATGCCGAACAGCTTCGCGCGTCCGCAGCCATGGTGGCAGAGCTGATCCGGGCCGAGCAGGAGCGGGGCGTTGCCAGTGAAAACATTATCCTGGGTGGATTCTCCCAGGGCGGTGCGGTGGCCTATGAACTGGCTCTCAGCTATCCGGAACGTCTTGGTGGCCTGTTTGCGCTGTCTACTTACTTTGCCACGGTTGATACCATTGAGCTGAGCGAAGCCAACCGCAAGTTGCCGGTATTTATCGGCCATGGTCGCTTCGACCCTATCGTGGCCGAAACACTTGGCCATGCGGCACTTCGGAAACTTCAGGATCTCGGGTACGAGCCGGAGTATCAAAGCTATGGAATGGAACATAGCCTGTGCCTTGAAGAGGTAAGAGACCTGGACGCTTTCCTGTCTCGTTTGACCTCGGGAGACCGCTAACTCGGACGGGGACTCATCTTCCCCGTTCTATTCGCTGGCGGACTGGTCGGAGCTGTCCGATTCCGAACGACCTCTGCATTTGGGCTGAAGCTCTTCCTCAAGCCAGCGGCGTACCTCGTTGCGGTCTCTGCGCCGGTTTAGCTGCTCGCTGTGAATGTTGTGCGGGAATATTTTGGGTCTGCCATCGTGGCGCAAAGTGAAGCTCCGGCGCACACCTACGGGGTAGGTGCTGGGGCCGTGAATCACGGCTGCCCGAAGTTCAAATCCTGTAATGTCCTCGAAAAGATAGTCGCTGTCTTCGTCCTCGCTGTTCTTGCCGAGAATCACATTCCGGAACGAGCCCAGAACCAGGTAGCCACCTGACGGCACCGGGCCTTGCCTGAGAGCATCCTGTACGTTGGAGTCATCCGGTGCGACGCGCTCGTATTCGGTAACGGTCAGGGTTTTCTCGTCTCCGGCCCGGGTATGCAGCACAACCTGTACACACTGCACGTGAACCGTTTCCTGCCCCATATTCACCAGCAAACACAGTGCATCCGGGTTCTCGTTCTGGGCATGGTGGATGACCAGATAGGGGCGGTTATTTCGTTTGTATTGCAGGAAAAACAGCTGGAAATAGACAATCCAGACAACCGCCATTACGGCGCTGCTGATTGGGCTGATGTAGTCCATTGGGGTGGCCTCCGGTTCCTTTTTCGGAACTAACTTAGCAGCCAGCCGGTCCAGGGTTCAAAGAAATGGATTGTGACAGTCTGCTGAACACGATAAAGGTCTTGAGGTGTGTCAACGCAGCGACACAAATCCTGCCTACACTGGCCGTGACGTATCGAAACCGGTCCCTTGCCTGAGTACCTGAAGAGGTTTTGCCATGAACCCACACACGCTCGATATCGCACTTCCCGGAAACCCGGACCTGAAACTTCAAGAAGTCGCTCCTGACAGTGATGATCACAGCACGACCCATGAGAAGAACACCTCCTTCGAAATGATTGCCGAAGATGGCCAGGTGGTTGGTTACGTCAAAACCTGGCATGAATCCGACGGCTATTCCGGCTATGTTCAGTTTGATTCCGAGGGAAATGTTCTGGACTGGAAGGTGCTCCGGGATCGTCAGTAAAACTGAACAATTCCTGCAGAAGCTTGTGTTATCTATCGCCTGGCGCTGAGGCTAGACTGATCAAAGATATATAACGGCGTGAACCGGTTTTGCAGTACGGTTTGCGTTGACGGATCTGTCTCATCAGCAAAAGGAAACCTGCCATGTCTCTCAATTTACAGACAATCATCTGCAGTACTCGCCCCGGCCGTGTCGGCCCAGCCATCGCTGAGTGGTTCAACGGTTTTGCCAACGAACAGGGCGGCTTTAACAGTGAGCTGGTGGACCTGGCGGATTTCAACCTGCCGGTTTATGACGAGCCCAATCACCCGCGTCAGCAGCAGTATCAGTACGAGCACACGAAAAACTGGTCGGAGAGTGTGTCCGGCGCGGATGCCTACGTGTTCGTGCTTCCGGAGTACAATTTCTGCCCGCCGCCTTCCTTCATGAACGCGATCAATTACGTCTACAACGAGTGGAATTACAAGCCGTGTGCTTTTGTCAGCTATGGCGGCGTCTCTGGCGGGCTACGGTCTGCCCAGATGGCAAAACAACTGGTGACCACCGTTAAAATGATGCCGATGGTGGAAGGTGTAATGGTGCAGATGCCCTGGGAACTTCTGGATGAGAATCGCAAGTTCCAGGCGACCGAGCATCATACCGGGTCGGCCTCGACCATGCTGTCGGAGCTGGCCAAGTGGGCTAAGGGAATGAAGGCCATGCGCTAACTCACCGGGCGCTCTGATTTCCGATCATTATTTGCCACAATTCAAGCATAAAGCTTTCGGGATTCTACCTCCGTCGGTCGTTTATGGTGAACGCATACCTAATGACAACGGAGGTGAACCATGAGCACAGTAGAGCTGATTGAGCAGTGGCTGGAGAAGTGCGATCTGGCGCATCAGGCGCAGACACGCTATGACCGGGAACCGACCCCAACCAACTATTCCCGCTTGAAAAGAGCCCAGGAGGAACGTGGGGAGGTGGAGCGGAAGATGTCCCCTCTGCAGGCCCGGGTCGGCTAACAGTCTCTGGCGTCAGCGAGCTCCTAATCGATACCTCGAACCTCGCTGCCCGCTTCAAGTTGTTGTCGTTCATGATCGGAAGGCCCGCTGGGTTGATCAGTACCGGAATTGCGCGATTTGCGTGTGAAGCCCTTCGGCTAGTCTTGCCAGCTCCTCGCTGGCCGCCGATACCTGCTCCGTGGAGGCCGCAGACTGGTCTCCAATATCCCGGATCTGAGTCATATTCTTGTTCATGTCTTCGGCAACCGAAATCTGTTGATCAGCGGCGGTAGCGATCTGGCTGTTGTAACGGCGAATCTCTTCAACAGCTTCCGCAATGGCCTGAATGGCTGTGCCTCCCAGTTCTGCCCGTTCCAGTGTTTGCTTGGCTAATTGGTGCCCGCGCCCCATGTCTGATACGGCCGCTTCGGCGCTGGCGAGAAGGTTGCCGATCAAGGACTCGATTTCCACTGCAGACGTTTGGGTTCGCTTGGCAAGCGATCTTACTTCATCCGCCACTACGGCAAAGCCGCGCCCCTGGTCTCCGGCCCGGGCAGCCTCGATCGCAGCATTCAGCGCCAGAAGGTTGGTCTGCTCAGCAACTGCTTTGATAACGTCCAGCACCGTGCCGATATTGTCGGTTTCGGCTTTCAAGGTATTGAGTTGCTGCATGACCGAGGTGCTTTGCGAGTTCAGCTCGGATACGAAGCTGAGGGTCTCGTTGGTAGCCGCTGTTCCACTTTCTGTCCTGTCGCTGCAGTGATTTGCGGACTGAAAGGCGGCTTCGGCACTTCGAGCAACTTCAGTGACCGTCGCGACCATCTGATTCAGCGCTGTGGCGACCTGATCTGTTTGCGACTTCTGCTCGGCGACTCCCATATTTGTCTGGTGGGTGACCGCAGAGAGTTCCTCTGACGCCGAAGCGATGCTGGCCGCACCCTGATTGATTTCCTGAATCAGTCCCCGGAGGTTGGTGACCATGATGCCAAACGCTGCCAACAGCTGGCCAAACTCGTCACCGCGACTACTTCGGCTATCCACGGTGAGGTCGCCCGATGCAACCTTGTTGGCAATACTCAGGGTTTCATTAATCGGGCGTGTTATTGAGCGAGTGAGGGTCCATGCCACGATCGCCGCCACAAACATGGCCAGTGCGGTTATAGCGATGATTTCGATAACCGTCAGGTCATATCGCTCTTCCATCAGAATCCGCTCGCGCTCTTTCAGTTCCTCGGTCTTGTCAATGGCGTTGTGAGCGGCTTTGAATAGTTGTTCTTCGATAGACGACGTATCAGCAGTGCCTGCGGATAGGCTTGCCGTATAGGTGCTCAGGAGAGACTGATAATCTTCGATATCGGCGCGTATCTGTTCGACCAGTTGCCGGTCGCTTTCGTTTTGGATCAGTGTCATCAATGTGGCCAGAGCGGCTTTGGTTTGCACCAGGTAGTCGGCGGCTCGATCAATGGATTCGGGGGTTTCGTGTATCCGAAAGTTCTTCTCCTCCCGCTCAGCCTCCAGCAACGAGATTTCAGCTTGGTTGGCCTGTTTTAGTATCGATACGCGATGGTTGTAGTCATTGAGTGAGGTGATGCTGACGACCGCGACGATCAGGATGAGCAGCACCAGAATCGCAAAGCTGGAAGCCAGCTTCTTTCCCACCGCAAGGTTTCCCCAAAAAGCACGCATCGATTTTTCCTTTGGTAACCGCCTCCCTGCGAGTCATTTAATGGCCTGTTGAAACGGTATACGGCATTTTTATCTGAATTTTTAGTTGAGTTTGAAAAATATTTGTAAATTTAATTGTGAGAATTGCTAAGGATGGTGTTTTCGCCGGGACCGGCTGAATAATCGCCCGATTGTTAATTTGGCAGAGGGCGGACGCCAGCGACATGGTAGTCTGACCATTGGATATCAACGCCTATGGTCATTACCCGGGCAAATCTGTTTTCATGCGAGTTGGGGCGCTATTGGGGCAGGCAGGTTGAGACAACTTATTCCGGATTTTGGTTTCGCGAATCAAAAGCAACGGACGTTAACGTTGCTGATGGTCTTCTTTTTATCGGTCTTGTTGTCGGCCTGTGCATTGCCAATTGCTGACCGATCGGAGTCCAGCGCCCTGAACCTGGATGATGCCGCCGATACCCGGCTAGGGCAGGCCATTGCGCCGCAGCTGGAGAGCTATCCTGGTAATAGTGGCATCCATAACTTGGCAAACCCTCGGGATGCCTTCGCCGCCCGCGTGCTGCTGGCGCGCGCCGCCGATCGAACGCTGGACGTTCAGTATTACATCTGGCATGGCGATATAACCGGAACACTGCTGTTGGAAGAACTGCATACGGCGGCTGAGCGGGGAGTGCGGGTCCGGTTGCTGCTGGATGATAACGGCACCTCCGGGTTAGACGCCGAACTCGCTGCCTTGGCAAGTCATCCTTCCATTGAAGTACGACTCTTTAACCCGTTTGTGATCCGTAATCCCAAATGGTTGGGGTACCTGACGGACTTCTCGCGGGCTAACCGGCGCATGCACAACAAGTCATTCACGGCGGATAACCAGGCCACCATTGTCGGTGGCCGGAATATCGGCGATGAGTATTTTGGTGCCACCGCCGGCGTTCTTTTTGCGGATCTGGACGTGCTGGCCATCGGCCCGGTAGTGCCTGAGGTATCGAGTGATTTTGATCGCTATTGGGCCAGTGCCTCCGCGTATCCCGTTGAACAGCTGTTGCCCGCCGCTTCCGATGCGGATTTGCGCGAGCTGGAGCGTCGTGCGCTGAAGCTTGAGAACGACCAGGCGGCGACAGACTATGTGAAGGCAGTTTCCGAATCTGATTTTGTGCGTCAGTTGTTGTCTGGGGTACTGGAGTTCGACTGGGCCAGAACTCGAATGGTCAGTGATAGCCCCGCCAAAGGGCTTGGGAAATCTGAAAGGGAAGATCTGCTGGCGTATAAGCTTGGCGAGATTCTTGGAGAACCCGAATCCCGGGTCGCATTGATTTCCCCGTACTTCGTGCCAACCCGGGCCGGTGTTGATGCGTTTGCGGCTTTGGCGAACAAAGGTATTGAGGTAAGCATACTGACCAATTCTCTTGATGCCACCGACGTAGCCGCTGTTCATGCGGGTTATGCCAAACGTCGCAAGGCTCTGCTTGAGGCCGGTATCCATCTGTATGAAATGCGGCGGCTCTCGCCTGATGTTGAACGGAACCAGAGTGCCGGGCCCTTCGGTAGTTCGGGCTCCAGCCTGCATGCAAAGACCTTTGCCGTTGACGGCGAGAGACTGTTCGTTGGCTCCTTCAATTTCGATCCCCGCTCGATCAACCTGAACACCGAGCTGGGCTTTGTGATTGAGAGCCCGGCGCTTTCAGAAAAGATCCACGAGGCCTTTGAAGAAAGCATCCCGTTGCGGGCTTACGAAGTTCGACTAACCGAGAACGGTGAGCTTTATTGGATAGAGCACGTTGATGGCGATGTCATCCGCCATGAGCAGGAACCCAATACAGGGTTTTTGCAACGCACGGGGATTTTCCTGTTGTCGATACTGCCAATTGAGTGGCTGCTTTGAATAAGGAAAAGACAATGAACTCAGCTGTACATCTCGGCTTTGCGCTGTCTCTGGTGCTTGGCGGGACTGCTGTGGCCCAGGAAGCGACACCGCTGTCTGCGCCGGACTCCACTCCAGACGCTCTCGGACTGATGCAGGGTTTTCCTCCGGCGCCCGACAAAACGATTCGCTTCACGGATCCGGACTATTTTGCCTTCCCCAAGCTGCGCTGGACGGTCTGTCATTTTCGGGAGCTGATGCCAACGACGGTGGTTCGTAATGGCAGTGAAGGTGTTAGTGAGCTTTCTGTAGACATGGATGCCGGCATAGAGGGGGTCGAATTCTTGCCCCTGGGAGGTAAGGCCTCAATGACCTGGCGCGATGCCTTTGACGCGAATTACACCGACGGCATCCTGGTTCTGCACCAGGGCAGGGTGGTTTATGAGCGTTACGATGGCTGCCTTGATGAGCGCACTCTGCACGGCGCAATGTCCGTCACCAAGAGCCTGACGGGGCTTCTCGGCGAGGTGCTGGTGGCCGAAGGCAAGCTGGATGAAACCGCTTTGGTGGGAGACATCATTCCCGAACTGGGACGCAGTGCATTCGGTGATGCAACGGTTCGCCAGGCTCTAGATATGACCACCGCGCTGGACTACTCGGAAGACTATTCTGATCCTGATGCCGAAGTCTGGACCTATGCCAGGGCCGGGAGTCCGTATCTGGTGAGCGAACAACGTGAAGGGCCTCGAAGCTACTTCGATTACCTGAAAACGGTCAGAAAAGACGGAGAGCACGGTGAAGCGTTCGGCTACAAAACCATTAATTCAGATGTGGTGGGCTGGCTGATCGCAAGAACGACCGGGGTTTCGGTTGCCGACTACTTTTCCGAGCGTATCTGGTCAAAGATCGGGGCAGAGCGTGAAGCTTTCTATACGGTCGATTCCATAGGTACTCCATTTGCTGGCGGCGGATTCAACGCCACGTTGCGTGATATGGCGCGAATCGGTTTACTCGTGCTGAACGAGGGTAAGTGGGCCGGCGAGCAGATTATCCCCGCTCAGGCGGTTGCCAGTATTCGCAATGGTGGCGACAGGGCGGTGTTTGCTAAAGCCGGATATGAGCTTCTCGATGGCTGGAGCTATCGTGGCATGTGGTGGATCAGCCACGATGACCACGGGGCATTCGCCGCGCGCGGTGTACATGGCCAAACGATCTGGATTGATCCCGCTGCCGATATGGTCATCGTCCGCTTTGCCTCGAACCCGGTTGCCGGCAATGCGGCGAATGATCCGACTTCACTGCCGGCTTACCGGGCTGTGGCGGATTATCTGATGGCTCAACAGTTTGTTGGCTCTGGTACCAAACGTCTGCTGGATGACCTGTAGTTATTTCAGGAGCGGTCCCGAACATTTTGCGAATTGGTTCAGACATTTTCTAAGAGCAGGCTATTCACTCGTTCCGCAACTGGTGACCACAGAGCGAGAGTAGTCGCGTAGCACATCCAAACTAGGGTCATTGAACTCAGACCGGTAGGTTTCGTTGAAAAGGTTCGAGAGATCTTTGTACGAATTATTCTTCGTTCCGTCAGAAAGGGCGATGTGCTCGAATATTTCGGTCATGGTATTTCTGAGGCACTCAGCTTCTGGCTGGGTCGACTCGCGACAGTATTGAGTCAACTCCTGGCGGGCGCCGTTGCGGTCGCTACCATTAGCAATTGCTAGAAATCGAAGGACGCTAATATATCGGGAGATAATAAGTTCTGGATCGTCGGCTGACGCTGGTTTCATCGCACTCAACACGGCATTGGCTTCGTCAAAGTCGTCAACGTTGCCGGTATCAGCACCCCGTAGAATTAGAAACCGCGCCACATTGTTGCCTACTACGTAGTCGTGCTCGTCACCGATCTGACGCACGACGGCGATCGCAGCATCGGCGCCCGACGTGTTGTATTGATACTCTGCCGTGCAAAGAAGTTCGCTTCGGGCATTGTTATCACAGGCGGTGAGAGCGGTCAGAAGGGAAAGTAAGCCGAGTATTTTCCAGTATGGCATGAAGAATTCCGTTTCCAGTGTTGTTGCGAGGCGCCCTTTAGCTGACGGACTGTACACGTGCAGCGCGGAGTTCCTACGTGCGGTGCAAGAGACGGTCAATGCTGTATGAGAGTGGCGAGTGGTCCAGAAACAACAAAGCCCGCACAAGGCGGGCTAAGTCATTGAATTCATGGTGCCCGGAGGCGGAATCGAACCACCGACACGGGGATTTTCAATCCCCTGCTCTACCAACTGAGCTATCCGGGCGTGTTGAGCTGTGTGCTGCAACGGGGCGCTATTAAACCGGTTTAGGGTTTGGGAGTCAAGGCCGGCCGGCAAAAATTTTCGGAAGTTTTTGCCGGTTGTTCAGGCCTTGATCAATCGTCCTATTTTTCAGGCGGTACATAGCCTTCGGCCTGGTCGAACGGCTCGTTGTTGAAGAACCGGTCCATCTGCGCCTGCAGGTATTTCCGGTTGTTCACATCCATCAGGTTCAGGTGTTTTTCGTTGATCAGCATGGTCTGCTGGTTCTGCCATTCTTCCCAGGCCAGTTTGGATACGTTCTCGTAGATGTCCTGGCCTTTGGGGCCGGGCATCGGGGGCATGGCCAGGCCTTCCAGTTCTTTCTGGTACTTGCGGCAGAATACAGTGCGGCTCATGTCGGCTCCTGTGCTGAGGTCAGTATGCCGGCATGATAACAGACCATCCGGCACCTTGGCTTGGTTACAGCAGGGTGGCTTGCTCGGGTTCCGTCAGCAGGGTTCGGATCGGGGCGGGCAGTCCCAGGCTGAGGGCTTCATCCCGGTGCAGCCAGCGCAAGCGGTCGGAATCGCCAACCTGGGTGTTGCCGGCCAAGGGCAGGCGTACCGGTTGTATGTGCAGATGATAATGGCTGAAGGTGTGGCGAAAACCGCTGATGGGTTCCGGGCTGTGGCAGTTCAGCCCCAGCTCCCTGGCACAGGCGTCCTGCAGTTCATCCTTGCCGTAGGCCGGGTCCAGTTCGGGCAGGCTCCACAGGCCGCCCCAGATACCACTGGGTGGCCGGCGTTCCAGTAAAATTCGGCCCTTTGCATCTTCCAGGATCAGCATCCAGGTGGTTTTTTCCGGTTTTTCCTTCTTGGGCTTTGAACCGGGATACAGGCGGATCTCGTCACGGGCGTAGGCCTGGCAGCCATCGTTCAGGGGGCAGGCTTCACACCCGGGTTTGCTGCGGGTACACACCATGGCGCCCAGGTCCATGATCGCTTGGGTGTAGTCTTTGATCCGGGCTTCCGGCGTGTGGCTCTCCGCGTGCGCCCAGAGCTGGTTCAGTACGGCAGTCTGTCCCGGCCATCCGGGAACGGCATGGTAACGAGCGAGCACGCGTTTCACGTTGCCATCCAGGATGGTTGCGCGTTTTTCAAAGGCCTGGGCGACAATGGCGGCGGCGGTAGAGCGGCCAATCCCTGTGAGGCTTTCGAGTTGTTGCTGGTCGGCCGGGAATTCGCCGCCGAACTCATCCACTACCTGTTTTGCGGCCTTGTGCAGGTTGCGTGCCCGAGCGTAATAGCCCAGGCCGGACCAATGGCCGAGCACATCATCGACCAGCGCCGAGGCGAGGGTGTGCACATCGGGAAATCGGGCCATGAAAGCTTCAAAGTAGGGAATCACGGTAGTTACCTGGGTCTGTTGGAGCATGATCTCCGACACCCACACCCGGTAAGCGTTTCGGTTGTGATGCCACGGCAGGTCGTGCCTGCCGTGTTGGTCGTACCAGCGAAGCAGTTTGTCGGCAAAACGGTCCGGCATCAGTTGAACAGTCCCTTCAGGGCGTCCTTCACCTTCTCGCCGGCATCCTCGCCCAGCTTCTCTTTCAGTTTTTCCTGCACCTTCTCTTCTGCTTTTTCTTTGGCGCGATCCACTTCTTCGCGGGCTTTCGCCTTGGCAGCGTTGGCCGCAATGTCTTTCAGGGTATCCCGGAAGCGGGAGCCGTCAAATGAACACAAGCCGGCCGGGTCTTCGGCGAAGTTGCCGCGGCATTCCACGGGAATGACCACGTTTTCCACATACTCGGTCACGCGGCAGGCTTCGTCCCGGTGAATTTCACCAACAATGCGCAGGCCGAGTTCGTAGTCCAGGTCAGTTTGCTCAAGATCAACGGTGCCGTTCCCCTCCAGGCGCATGCCCGCAAGCGCCGCGACCAGATCGGTATTGTTCAGGGTGTTGCCGTCGATTTTCAGTGTGCCCCGCATGTCGTTGAACGGGGTAGTCGTGCCCCAGTCGGTGGTCGTCAGGGATTCCTGGTTGGCAAGGGCGATACCCTGGCAGGCCATACGGGTCAGGTTCATCTGCCGGAACTCGCCTTCGGCCAGGTTAAAGCTGATCTCGCCGTTGGCGTTTTCACGCAGGGCAGAAATCCGGTTGCCAGTGGTATCGACAGCCACTTTCAGATTGGCACCACCAGAGAGCATGTCTACCTCGGCCAGATCGGTTAACAACGGCAGGGTCTGTACGTTGGTCACGTCCGAGCGGATTCGCCATTTCGGGTTGTCGGTACGGGCGTCGATGGTGGCGTTGGCGCCAAAGCTGCCGTAATAGAGCTTGCCGCTGAATTCGTCTACTTGCAGCAGTCCATCTTTGGCGGTGGTGCTGGCGGCGATGTCGTTGATGGTGAGGTTGCTGACAATCAGCTCGCCCAGGCCGAAATCAATGTCCAGCAGCAGGGTGCGCAGGGTCTCCAGTGGCAGCAGGTCGGTTTCAGGCTGTGATGCCCCAGCTGTTTGAGTGTTGCTGTCGGTCTGTGTGTCCCCGTTGCCTACTCCTTGCGAATCGCCTTCGGCCGAGGGCGGCAGGTAACGATCAGCATTCAGCTTGTCACCCTCTAGGTCGAACACCAGCCCACCTATGGCGAGGTTATAGCTGCCGCCACCGTTGAAGCGGGTATCATCCAGGGTAATGACAAGGTCAGACAGCGCGACAACGCCGGGCTCGCCACCCAGGTTGGTCGATAGCGCGATCGCTTTCAGTACCTCAGGGTCCGTGGTTTCAATGGCGGGTTGCCCCAGATTGTTGAGAAGCTCCTTCAGGGAAAACTCGGAAATCTCAATGCGACCGTCCAGAGCCGGTTTGTCGCCAAAGCCTTTTACATTCAGGTTGGTATTGAGGCTAAGATTGGCCAGGCTGGCGGAGAAGTCGCTCAGGGACGCGGTTTCGTTTTCCAGGTTGGCGGCCAGGGAACCGGCCAGTTCTGCGGTCACCGATTCGCCACCAAACGGCTCGCCCGACATATCAAATACCGCGTTCAGGCCAGATACCGCAAATTCGTTGAGCGCCTGGTTTGCCTGGATGCGGGCCTTGATGCTGCCGTCTACCGCAAACTGCGGCTGGCTGGTTTCAACGCGGAAGCGGATATCCAGGGGGAATTCGGAACCGAGGGTGATATCACTGGCGGTCACCGTGAAGTCTTCCAGCGTAACAGACTGCCCGGTGCTCAGATCGTTGTAGTGAACGCTGGCGTTACTGATTTCAACGTTCTCGACATTAAAGTTGAGAGCCTCACCGCTGGCGGATTGTGTCTCAGGCTCGGCTGTTTCCTGGGCGGGTTGTTGTTCGGCAGCAGCGGTGCCAGCCTCAGCGGTGGCGGTTTGCTCCCGCATTATCCGGGTCCAGTTGCCTTCGCCCTGCTCGTTAACTTCCAGGTGTGCATCCAGGCCACTCAGCAGGAAGGTGTTTACCTGTGGAGACATGGCAATCAGAGACCAGAAATCAATCTGGGCAATCAGTTGCTCCAGTGCGACAAACCGTTCGCCGTCCAGGTTGGCCTCAACCTGATTCAGCTCCAGGCCCAGGGGGATGAAAGACCAGCCAATGTCGCCCTCCAGCATCAGGTCCAGATTGGTCTGCTTCTCAACAGCCGCTTCAATCTGGGGTTTGTAATCGTTGGGGTTGATCACCGCAACCGCAATGGCGACGGCGGCCACTGCCAGTAACAGCAGCGCAATAACGGCGTAGATCGCATAGCGGATAGCTTTCATGGCTGGGTTCCTTTTCCTGTCGGCAGGCTGGTAGCCGGCGTTTTATTGCGTGAATAAAGCAAAGGATAACGCAGGGTTAGCAAATTAACAGTGCAGGAATATGACAATGCGGTAGTCTTGGGTCAAAATACACCCCCAACTTATCCGCCGGGGCAGCCAGCCCCGAGGCACAAATAAACATAAGAAGGAGTCGGCTGTGGCCATTACCGTATCGATTGAGCTGAACCGGGATCTGGAAATTCCGGCGAGCTATGATGAAGTCTTCGATCTGTTGGCAGACGTTCCCAAATCTGCCAGCCACTTCCCAAAAGTCGATAAACTGGTGGACCTGGGCGATAACGCCTACCGCTGGGAAATGGAAAAAGTGGGCGTCGACAAACACGCTATTCAATCGGTTTACGCCTGCACCTACCACGCTGACAAAGAGGCCGGCAAGATCACCTGGTCGCCCATCAAAGGCGAGGGCAACGGGGTTGTCAGTGGTTCCTGGACCCTGAGTGCCAAGGGCGACAACGCTACCGCAGTAAGATTCCAGACCAGCGCAGAGCTGACCGTTCCCCTGCCGAGCCTGCTCAAGCTGGCCATCAGCCCGGTGATCAAGCACGAGTTCAACAGCCTCGTGGACACCTACATGGCCAACCTGAAAAAAGCGTTCTGAGCTATCAGGGTGATTGATCCGGTTGCGGGACTCCAGTTGAGTTAACAGGTATAATCCGCAAACAAAGTTTACGGTAGCAAGCCAGTTTTCAACGGAGTCTCCATGGCCGAACGCAAGGCTCGGGTAGAACGCAATACCCTCGAAACCCAGATTACCGTCGAGATCAATCTCGATGGCACCGGCAAAGCCAATTTCGACACTGGTGTGCCTTTCCTTGAACACATGATGGACCAGATTGCCCGCCACGGCCTGGTGGATCTGGATATTACCTGCAAGGGCGACCTGCACATCGATGACCACCACACCGTGGAGGACATCGGCATCACTCTGGGCCAGGCCTTCAAGCAGGCTGTGGGCGACAAAAAAGGCATTCGCCGCTATGGCCACTCTTATGTGCCCCTGGATGAAGCTTTGTCACGCGTGGTCATCGACCTGTCCGGCCGCCCCGGTTTGCTCATGGACGTACCCTACACCCGCGCCAGCGTGGGCGGGTTTGACGTCGATCTGTTCGCAGAGTTCTTCCAGGGCTTTGTGAATCACTCCATGGTGACCCTGCACATCGACAACCTGAAGGGCAAGAACACCCATCACCAGATCGAAACCGTGTTCAAAGCCTTCGGTCGCGCACTGCGCATGGCGATTGAAATGGACGAGCGCATGGCGGGCATCACCCCGTCCACCAAAGGCGCCCTGTAACCGGTCACCGATAGGAATAGAACCACCATGAAGACCGTCGCCATCATCGACTACGGCATGGGCAACCTGCATTCCGCCCGCAAAGCCGTGGAGCACGTGGCCCCGGACTGCACCGTACTGGTTACAGACGATGCCGCCAAAATCCGTGAAGCTGACCGGGTGATTCTGCCCGGTGTAGGCGCCATCCGTGACTGCATGGCCGAAATGCACCGTTTGGGCGTGGTTGAGCTCGTCAAAGAAGTCTCCCAGGACCGCCCATTCCTCGGCATCTGCGTTGGGATGCAGGCCCTGATGGCCCGCAGCGAAGAAAACGGCGGTGTGGAAGGTATCGGCCTGTTCCCGTCTGAAGTTCGTTACTTCGGCGACAACCTCACCGAAAACGGCGAACGCCTGAAAGTGCCCCACATGGGCTGGAACCAGGTGTACCACACGCTGGACCACCCGCTCTGGCACAACATTCCGGACGGTGATCGCTTCTACTTTGTGCACAGCTACTACGCCGAAGCCGAAGGCAACGCCGATATGGCTGGCCGCACCCATTATGGTGTCGACCTGGCGGCAGCGGTGGCGAGAGACAACATCTTTGCAGTGCAGTTCCACCCTGAGAAAAGTGCCCGGGCGGGACTGCAGTTGCTGGAAAACTTTACGAACTGGACCGGAACATGCTGATTATCCCCGCTATCGATCTGAAAGACGGCAAATGCGTAAGACTGCGCCAGGGCCGCATGGAAGACTCTACCGTATTCGGTGACGACCCCGTCGACATGGCCACCAAGTGGGTCGACGCCGGTGCCCGCCGCCTGCACCTGGTTGACCTTAATGGCGCCTTCGCCGGCGAACCGGTAAACGGTGAAATCGTAAAGGCAATTGCAGTGAAGTACCCGAATCTGCCTATTCAGATTGGTGGTGGCATCCGCTCGGCGGAAACCATTGAGGCCTATCTGAAGGCTGGTGTTCAGTGGGTCATCATCGGCACCAAGGCGGTTAAAGAGCCTGAGTTTGTCACCGAAATGTGCAAGGAATTCCCCGGCCACATTATTGTGGGTCTGGACGCGAAAGACGGTCGCGTCGCCACCGACGGCTGGGCCGAAGTCTCTGAAGTCATGGCGGTAGATCTTGCCAAGCGCTTCGCCAACGACGGCGTATCCTCAATCGTTTACACCGACATCGCCCGTGACGGCATGATGCAGGGCGTGAACGTCGAAGCCACCGCCAAGCTGGCAGAGGAAGGTGGCATCCCGGTGATTGCGTCTGGCGGCGTTACCAACATGGACGACCTCAAGCGCCTGGCCACCGTTGCCGACACAGGTGTCATCGGTGCTATCACCGGCCGCGCCATCTACGAAGGCACTCTGGATGTGGCGGAAGCGCAAGCCTATTGCGACAGCCTGAAAAACTGAGGACTGACAATGGCATTGGCAAAACGCATCATCCCCTGTCTGGACGTCGACAAAGGCCGTGTGGTTAAAGGCGTGAATTTTGTCGATATCCGCGACGCCGGCGACCCGGTGGAAGTGGCCCGTCGCTACAATGAGCAGGGCGCGGACGAGATCACTTTCCTGGACATCACGGCCAGCAGCGAAAGCCGCGACACCACCTACGAAACGGTAGAGCGCATGGCGGCGGAAGTGTTCATCCCGCTGACCGTGGGCGGTGGCGTGCGCACCGTCGATGATATCCGCAAACTGCTCAATGCCGGAGCCGACAAGGTCTCCATCAATACGGCCGCAGTCTTCAATCCTGAGTTTGTGCGGGAGGCAGCGGAGCGTTTTGGCCGGCAATGCATTGTCGTCGCCATCGATGCCAAGCGCGTGAGCGCAGCAGGCGAGGAGCCGCGCTGGGAGATCTTTACCCACGGTGGTCGCAAGCCAACCGGGCTGGATGCCGTAGAGTGGGCGAAGAAAATGGTTGAGCTGGGGGCAGGGGAGTTGCTGCTGACCAGCATGGATCGTGATGGCACCAAGATCGGCTTTGATCTTGGCCTGACCCGTGCCATCAGCGATGCGGTAGTCGTACCGGTGATTGCTTCAGGTGGTGTCGGTGAGCTACAGCATCTGGCGGATGGCGTTACCCAGGGTGGCGCAGACGCGGTGCTGGCGGCATCCATCTTCCACTTCGGTCAGCACACCATCCCTGAAGCCAAAGCCTTTATGAAGGCTCAGGGCATCGAAGTCCGCGATTAATTGCTGCGTGCATAGGCAGGCCGAATGGCCTGCTTCTCACCTTCCGCAAACATCTCCCGATTACCGTTGCGCATGGCCCAGAGACCACTGACCGTGGCGATGGCAATGCCCTGTTCATCCAGCATCGGCAGGTGCTTCTCCAGATAATCCACGGTGACCTTGTGGGGGTGTCCGATACCAATGGCCGTGCCTTTTTCCCTGGCGGTCTGAATCAGCAGTTTGAACTGTTTGTCGACAAACTCTTCCGTCTGTTCGTGATCGAGAAACACATCGCGCGTCAGGCTCGGGATGTTGTAGGCATCGGCCACACTGCCGGCGATGGAATTGGCAATGGTGCGGCTGTCGACGAAATACACCGGGTAGCGGTCCAGCTCTTTCATGACCCAGTCCATGGGTTCCAGTTGCTGAGTAAGCAGGCTGCCCATGTGATTGTTCACACCGCTGACAAAGGGAATGGACTGCAGTGCCCGGCGCAGGGTGGTGGTGATGGTCGGCTCGTCCATATCCGGTGTCAGTCCGCCCGGGCCGAGACCGAAGTTGCGGGTGTTGGCCATCGGGGCGTGCAACATGATTTCCTTGGATTGGGCGTGGGCCAGCTTCGCCAGGGGAACTGTGTGGCGCCGGTAGGGCAGGAAGGCCAGTGTCAGGGGCTGGTCAAGCTTTGCCAGTCGCTCGCCCTCGTAACGATTGTGGCCCATGTCATCAATAATGATGGCAATGGTGGGCTGCTGGGGTTCACCCGGCCCTGACGCAAACGCAGCGACAGGGCTGATGGCCAGAAGGGCCAGCAGCGTGAGGGTAGAGCGTAAAGTCACTGGGCGTTTTCCTGCGGCTTGCTGTCGTTCTTCCGGTTAAGGATGTGCAAGCCTTTCAGCAGGTTCAGGGCCGACCGCAGCTGATAGTCCCGGTCGGCAGCAGAAGCCTGTGCTTCCGCAGCCTGTTCTCTGGCCTTACGGGCTTCCTCCTCATTCTCCCCCTCAAGATGACCGCTCAGGTCGGCTTCGGTGAAGAATGGCCTGCTGTCGAGCTCTTTCAATTCTGCCGGGCGCACCTCGATGTCCGGCTTGATGCCGGTGGCCTGGATGGAGCGACCATCCGGCGTGAAATAACGGGCTGTGGTCATTTTGATGGCGTGGGTCTCGTCCAGCGGTATGACCGTCTGGACACTGCCCTTGCCGAAGGACTGGGTGCCCATCACCACGGCGCGTTCATGGTCCTGGAGCGCGCCGGCAAGGATTTCCGACGCGGAAGCAGAGCCACCGTTGATTAGCACGACAATAGGTGTGCCAGCCATGACGTCGCCGGGCTTGGCACTGAAGCGCAGGCGTGAACTCTGGATACGGCCTTCGGTGTAAACAATCAGGCCTTCGTCCAACAGGGCATCCGCGGTCTCTACGGCAGCTTGCAACACACCGCCGGGGTTGTTGCGAAGGTCAATGATCAGGCCGTCCAGATCGTTGCCGTGTTCGTCTTCCAGATCGCTGAGGGCTTTCAGGAACTGCCGGCCAGTCTCGGCCTGGAATTGCGTAATGCGGACATAGCCGTATCCGTTATCGATCATCCGGGATTTAACGCTGGTGACTTTGATCACATCCCTGGTGACATCAATCTCGATAGGCGCACTTTCGCCCTCGCGCATGATGGTCAGAGTAAGCACCGTGCCGGGCTTGCCGCGCATCAGGTTGACGGCTTCTTCCAGCGACATTCCCTTCACCGGCTTTTCGTCCAGCTTGATGATCAGGTCGCCAGCTTGAACGCCCGCTTTCTGGGCCGGGGTGTCGTCGATGGGGGAGATGACTTTGACAAAGCCGTTCTCCATGCCCACTTCAATGCCAAGCCCGCCAAATTCGCCGGAGGTACTTTCTTCCAGTTCCTCGTAATCTTTGGGGGCCAGATAGGTAGAGTGAGGGTCCAGGTCGGACAGCATGCCCTTGATGGCGCTCTCGAGCAGTTGGGTGTCGGAGACATCTTCCACGTAGGCGTCTTTGATGCGGCTGAACACTTCGGTGAACTTGCGCAGGTCTTCCAGCGGCAGTTGTTCTTCCGGGTCAGGAAGTTTCAGTTCAACCCGCTCGCCACTCTGAATGGAGTCCAGAATCTGCTGGGTCTGAGCGTCCTGGTCCTGTGCCAGGGCCAGTCCGGAGGCTGTGAAACAACAGGTGGCAAGAATCATGGTGCGCAATGGCGAGGTCTTGAGTGTACTTCTGGCCCGTTTCATTCACATATCCTGTTTTGTTTCCAATAGTTGGACTGGTTCCTGACCCGGACAGTATGGCGCCCGCAACGCCGTTTGTCAGCCCTGTTATGGCTTGCCCAGCCAGCTCCTTGGGTTCACGGGTTTGCCGTTGCTACGTACCTCGAAATACACGGCCGGGTCTTCGGTGCCGCCGGTGCGTCCGGCCAGGGCAATGGTCTCGCCCGGGCGCACCCAGTCACCGGGGGTTGTGAACAAGCTGCTGCTGTGGCCGTAGAGGGTCATGTAGCCATCGCCGTGATCAATGATGGTGATCAGCCCGAATCCACGCAGCCAGTTGGCAAATACCACCCGGCCATAGTGCACGGCCTTGATCTCTGCCTCTTCGGCGGTATTCATCAGAATGCCGTTACGGCGTAGTTTGCCATCTGCGTACATGGCGCCGTAATTGCTGACTATCCGCCCTTTTGCGGGCCAGGGCAGCTTGTCGCGGCGGGATTTGAACGGACTGGATTCGTTCGGGGCCGGAATGCTGGCAATGGCCTGCTGCACCTCTTTCAGCAATTGCTCCAGGCGCTGGCGATCGGCTTCCAGGGATTGGCGCTCGCTACGGCGGTTCTGGATGTCGTCATTCAGGGCGGCCAGTGTTCTGGCCCGATCCTGCCGGCTCTGGGTCAGTTGCTGCTGGCGCTGTTCCAGATCGGCTTCGGTCTTGGCCAGTTCGGTGCGGGTGGCCTGAACGGCGGCGCGGGCGGCTTTCAGTTCCTGAAGGCTGCGCTGGAACGCTTCCAGGCGGGAGACGGTATTCTTGCTCAGGTATTCGTAGTAGGTGAGG
This sequence comes from Marinobacter sp. MBR-105, assembly GCF_053628895.1. NCBI lineage: Bacteria > Pseudomonadati > Pseudomonadota > Gammaproteobacteria > Pseudomonadales > Marinobacteraceae > Marinobacter > Marinobacter sp. MBR-105. The sequence continues at coordinate 232,242 of NZ_JBRJHG010000002.1, read as the reverse complement.
GTGCGGGCAACTTCGCCGGGCTCAATCTCGTTCAACAATACTTTCAGAGCCGGCGCGTCGCCTTCCATCCAGGCTGCCCGGATCTGTAGTTTCAGGTTTTCCCGTTGCTGTTCGAGGGTATTGGCCAGCTCGCTTTCCTGGGCGCGAAGCTCGGCAAGGCGCTCCTGCTGTTCCCGGGCCTGCTGCCGAAGGGTACGGCGTTCCCGGGTCAGGGTGCTGATTTTGCGCTCGGTGGCCGCCAGTTGCTGTTCAAGGGTTGACCGGTCTTCTTCGGCATCGGCCAGCCAGCGGTCGATGTCGGCGATACGCTCCTTCAGCGCCTCGACCTGTTCGGGGGTCACATCCTGCTGGGCGCCCAAAGGTGCAGCCCCCAATGTGAGGGCCAGCACCAGGACGGTCAGTTTACGCAACACCTTTACCGGCGGAGCGATCAGTCGAACTCGACCAGGCTGTGCCCGGTCATTTCCGCAGGCTTTTCGGTATCCATCAGGGCCAGCAGCGTCGGTGCGATATCGCACAGGCTGCCGTCGTCCCGGAGGTTCACCTTGCGGTGGCCGGTGTAAACCAGAGGCACAGGGCCAATGGTGTGGGAGGTGTGTACCTGGCCGGAGTTGGGGTCGGTCATCTGCTCACAGTTGCCGTGGTCGGCGGTAATCAAGGCTTCGCCACCCACTTCATCCAGGGCCTCCACCACACGCTGCACACACTGGTCCAGGCACTCGGCGGCCTTGATGGCGGCGTCCAGCTTGCCGGTGTGGCCAACCATATCGCCGTTGGCGTAGTTGCAGACGATCAGGTCGTACTTGCCGCTCTTGATGGCTTCAACCAGTTTGTCGGTAACCTCAGGTGCGCTCATTTCCGGCTGCAGGTCGTAGGTGGCCACCTTGGGAGACGGCACCAGAATGCGATCTTCACCTTCAAAGGGAGTTTCCAGGCCGCCATTGAAGAAGAAGGTCACGTGGGCGTATTTCTCGGTCTCTGCAATGCGCAGCTGGGTTTTACCTTGCTTCGCCATGTACTCGCCCAGGCCGTTGGCCAGTTGCTCGGGCGGGTAGGCGCAGGAGGTTTTGATGTCAGCGGCATATTCGGTGAGCATCACGAAATCTGCCAGTTCCGGGTGCTTGCGTCGGTCGAAACCGTCGAAGTCTTGCTCTACGAAGGTGCGGGTCATTTCCCGGGCGCGGTCGGCACGGAAGTTCATGAACAGCACGGCGTCGCCGTCATTGATGATGCCCTCGGGCTCGCCATCGGCCCGGATGTGGGTCGGCTTCACGAATTCGTCGTTCTCGCCACGCTCATAGGCCTGTTCCAGTGCCGCCACCGGGTCGTCGCTGATGAACTCGGCTTCGCCCAGGGTCATGGCGTTATAGGCCGCTTCCACGCGATCCCAGCGGTTGTCCCGGTCCATGGCAAAATACCGGCCAACGATGGTGGCTACCCGGCCAACGCCCAGGCTTTTCATTTTCGCGGCGGCTTTTTCCAGAGAAGGGCGGGCACTGCGTGGTGGCATGTCACGGCCATCCAGGAAGGCATGGATGTAAACTTCTTTGGCGCCACGGGCTGCAGCCAGCTCAGCGGCCGCCAGAATATGATCTTCATGGCTGTGGACGCCGCCCGGAGACAGCAGGCCCATCAGGTGTACGGCCTTGTCATTGGCAACAGCCTTGTCGATGGCGTTGCAAAGGGCCTCATTCTTCTGGAAATCGCCATCTTCGAGATCTTTGTCGATGCGCGTCAGGCTCTGATACACCACGCGGCCGGCGCCGAGATTCATATGGCCCACTTCGGAGTTACCCATCTGGCCCTGGGGCAGGCCAACAAACATCCCTGAGGTGTTGATCAGGGTTTTCGGCTGGTTATGCCAGATCCTGTCCCAGAACGGGGTGTTGGCGTTGGAAATGGCATTGTCTTCCGCCGGGTCACGGTGGCCCCAGCCGTCGAGAATTATCAGTGCAGTGGGCTTGCGCGTCTCGGTCATCGTGTCGTCCGCTTGGTTGCAAAAAGAACAGAATTTGAGTGGGGCAGATTGTAACCGTTTTCATTTACTCAGACCACGCGCGTTCGCTGAAGCATTGCTCATGATCACGATGTGCTGGCGCTATCATGGCGGGGCGACTGCCTTCTGTGAGCCGGTGTGGGTGTGTATAATCCGGCCAAACCAATTGTCAGGGTAGTTTCATGGACCGCTTGTTTGAATTTGTTGTTAATCACTACATTCTGGTGTCGCTGTTTGTGGCGTTCCTGCTGGCCATCATCGTGCTGGAATCGCGCCGGGGTGGTGCCAAGATCTCGGCCCAGGGCGCGGTTACGCTGATCAACAAGGATGAAGCGGTGGTGTTGGACATCCGCGATCGCAAAGACTTCAACGAAGGCCGCATTACCGGCTCGGTGAATATTCCGCTTAATAGTCTTAAAAGCCGCGTTAATGAACTGAGCAAGCACAAAGACAAGCAGATCATCGTTGTCGACAAGATGGGCCAGCACGCCGCCATGGCGGTCAAGCAGCTCAATGCCGAGGGCTTCAGTAATGTGGTGCGCCTGAACGGTGGTATTACCGACTGGAAGGCCAGCAATCTGCCCCTGGTGAAAAAGTAACAGGGCTTGATCTGAGTGGCGATCTGACGCACTGTTTCACATTACCATTCGGAACCTCGCATTAGACTGTTCCGGCAGACGACGACATAACAACGGGCCTGGCCCCATAATACGGAAACGAAAGGACTGATCATGGCTGAGAATCAGCAAGCCGCAGGCAACGACAACCAGAACCAACCACAGTTTGCCCTTCAGCGCATCTATGTGAAGGACCTGTCTTTTGAATCGCCCAACTCTCCGCTGGTTTTTCAGGAGCAGTGGAAGCCCCAGGTAAACCTGGATCTGAACACCTCCCATAACAAGATCAGCGACAACCAGTATGAAGTGGTTCTGTCCCTGACAGTGACTGCCAAGGTGGGTGAGAAGGTGGCGTACATCGTCGAAATCCAGCAGGGCGGCGTATTCATGATCTCCGGCATTGAAGGCCCGCAGCTTGGCCAGATGCTCGGCGCCTACTGCCCGACCATCCTGTTCCCCTATGCCCGCGAAGCAATTGACGGCATTGTGAACAAGGGCAGCTTCCCGGCCCTGATGCTGGCTCCGGTTAACTTCGACGCGATCTATGCCCAGGCGCTCAAGCGCAAGCAGGAAGAAGCGGCGGGTGAAGCCAAGGAAGAGCAGACTCACTAAGCGCTGCTGCTCAACGAAAAAAAACCGGCTTCGGCCGGTTTTTTTGTGGGTGATTACCCGGGATCGGTCAGATCGAGCCCTCAAACCCAAGTTGCCGCCAGGCCTCATAAACCACCAGGGCGGCGGTATTGGAAAGGTTGAGGCTGCGACTTTCCGGACGCATGGGTACCCGAAGACGGTGTTCGGCGGGTAGCCCGTTACGCACGTCTTCCGGCAGGCCCCGGGTCTCCGGCCCGAACATCAGGTAGTCACCGTCCCGAAACACTACCTCGTGGTAATGGCGACTTCCCTTGGTGGTGAGCCCGAACAGCCGCGAAGGCTGCTCGGTTGCCAGAAAGCTGGCGTAATCCGCATGGATCTTTACCGTAGCGTATTCGCTGTAATCCAGACCGGCCCGTCGCATCTGCTTGTCCTCCAGAGAGAATCCCAGAGGTTGAATCAGGTGCAGCTGACAGCCGGTGTTGGCGCAGAGCCGGATGATATTGCCGGTGTTTGGCGGTATCTCCGGCTCGTACAGGACCACGTGCAGCATCAGCGCTCAACGGCCAGGGCCACACCCATGCCACCGCCAATACAAAGCGTGGCCAGACCTTTCTTGGCATCGCGGCGGGTCATTTCGTGCAGCAGGCTGACCAGAATACGGCAGCCGGAAGCGCCAATCGGGTGGCCCAGGGCAATGGCGCCACCATTCACGTTCACTTTGCTGGTATCCCAACCCAGATCCCGGTTCACAGAAATCGCCTGGGCGGCAAAGGCTTCGTTGGCTTCAATCAGGTCCAGGTCGTCAACAGTCCAGCCTGCACGCTCCAGGCAGCGCTGGCTGGCGGGGATCGGGCCGGTGCCCATGATGGTAGGGTCCACGCCGGCATTGGCGTGGGCTTTGATGGTTGCCAGTGGGGTCAGGCCCAGCTCTTTCGCCTTGTCTGCGCTGCACACCATCACCACGGCAGCGCCGTCGTTCAGGGAGGAAGCGTTGCCGGCGGTTACCGAGCCGTCTTTCTTGAAGGCCGGGCGCAGTTTGCCCAGGCTGTCGCCGGTGACGCCGTCGCGGGGGCACTCATCCTTGTCCACCACCAGTGGGTCGCCTTTGCGCTGGGGAATGGTGACAGGAACAATCTGGCCGTCAAAGTAGCCGGCCTTTTGCGCAGCGACGGCTTTTTGCTGGGATGCGGCGGCAAAGGCATCCTGCTCGTCCCGGGTGATGCCGTATTTCTCGACGATGTTTTCAGCGGTGATACCCATGTGATAGTCGTTGAAGGCATCCCACAGGCCGTCGGTGATCATGGTGTCGATCATGCTCCAGTTGCCCATGCGTTGACCGTTGCGGCTGTTGGGCAGTACGTGGGGCGCCAGGCTCATGCTTTCCTGACCGCCGGCCAGGATCATCTCGGCATCGCCGCACTGGATGGCCTGAACCGCCATGTGCACGGCTTTCAGGCCGGAGCCACAGACCTTGTTGATGGTGATGGCGGGCACGGAAGCTGGCAGGCCAGCATTGATGGCAGACTGTCGGGCCGGGTTCTGGCCGCAGCCGGCGGTGAGTACCTGGCCGAGGATAACCTCATTGATCTGGTCGCCGGCGACACCGGTTTCTTCCATCACGGCCTTGATCACGGCCGTACCCAGCTGGTCTGCACGCAGGCTGGACAGACCACCACCGAAGCTGCCGATGGCGGTGCGTTTGGCGGCAACAATAACAACATCACGCATGAGAACTCTCCGTTAATCTGGGCACCTGGTTGGGTGGCGCCCGTTTATAAGAATGGCAGGCATTGTAGCGGTAAAGCGCTTGCCGGCCAAAACAACGAAGGTCGGGGTTGTTCTGGTGCGGGTGATCACATATTCAGGCTGCGGCCGCCATCCACCGACAGTATCTGGCCGGTGATAAACGGCGCGTCGCATACCAGGTAGGCAATGGCACCGGCAATGTCGGCGGGGTTGCCGGTGCGGGCCAGGGGCGTTTTATCGAGAATGGCCTGCTGGTGGGCTGCGTCCGCGGCTGATTCGCCTTCCGGCCAGAGGATGGCGCCTGGCGACACGCCATTTACCCGAACATCCGGCGCCAGATCTTTGGCCCAGGAGCGGGTTAGTGCTGCCAGCCCCGCCTTACTGGCGCAGTAAAGGGGGTGGTCCTTCAGTGGTTTCTCACTGTAGATGTCGATCATGTTGACCACACTGCCGGAGGCCGCTTTTAGCGCAGGCAAACACTGCTGAAGCAGGAAGAAGGGGGCTTTCAGGTTGGCGCCCAGTATCGTGTCCCAGTCCTGTTCGGAGGCATCTTCGGTGGGGTTGGGGTAAAACACGGAAGCGTTATTGACCAGAGCATTCAACTGCCCCCACTGCGCGCAGGCCTGTTCCGCCAGTTGCCGGAGCTGGTTCATGTCGGTGAGATCGGCGTGGTAACACACGGCGGATTCCGGGCGCTGCTGGTTCAGCTTGTCGGCCAGTGCGCGGGCCTGTTGTTGACGGCCACGGTAATGAATCACAACATTCCAGCCGCGAGCGTGCAGGGTTTCTGCTGTGTGGGCGCCCAGGCGATGGGCTGCACCGGTGATCAGGGCGACGGGGTGGGGCATGGGATATTTTTCCTTATTCCGGTAAATGCAGTGCCTCAGTAATACGGGCTACGCGCTCTTTCCGGATTGCTTCGCCCAGAGCTTTGCCCTGAATGCCTTTTTGCAGGAACGGGTGAGGGGTTACGCTCTGGGCTCGATGTGCGGCCAGTTCCAGTTGCTGAACTAAATGGGCGGGTTCGCTCTGAAGGGTGCAGGCGAGGGTACCCAGCAAAACGCCGAAACGATCGGGCCGGCGCCAGAAATCGGCTGTGTCCAGAAGCTCCATTGCTAGTTCCGGTGTCAGCCGGGTTTCAGGCGAGGCTCCGTTCAACTGAGCCATGAACAGGCAGACCAGGTGGGTCAGTTCCCGACAGTCGTTGGGGCTTTTCATGGCTTTAGCCCTGGCAACGGCGTCTGGCTCGGGCACGCCACTGAGCAGGGCCGCGTAATGCTGGGCGGTAGACCCCTGTTTGCGGTGGATGCACTGCAGGGCGCTGAGACCCTGACGGAAAGCCTGTTCATCGGTCAATTCAGGGATCAGCACCGTCAGGGCGCCGAGCTCCCGGAGCACATCAAAGAACACGCCCGGAGCCTGTTCATGCAGTGCCCTTTGAACTTCCTGCCACACCCGCTCCGGTACCAGGTCCCTGAGTTCGCCACTGGCGACCATCCCCCGCATCAGTGCCATGGTCTCGCGGCAAATGCTGAACCCCAGTGGCTGGAGGCGCGCGGCGAAGCGGGCGGTGCGAAGGATGCGCAGGGGATCTTCGGCGAAGGCTTCAGACACATGCCGAAGCTTTTTCTGTTCCAGGTCGGCATGGCCGTTGAACGGGTCTACCAGGTCGCCGTTCTCGGTTTCTGCCATGGCGTTGATGGTCAGGTCACGGCGGCGAAGGTCGTCTTCCAGGGAGACATCCGGTGCACTGTAAACGCTGAATCCGTGGTACCCGCGCCCCTGCTTGCGCTCGGTCCGGGCCAGGGCGTATTCCTCGCCGGTGTCCGGGTGCAGGAAAACCGGGAAATCCGCGCCTACCTGTTTGAAGCCTCGCTGGAGCATGTCTTCGGGGGTGGCACCAACCACTACCCAGTCCCTGTCTTTAACGCCCAGGCCGAGCAGTTTGTCGCGGACAGCGCCGCCCACCAGATAGGTTTGCATAATGCGGTTTGTTCCTGATTGCCATGAATGGGTAACGGGGATTATCCGGCCACGACCGGCCAGAGGCAAACTGTGGTGAACTGGCGTCTTCCGTGATATCCAGCACGCTGGATAATGACTTGTTCTGTCTATATCGATAGAGGCAATATTTTGCCGTCGAAACTGTTCGAGTGTGGTGCCAAATGGTAGAAAGTGAATAAATATCAATTAGGTGGAGAACGTGGCGTGATTTTTTCATGATTCTGGCTAAAGTCTTTTGTGGAGACATGATAATGACGTTGCGCTGGATCCTAGTTCCTGTTCTGGCTATTGCTGTTGCCGCCTGTGCGCCGTTGAGCAGTTACTGGAGCGACCAGTCCGGATCTGAAGTCTTTCAGCCTATAACCGTTCGGGTTAGTGGTTTTGGTGCCTATCAACATACTCAGAACGATAGGGTTGACCCCAGGAAGCGCTTACTGGCTCGACGGGCTTCACAGCTGGACGCCTACCGGAACCTGGCCGAGCGGGTCTACGGTACCGTGATCTACGGCAGTTCCACGGTGAATGACTTCGTGTTGCAGAACGACAGTTTCCGCACCTATGTGGACAGCTACATTCGCGGCGCCCGGATGGTGGCGGTGAATGAGCATAGCGATGGCGTGGTGGAAACCGTGATGGAGCTGCGCCTGGAGCCGAGGTTCCGGGAGTGTGTGGCGAAGGTGGCGGACGATCAGGTGCAGGATGTCTGTGCCATTCCCATGCCCAGGCGGAATGACCGTGTAGGGGATGTTGAGGCCCGTCGCACAGATTCCCTGTACTACCTCGATTAGGCCTGTTGATGAACGCCGTGATTGAACCGGTATCGTTCCGGTGGGTTAAATTGCCATGATGAGATCAATGCTTCTGTTCTGGATGCTGAGCCTGTGCACCGGGTTTGCCCATGGCGTGGTCCTCGAAGGCGTGGGGCACGCCAATATCCGGGAGAATAATCTGGACCAGGCCCGCACCGAGGCGCGTCAGGCGGCGATGCGCGACCTGGCGCTGCAATATCAGGCCAGGGTCAGCACCCGGGATACCATGGAGAACGGTGAGCTTGTGGGCTCTCATACCGAGCTGTCGGCCATGGCCCAGGTTCGCAATGCCACGATTGTGGATGAGTACCGAAGTGGCAATCTGCTGAGGGTGATTGTCCGGGCAGAGATGTCGGATGCCGAAGGCCACGCTGGCAGCTGCAAGGCCGGGCAGGCATCCGGTTTGCGTAAACGGGTGGCGGTAACCGCGTTCCCGATCACCCGTCCGGAGCAGGGCGGCGGTGCGGCCTTGGATGACGCCGGCGAACAGTTGCCGCGGGAACTGGTGGCTCGCTTGCAACAACAGGGGCAATTGCAGGTGCTGGGGGCGACATCGTTACAGCTGTTCAGCAACCTCCCGGATGCGCCCACGTCTCAGAAAAATCTGGCCAGCAATCATCTGACAAATGTGGTTCAGCTGGCCCGGGAACTGGGTGCTCAGTTTGTGGTGGCCGGTGTGATTCGGGATATCGGCCTGGCCGACCCCGGTGCCTGGGGCAGTTCGATTCTGGATCGCATGCAGCGCGGTATCGGAATGGCTGACACCACCCGCCGGTTTGAGGCCGAAGTGATGGTTTTTGACGGCTTCAGCGGTTCCCCGGTCTTCCGGCAGCGGTTTGAAACCTCGGCACGGTGGCAGCCGGATGGCAGTGGTACCGGCGGTTTTGCCTCGGCGGGCTTTGAAAGTTCCGAGTGGGGGCAGGCGGTTGACGGTGTGATTGCCGAGATGACCGCCGCCGTTAACAATGCTCTGGCCTGTCAGCCATTCATGGCCCGCATAACCCGTGTGGATGGCAACCGGGTGACTCTTGCCTCCGGCGCAACGGCGGGGCTCCGCCCGGGGGATGAGCTCAATCTGTACCGCAGTCAGCGTTACTTTGATTCATTGGACGGTACACCCGAACTGTCAGATACCGGGGTGACGCTGACACTGGACAACGTGCATCCGGATTTCAGTAACGGGCGAATCCCTACGGAAGGTGGCCTGATCAACGTTCAACGCGATGACCTGGCCATTATCTGGTAAGTCTCAGGCGGCCTCGGCCGCCGCAATATCCCGTATCTTGCCGACCATAGCTCGCAGGCCGTTGCCCCGGGTGGGGGAAATATGGCGGAACAGATCCAGCTGCTCGAACAACTCATCGATATCGGTGGCCAGCAGCTCTCGCGGCGTCTTGCCGTTCAGGGCCACCAGAATGATAGCGGCCAGGCCGCGCACAATCATGGCATCGGAATCGATCAGCAGGAACAGTTTACCGCTTTCCTCATCGTAACGATGAATCAGCCATACCTGGCTCTGACAGCCGTGTACGTAGTTTTCTTCAACCCGCTCATCATCCGGAAAACCGGGCAGCTGTTTGCCCAGATCGATGATGTAGGCGTAGCGTTCTTCCCAGTCGTCCAGAAACTCAAACGCATCCAGAACGTCTTCAAGGGTGGTGTCTTTGCCCAGGGGATTGTTCAGAAATTGTTCCTTGCTGGCGGTCATAGCATTCCCAGTTCAAGTTTGGCTTCGTCGGTGAGCATATCGTTGTTCCAGGGCGGATCAAAGGTCAGCTCAACGGTAACCTTGTCCACATTAGGTACATGCTCCACCTTGCGCTTCACATCGTCGGTGATTACCGGCCCCATGCCGCAGCCAGCCGCGGTCAGGGTCATTTTGATGTAAACGTGATTGCCGTCTTCTGTGCCGTTCTCAATCCGGCATTCGTAAATCAGGCCCAGGTTGACTACGTCCACCGGGATTTCCGGGTCGTAGCAGTTACGCAGCGCTTCCCATACCTGGTTTTCGTTGATGGTGCCGTCTTCCGGGGTCTCGAAGCTGCTTTCCAGCGGCTGCTTGCCCAGGGCATCGGCGTCGTGGCCTTCAATGCGGGCAAGATTGCCGTTGACCGCCACGGTGAAGCTACCGCCGAGGGATTGGGTAATGGTCACAAAGGTGTCTGACGGAATCATGATTTCCGTTCCGGCAGGTACCAGGCGGGCTTCCACTTCGCGTTTGGTCAGGACGACTTCGCGTTCTTGCATGTTTGATCAGTCCTATCTTTGTGCTTTACGCCACCGTGAAGCTTTCACCACAGCCGCACTCAGCGGTGGCGTTGGGGTTGCGGAAGCGGAACAGGGAGTTCACACCCTCGGTGACAAAGTCGATTTCGATGCCGTTTACCAGTGGCAGGTGTTCCTGCTTTACGAACACATCCACGCCGTCGATGGTAAAGATACGGTCATCGGATTCCGGTGTTTCTACCCACTGGGTTTCATACTTGAAGCCGGAGCAGCCACTCTTTTTGATGGCCAGGCGAATGCCTTTGGCTTCCGGTTTCTTGTCCAGTTGTTTGCGAACGTGTTTGACCGCCGTTGGGGTCATGGTCACGTTCACATCGCTTGGGGTGAAGACTTCGGCTGTCATGTTTCCACCTCCTCAGGCAAACAGGCGCTGGATTTTCTGCAGGCCGGTAAACAGTTTCTCGACCTCTTCCAGCGTATTGTAGAACGCAAACGAAGCCCGGGCTGTACCGGGTACTCCGTAGAAATCCATCAATGGCATGGCGCAATGGTGGCCGGTGCGGATGGCGATGCCTTGCTGGTCCAGCAGGGTGCCGATGTCGCTTGGGTGCAGACCGGCAATCTTGAACGACATCACCGGTACCTTATTGGCAGCGGTACCGATGATCTCCATGCCTGGCACGGTTTCGACCAATTCATTAGCGCGGCGCAGCAAGGCATCCTCTGCTGCTTCCATGGCCTTTCGGTTCAGCGAGTTCAGATAGTCGATGGCGGCGCCCAGGCCCACTGCTTCGGCAATAGCCGGGGTTCCGGCCTCGAATTTGTAGGGCAACACATTCCAGGTGGTTCGCTCGAACGATACCCGCTCAATCATTTCGCCACCGCCCTGATAAGGCGGCATTTCTTCCAGCAGTTCGGCGCGGCCATAAAGCACGCCAATGCCCGTGGGCCCGAACAGCTTGTGGGAAGAGAATGCATAGAAGTCACAGCCCAGAGCCTGAACGTCCGGCTGGAAGTGGGGCACCGCCTGGGCGCCATCCACCAGGGTCAGTACCCCCTGTTTTTTCGCCTGTTCAATCAGGGGCGCAATTGGGTTGACGGTGCCCAGCGCGTTGGACACGTGGGTGATCGCCAGCACCCGGGTGCGCTCGTTCAGCAGGCTGTTGAACGAATCCAGATCCAGCTCGCCTTGCGGTGTCACCTGGATGGGCACAACCCTGGCACCGGTGCGCTCGGCCACCATCTGCCAGGGCACAATGTTGGCGTGGTGTTCCATGTGGCTGACCAGAATCTCATCGCCGGCTTTCAGGCGTGGGGCCAGGCCATTGGCTGCCAGGTTGATGGCTTCGGTGGTGCCACGGGTCCAGATGATTTCGCGGGTGCTGGGCGCATTCAGGAATTCGCGCACGGTTTCCCGGGCGCCCTCAAAGGCGGCGGTCGCACGATCACCCAGGGTATGGGCGCCACGGTGCACGTTGGAGTGCATCTCGCGGTAATAGCGATCCATGGCATCCAGCACGGCCTGTGGCTTCTGCGCCGACGCGCCATTGTCCAGATACACCAGCGGCTTCCCGTTGATCTCCTGATGGAGAATCGGGAAGTTGCGGCGAATGGCTTGTACATCAAACGCCATCGACTGGGTGTTGTTTGCCACGGACAGATCAGTCATGCCCCTCAGGCCTCCTGAAAGGTTTGCTCAAAGAAATCACTCAACCGCGCCTGGGCGGTTTCACGCACGGCTTCGACCGGAATCTGTTGCACCAGCTCGTTAATAAACGCCATGGTGAGCAGAACATTGGCCTGCCGGCGGCCGATCCCGCGCGATACCAGATAGAACACGGAGGTTTCGTCCAGCTGGCCGATGGTGGCGCCGTGCGCGCACTTCACATCGTCGGCGTAGATTTCCAGTTCCGGCTTGGTATCAATCTCTGCCCCGTTGGACAGCAGCAGATTCTTGTTGTTCATATCCGCATTGGACTTCTGGGCGTCCTGGTGGATATGAATCCGGCCGTTGAACACAGCATGGGACTGGTCTGCTGCGATATTGCGATAGGTCTCTTCGCTGTTGCAGTGGGCGGCGACATGGTCAATGGACGTGTGGTTGTCGTAGTGCTGTTTGCCCTGGGTAACCACCACGCCATTGAGTTTTGTTTCCGCGCCTTCGCCTTCCAGTCGCACCTGCAGATCGTGCCGGCGCAGGGGGCCGCCAAAACCAACACAATGGCTCTCGAAACGGGAGCTGCGCTGCTGCAGCACACCGGTAGCGCCAATGTGCTGAACATTCTCGCCTTCCATGTTCAGGCGGATGCTGGTGACGTTGGCGCCATCGGCCAGATTGAATTCGGTTACTGTGCTGACCAAGGCGGATGCTTCACCACTGGAGGTGTATTCCTCTACCAGGGTCAGCTGGCTGTTGGCGCCGGCTTCCACGAAGATGCGTGGGTAGGCGGAGCCACTGGCGTCAGCGCTGGTTTCATGGATGATGAACAACGGCTGATCCAGCACCGCGCCGGGTTTCAGGCGAATGAACAGGCCATCTTCGAAGCGCGCCCCGTTCAGGCGGGCGAATTGGACCTGATCGTGATTCAGGGTGCTGCCCAGCTTTGCAGACAGGGCTTCAGCTTCGTCGTTAGCCAGATCGTTGAAGCTCAGGATCTCGATACCGTCGAGATCCGGATACTCGCTGGCTTCAGGAATCATCACGCCGTTGATGAAAACCACTTTGTAGCCGGGCACAGCGAGACTGTTGCCGGTCTTGCCTTCGGCCGGCAGGGAAATGGCCATATCGTCGGCCAGCTTCAGGTACTTGCTGGAGTACTTCCAGTTCTCGGTCTTGCGAGTAGGCAGCGGCATATCTACCAGCGCGCTGGCCCGCTCCTTGCGCAGCGCCAGCAACGGCTCCGGCAGGGATTCCCCGGCCGGGTGCAGGAAGGCGCTGGAAAGCATGGGTACAGATTTCATTCCACGGCCTCCTGATCAGTTGCTGGTGTCGTCGTCTTTAATGCCCAGCCAGCCGTAACCTTTCTCTTCCAGTTCCAGGGCCAGTTCACGACCGCCCGACTTGATGATCTTGCCACCAGCCAGTACGTGCACATAATCCGGAACAATGTGGTTCAGCAAGCGCTGGTAGTGAGTGACCATCAGAATGGCGCGGTCTTCCGAGCGCAGAGCATTCACGCCATCGGAAACCACTTTCAGGGCGTCGATGTCCAGGCCGGAATCGGTTTCATCCAGAATGGCCAGTTTCGGCTGCAGCAGCAGGGCCTGCATGATCTCGTTACGTTTCTTCTCGCCACCGGAGAAGCCTTCGTTCACGCCGCGTTTCAGGAAGGCCGGGTCCAGGTCTACCTGTTTGGAAACTTCCTTGGCCAGCTTCATGAACTCAGCCGCGTTCATCTCGTCCTGGCCCTTGTGCTTGCGCATGGCGTTAACGGCGGTGCGCAGGAACTGCAGGTTGCTCACGCCAGGGATTTCCACCGGGTACTGGAAGGCCAGGAAGATGCCTTCGCGGGCGCGTTCTTCGGTTTCCAGATCCAGGAGGTTGTCTCCGTTCAGGGTGACTTCGCCCTCGGTGACTTCAAATGCGTCGTTGCCTGCCAGAACCTGTGACAGGGTACTCTTACCGGAACCGTTCGGGCCCATGATGGCGTGAACTTCCCCGGCCTTGATCTCCAGGTTAATGCCCTTGAGGATTTCTTTGCCCTCAACGGAGGCGTGCAGGTTTTTGATACTCAGCATTTGTAGATGTCTCTCTATATCCTGAATTTCGATCTATAAATTCGTACCCTTTGATGCCCCTGAAAACGTTCGGGACAGTGAGCGGTTGAGTTTTCCGGGATCGTCAAAATCAGGGATGATTTTGTCGAGCGCACAGGGATGTATTCACAGCGTATCCCGGAAAACTCAACCGCTCGCTGGCCTCCTCCGAGGCCAGCGGGGCATAACGTTTAACCAACGGAACCTTCAAGGCTCACTTCCAGAAGCTTGCCAGCCTCAACCGCAAACTCCATCGGCAGCTCCTTGAACACCTCTTTACAGAAGCCGTTGACAATCATGGACACTGCCTGCTCCGGGTCGATACCGCGCTGGCGGCACAGGAACATTTGCTCGTCGCTGACCTTGGAAGTGGTCGCCTCGTGTTCCACGATGGCCGACTTGTTCTTGCTCTCGATGTACGGGAAAGTGTGCGCGCCGCAGCGGTCGCCGATCAGCAGCGAATCACACTGGGTAAAGTTACGCGCGCCCTCTGCGCCCGGGCCGAATTTCACCAGGCCGCGGTAGGCGTTGGAGCTCTTGCCGGCGGAAATACCCTTGGAGATGATGGTGCTGCGGGTATTCTTGCCCAGGTGGATCATCTTGGTGCCGGTATCGGCCTGCTGGTAATTATGCGTCAGCGCGACAGAGTAGAACTCGCCAACGCTATTCTCACCGCGCAGTACACAACTCGGGTACTTCCAGGTGACGGCGGAGCCGGTTTCCACCTGGGTCCAGGAAATCTTGGAGTTCTTGCCGATGCAGGCGCCACGCTTGGTCACGAAGTTATAGATACCACCCTTGCCGTTTTCATCGCCCGGGTACCAGTTCTGTACGGTGGAGTATTTGATCTGGGCATCGTCCAGAGCCACAAGCTCAACCACGGCCGCGTGCAGCTGGTTCTCGTCGCGCATCGGTGCGGTACAGCCTTCCAGGTAGCTTACGTAGCTGCCTTCGTCGGCGATAATCAGGGTGCGTTCGAACTGGCCGGTGTTGGCGGCGTTGATGCGGAAGTAGGTGGACAGCTCCATAGGGCAACGCACACCCTTGGGCACGTACACAAAGGTGCCGTCAGAAAACACCGCCGAATTCAGGCCCGCAAAGAAGTTGTCGCCGTGGGGAACCACGGTGCCCAGGTATTTCTGGACCAGTTCGGGGTAATCACGGACGGCTTCGGAAATCGAGCAGAAGATTACGCCGGCTTTGGCCAGAGGCTCTTTGAAGGTGGTGGCTACGGAAACCGAGTCGAATACTGCGTCCACGGCAACGCCGGCAAGCTTTTCGCGCTCGTGCAGGGGAATGCCCAGCTTTTCGTAGGTTTTCAGCAGCTCCGGATCCACTTCATCCAGGCTTTGTGGCATATCCTCTTTGCGCTTGGGCGCGGAATAATAGGAAATCGAGTTGTAGTCGACTTTCGGGTAGCCGACATGAGCCCAGTTCGGCTCTTCCATTTCCAGCCAGCGACGATAGGCTTTGAGGCGCCATTCCAGCATCCATTCCGGCTCTTTCTTTATGGCGGAAAGGCGGGCAATGACGTCTTCGTTCAGGCCGGGTTCGAACGTGTCGGCTTCGATTTCGGTCACGAAACCGTGTTCGTATTCCCGTTTGATCAGCTCTTTCACCTCGTTGTCGGTGGTCGCCATGATCGTCGCTCCGTAATTCTCTCATCCAGGGCTTGCGCCCTTTGTGTCATCGGCAGCCCTTGGGCTGGCGGATGGGTGTATTCGGTTTGCTGATGTCGCAGTGGTCGCTCTCTCCGTGAGTACGCCCTGCAATCGGTTTTTGGATGACGGGAGGGGCTGTTAGCCGGTTTCCCGTTGCTTCTGGCGAGCGATTATACAATACCAGAGTAAAATAGTCAGGTATTAAATCGGTTGTGTAGGGATTATACCTTAATCGGCCTTTGGGGCACTAAGGGGGCGTACAGATCGCCCCTCGAGTTTAACGGCAGGTGTTTTCGGCAAAAATCTTGGTCAGATAGGTGAAGTCCAGTTTATCCGGCAAGTTCGCTGGTTTAGGAATTTTTACGATGTGGCCACTGCCTGGTGCGCACTCCATGGCCTCGCCGTGGCGATTTTCCATGGTGTTGGCAGAGAATCGCAGGTTGCCGGCCGGGGTGATGAGTTCCAACTGGTCGCCGGGGGCGAATTTGTTTTTTACGTCGATGGTGAGCCATCGGTCATCCGCATCGGCAATGGTGCCTACCACTTGCTGGGTGCCGAGATATGAGGAGCCCTGTTCGTAGGTCTGGTATTCCTGGGGCACGTGCCGGCGCAGGAAGCCTTCGGTGTAGCCGCGGTTCGAGAGGGCTTCGAGTTCGTCCATCATGTGCATGTCGAAGGGTTTGCCGGCGAGGGCGTCGTCGATGGCTTTTCGGTACACCTGAGTGGTGCGGGCTACGTAGTAGGTGCTTTTGGTGCGGCCTTCGATTTTCAGGGAGTGAACGCCCATTTTGACCAGTTCCTCCACGTGCTGGACGGCGCGCAGGTCTTTAGAATTCATGATGTAGGTGCCGTGTTCGTCTTCGTAGGCCGGGATGAAGCCGCCGGGGCGGTTGGGTTCTTCCAGCAGGATTTCTTTGGGCTCGCAGGTTTCTACCGCATCTGCAGAGGTGGCGATCAGGTCGCCAGTCTGGTCATGGCTGTGCTGGACTTCTTTATAGTTCCAGCGGCAGGCGTTGGTGCAAGCGCCCTGGTTGGCGTCGCGGTGGTTCATGTAGCCGGACAGCAGGCAGCGGCCGGAGTAGGCCATGCACAGGGCGCCGTGTACAAACACTTCCAGTTCCATCGCCGGAACCTTTTCGCGGATTTCGCGGATTTCTTCCAGGCCCAGTTCCCGGGACAGGATCACGCGGCTGATGCCCTGGCGGCGCCAGAATTCCACGGTGGCCCAGTTGACAGCGTTGGCCTGCACCGACAGGTGGATGGGTTGATCCGGCCACTTCTCCCTTACCAGCATGATCAGGCCGGGGTCAGACATGATCAGGGCGTCGGGTTTCTGTTCTATGACTGGTGCCAGGTCTCTCAGGTAGCTGCGCACCTTGTTGTTGTGGGGTGCAATGTTGGAGACCAGGTAGAACTGTTTGCCCAGTTCGTGCGCTCGTTCAATGCCGGCGCCCAGGGCTGCAACGTCTTTGAAACTGTTGTTCCTTACTCTCAGCGAATATCTCGGCTGGCCGGCATAGACGGCATCTGCGCCATAGGCGAAGGCGGTTTCTAGATGTTCGGGGGTGCCGGCGGGAGCAAGCAGTTCCGGGGTGGTCATGGTATCTCCGGGTATTAACTGAAAAGCGGATGGATGCAGGTAGGGCATTCTGAAAGCGAGCATTGTGCCGCAAATAATCCGATGCGCCATTGATCTTGCTCAAAGGTCGTATTGATTGATTTCGGCTAACATGTGTACGCTGATGGAGTTGGCAGTTTGGGCCAGGACGATAGGCAGGAGGAACCAGCATGGCATCAGAGCCATTAAGGCCTGAAAATTCAAAGCGTTCGCTGAGTATGCGGGTCAGCAAGCTGATCCGGATTCAGTTGGAGCGAGGGAAAGTCGGTGTCGAGGCGGTGGCCGGGCAGTTGAATATGAGCCGGTATACGTTGCACAAGAAGTTGCGCCAGGAGGGGCTGACGTTTGCGGCTCTGCTGGAGCAGGTTCGTCGGGAGCAGGCGATCACCTATATGAAAGATAAATCCAAGCCGCTGGTGGAAATTGCCGAGCAGCTCGGATTTTCGGAATTAAGCGCATTCAGCCGGGCATTCAAGCGCTGGATGGGGACGCCGCCGGCTGAATATCGCTCGCTTCGGCTGTCCTGATCAGACCTTCTTGAAGATCAGGGTGGCGTTGGTGCCGCCAAAGCCGAAGCTGTTGCTCATTACCAGGTTCAGATTCTGGTTGTCCATGCGTTCACGCACAATCGGGTAGCCTTCGGCGCCTTCGTCCAGGGTCTGGATGTTGGCTGACGGGGCAATAAAGTTCTCCCGCTGCATGATCAGGCTGTAGATGGCCTCGTGTACGCCCGCCGCACCCAGTGCGTGGCCACACAGGGGTTTGGTGGAACTCAGCGGCGGGATCTTGTCGCCGAAGGTTTCCTTGAGCGCTTTCAGCTCGGTTACATCACCTGCCGGCGTGCTGGTGCCGTGGGTGTTGATGTAGCTGATTTCGCCGTCGATGTTGGCCATGGCCTGTTTCATGCAGCGAATGGCACCTTCACCGCTGGGAGCCACCATGTCGGCACCGTCGGAGGTGGCGCCAAAGCCGACCAGTTCGGCCAGGATGGTGGCACCGCGGGCTTCGGCGTGTTCCAGGGATTCCAGTATCAGCGTGCCGCCGCCACCGGAAATCACGAAACCGTCACGGTCTGCATCGTAGGTGCGCGAGGCCTGTTCCGGCGTGTCGTTGTACTTGGTGGACAGCGCCCCCATGGCATCGAACATCAGGCTCAGGGTCCAGTGGATGTCTTCGCCGCCACCGGCCAGCATCACGTCCTGGCGGCCCAGGGCGATCTGGTCAGCCGCGTGGCCGATGCAGTGGGCGCTGGTGGCGCAGGCAGAGGTGATGCCGTAGTTGATACCGGTGATACCAAAGGCGGTGGTGATGGAGGCGTTGATGGCGCTACCCATGGTGCGGGGTACCCGGTACGGGCCCACCCGGCGAAGGCCTTTGTCGCGGTGAGTGTCGATGGCATCCAGCAGTTCGACGGTGGAAGCACCACCAGTACCAAATACGGCGCCGGTGGTGTTTGCACGCAGCTGTTCGTCGGTCAGGCCAGCCTGCTCAATGGCCTCTTTGGCGGCCAGGTAGCAGTAGCCGGCGGCCGGGCTCATAAAGCGCCAGATCTTGCGGTCGATCAGTTCTGACAGGTTCAGGTCGATCTTGCCTGCAACGTGGCTGCGCAGGCCGTTATCCCGGGCTTCTTCGCTGAAGGCAATGCCGGAGCGGGATTCGCGAAGCGACTGGGCCACTTCTTTCTGGTTGGTTCCAAGGCTGGAGACAATCCCCATGCCGGTAACTACAACGCGACGCATTGTGCTAACTCCTAAAAGTCATCAGTCGATGTGAACAGGCCGACCCGAAGGTCTTTGGCGGTGTAGATTTCCCGCCCGTCCACTTCCATGCGGGCATCCGCAATGGCCATGGTCAGTTTGCGGCGAATCAACCGCTTGATATCCAGATAGTAGGTGACCTTTTTGTTTTCCGGCAAAACCTGTCCGAAAAACTTCACCTCTCCGGCCCCCAGGGCACGACCCTTACCTTCACCGCCGCTCCAGGCCAGGAAGAAGCCGACCAACTGCCACATGGCATCCAGGCCCAGGCATCCAGGCATCACCGGGTCGCCCTCAAAATGCACTTTGAAAAACCAGAGATCCGGGTTGATGTCCAGTTCGGCCACCAGGCTGCCTTTGCCATATTCGCCGTCATCGGCTCCGATGTGGGTAATACGGTCGACCATCAGCATTTCGTCGATGGGCAGGCGCATGGCGCCGGGGAACAGCTGGCCGTGGCCGCAGCGGATCAGGTCTTCTTTGTCAAAGTGATCAGGATACATGTTGCCTGTGTCTCTGTTGCAAAATGATTTCTTCTACTTTAGCGCCTGTTCTGTGAACGGCTATTGACCTTTAGTGGATGATTACCGCCGATAAGTTCCCCGAAAGCCGCATCCAGAGCCGGTTGATGGTCATCAAGGCTAATTTTTGTCCGGTTTGATACTTTCGTCGAATCTGTGAAGTTCGCCATATTTGGGAGGGCCTATGTCTGCAGATGAGGAATTCATCGATGGACAAATCCGGTTCGAGACGGGCCGGGTATTGGTACACCTGGAACGGTTGCTGGATCATCCTCCAGAGGCTGTCTGGAATATGCTGACCGATTCGGTGCATTTGGCCAACTGGTTGGCTGCCGGGTCTCTGGAGGCTCGTGAAGGTGGCCGGGTTCAGCTGGATTTTGGCAACAGTGGCATGCCCATCGACTGTACCATTACCGCCTGCCGGCCTCACCGGCTGTTGTCCTACTCCTGGAGTTCCGGAGATGCCCCTGAGCGGCCGCTGACCTGGGAAATACTGCGGGAAGGAGTCTGTACCCGGCTTTGCCTGACGCTGTCGTTGCCGGACGATGAGGTGGTGCCTATTGCCTGCGCCGGTTGGGATGCCCATCTGGAAATGCTGATGGCAGCACTGGAGGGCATCAGCATTCACTTTCCGGCAGCCCGGTTCCGTGCGGCCCGATCCCATTTTGAAAAGCTGCTGAAAGAGAAAATGGCGGCCTGAAGTCCTGCCGCCGAAAACAGAAAGGCCGGCTCGGTTACGCCCCGAGCCGGCCTTTTCGTATCTGGCACTGGATCAGCCTTCGCGCCCGTCTGGCCGGGGGCTGGCCAGAATGACGGTATAACGCACCAGGAACAGGCCATAGGCCAGCATCCACAGCAGGGTGCTGGTGCCAATGCCGGGGTGCCAGGGAATCAGATTGAATGCGGTCAACACCCTAACAACCGCAGCGAGCTGGATGGCCACAAACGCCAGAACCATGCCCTTCGGCAACACCAGCGGCCGGCCGGTATGGCCCAGTGACACTCGAGCAATCACCCCCAGAATCAGGCAGCCGATGGCGCCAGTGCCGGCGGCATGGCTCCAGGCATTGGTTGGCCAACCGGCCACCAGAGCGCCTGCCAGCAGAATCAGTGCAACCGGCACCCAGAGAATGGACAGGTGCAGAATCCAGAGCAAGGGATCTTTGCGCACCAGCCAGCCTTTCCAGTTATACAGGCGCACCAGCATCAACGATGCAGCAACCACCGCAATGACGGCGGTGACGGTTTGCCAGCCCGTCACCAGGGATGCCATCAGCAGGATCATGGAGAACAGTGCCGCCATATCCAGTGCCGGAATCATCTTGACCGCCTCTGCATTGCCGCCACGCTGGCGCAGCCATCCAGCCGAAAATGCCGGGGTAATCCGGCCTCCGATGATGCTGATCAGTGCCATGGCCATGATCAGCGCACCATAGCTGAACGCCATGTCCAGGCGGGTGACAAAGCCGATCTGCATCAACCAAAGTAACCCGAGCACCACCAGGATCATCAGCTGTCGTTTCTGGCGGGCCTTCCACACGCGCCAGCCGGCATCAATCATCACCAGGGGCAGAAAAGCCAGATTCACGCCCTGTACCAGCCAGTCCGGCAGGTTGCCGCCAAAGGCCAGTAACAGGCGACCGGCCAGCCACACGCCCCAGAGTCCTGCGAGCAGTGCACCATGGGTTCGGTTGGTCTGGGTCCAGACGCAGACAGCGGTGAGCAGAAAGCCTGCGATGGCAGCAGAGAGAAAGCCGAACAGCATTTCGTGCTGATGCCAGAACAGGGCGGGCAGAGCCAGTGGCAACTGAACCATGCCGGTGACTTCCAGAACCCAAAGCGGGATGGCAACAATGGCCAGTACCGTCATGGACAGGAAAAAAATCCGGAAAGGATAGGAAAAGAGTTGGCTGAGGCTGGCAGACGCCCGTTCAGGGGAAGTCGGTATGGCCTGCATAGATGTCTCCCATATACATGTATTCTGGGTATATGTTAAACCTTCATGCCAGTATTAACCATACCTGCTTGGGGGTAGTTTGCGTACAATGGCCGCAAATCGTTTGTTAACAAAGGAACTTCCATGACCTCGTACATGATCCTGAAGCACCTGCACATGACCACCGCCTACCTCACCATTACGCTGTTTGCCCTGCGGCTACTGCTTGATGCGGTCGGGCGACCAGGCTGGCGCCAGACGCCGCTACGGTTCATTCCCCACATCAATGACACCATCCTTCTGGTCGCGGCCATTGCGCTGGTGTTTGTGGCCGGTTATGCCTCTGCCATGCCCGGTTGGCTGATCACCAAGATCGTGTTGTTGTTCGGTTACATCATTGCCGGGGTGTTTGCGCTGAAAACCACTGTGGGCAAGCCCGCACGCATTGTGGCGGCGGTACTTGCCCTGGTGCAGGTGACGGCTATTTTCCATCTGGCCATGGCCAAGCCATTCTGAATCAGCGTTTCTCGCTGACCTGCTTCGTCAGTTCCTGCAGCTGTTCCTGTACAGCCCGGAGCTGACGGGCAATCTCATCCCGCTCATCGTGGGCCTTCTGGGCCTGTTTGGCGTTCTGCTCCTCGCTCATTACCTCCAGTATCGCCCCGATCATCATGTTCAGGAACACAAAGGCCGTCAGGAAGATAAAGGTCAGGTAGTACAACCAGCTCATGGGATAGTCTTCCATGGTGGCATACATCACGTCGGTCCAGTCCTCAAAGGTTGCAACCCGGAACAGTGTGAGCATGGCGATGGCGACATCGCCCCAGAGTGTTTCGTCAACGGTGGCGAAGAACATGGAGCCCATGGCAGCGTAGATGTAGAAGATGATGAACATCAGCAGGGCAATGTAGCCCATGCGCGGAATAGCTTTCAGTAACGAGTTGATCAGAAAGCGCAGCTCGGGCACCACTGATACCAGTCGAAGCACCCGGAATACGCGCAGTAACCGGCCCAGCAATACCGCCTCGGAATTGTCCAGAGGGATCAGGCTGCCGATCACCACGATGGTGTCGAACAGGTTCCAGCCATCCATGAGAAAGCGGCGTTTGAGTGGGCAGGCGGCGAACCGGAACAGGATTTCCACCAGAAAGAACAGGGTGATGGCGTTGTCCATCACCGACAGGCTCTGTTCCACCAATGGTGGCAGATCATAGGTTTTGGCGCCGATGGTCAGGGCAGACAGAATGATGATGGCGATAACAACAGTCTGGAACACCTTGCTCGATTCAATGCGCTTGAGCTGGGCAAAGCTGCTGGCGGGATTCATGTCCATGGACATCTCGACGGCTCCGGGAGAATTGAAACGCGGCAATTCTAAAGCTACGGAGCCGGTGGTGGTAGGCCTGTGATCTGAGTTTAATCGACCAGGTGGAGGATTTGCTGCCACTCGGCATCGCTGACCGGCATGACCGAGAGTCGGCTGCCTCTGCGTACCAGAGCCAGTTCACTGAGCTCCGGCATGGCTTTGAGTGAGTCCAGTGGGATCAACGCCGGCAATTTCCGTTCAAACTGCAGGTCGACCGCTTGCCAGCGAGGTTTTTCTGCAGTGCTTTTGGCGTCGTAGTAGGGAGACTCCGGGTTGAACTGGCTTGGGTCCGGGTAGGCGGATTTCACTACGCGAACAATACCGGCAATGCCTATGCGCTTGCAGCTGGAGTGATAGATAAAGACGAGATCTCCCTCCCGCATCTGCGCCAGGAAGTTGCGGGCCTGGTAATTGCGCACACCATCCCAGGGAATAACACCCTCAGGCTGACGGGCAAAATCATCAATGCCGCATTCAGAGGGTTCGGTTTTAACCAGCCATTTTGCCACCAGCGGGACTCCACTCGATCATTGTTGGGCCAGTATACAAAAAAGCCCCGAAGGCGGGGCATAAAGCACGAAACGGTGTCCGGGGCATTTACCCGTGTTGGTCGGAGTTCCGCATGGCGGCATCTGCTGCCGGACGACGGTTCATGGGATAGAACAACTGCGGGGAGGCCAGTTCCGGCAGATCGGTCTGCTCGGTCTGGGCCGCCCATTCCACCCGTTCCGCCTTGCGGATGGCGTAGTGCATCCAGGCCAGGGCTGCCGCCACAATGGCGAACATCAGCATGAAGCAGCTTTGCCAGATGCCGGTTATGTCGTTCAGCACGCCGAAGGTAAGCGGCAGAACGAAACCACCTATGCCCCCGATCATTCCTACCACGCCGCCGACCGCACCCACATGCATCGGGTAGTACACCGGAATGTGTTTGTAGACGGCCGCCTTACCGAGCGACATGAAAAAACCGAGTATAAAGGTGAGCACCACGAACATGGGCAGGCTCATGGCCAGGGTGAAATGGATATCCCCTTCGATGCCATGCACCACATAGCGGGTTGGTGGATAACTGAGCAGGAAGGTACAGACTGCCGAGGCAATAAACGTCCAGTACATCACGCGTCTGGCGCCGTAGCGGTCCGACAGCCAGCCCCCGAGGATGCGGAACAGGGAAGCGGGGATGGTATAGAGCGCGGCGATCATGCCGGCGGCCTTGATGTCCAGACCATAAACGCCGATCAGGTAATGGGGAAGCCAGAGAGCCAGGGCAACAAAGGCGCCGAACACAAAAAAATAGTACAGGGCAAAGCGCCACACCCGAAGGTCCCGGAGCGGCGCCATCTGTTCGGCAAACGATTTCTGTTCGGCGTTTCGGCGTTGTTCGGCCAGCGGGTCGGTTTTTGCCAGTAGCAGGAAGGCGATGCCCATAATGGCCAGCACCGTTGCGTATATCTGCGCGGTTTTCTCCCAGCCGAAGGCTACCAGCAGAAACGGGGCACCGAAGTTGGTCACGGCAGAACCGACGTTGCCGGCGCCGAAAATGCCCAGTGCTGTACCCTGTTTAGCCGGTTCAAACCAGGCCGCAGTATAGGCCACCCCGACAATGAAAGCGCCGCCGGCCAGGCCCACCCCGAGGGCCCCGACCAGCATCATGGCGTAGGTGGTGGCAAAGGTCAGCAGATACACGCAGGCCGCCGTGGTCAGCATCAGAATACCGAACACCCAGCGCCCGCCGTAACGGTCGGTCCAGATGCCCAGGAATAAACGACTGATGGAGCCGGTAAGAATCGGCGTGGCCATCAGCAATCCCAGCTGGGTGTCGGACAGCGCCAGCTCTTCACTGATGCGAATGCCGATGATGGAAAAGATGGTCCAGACGGCGAAACAAAGGGTGAAGGCAAAGGTAGAAAGGCCCAATGCCCGATATTGCTGAGCTTTTGCGGGCGTGCTCGTCATGGTCTCTCCTGGCCAGATAACTCTCCTCTGAAACCATACCAAAAAGCCGGATTTCTGGGCCGAGGCATTAGAGGTACCTCCTGCTGGGTGCAAAGGGGGTAGGTCAATGGTCACTATCCCGGGAAAGGTGATATTCCGGGGCTTTCTCTGGTGGGGTACGCGAGTTCAGGCTTGATCAAGATCAATTATGGCAGCTGGGTGCTATGGGGTAATGCTGACTGATATCAACTCGAATGCCTCCGTTTTGGGGGGTGTGATACCGGGAGAACCCCATGAACATCATGATTGCCTACGACGGTTCCCGAAACGCGAAACTGGCGCTGGCCCAGACCATCACCATGTTTCGGCGGCTGGAGCCAAAAATCACGCTGGTTGCGGTGGCAGAAAACCCACGCGACATCACCTCCGGTAATGAAGACCTGTTTCAGGAAGAAGTGGGCGAGCTGAAACAGCACCTGCAGGAAGCGCTGGAACTGTGTGAAAGCGAGCAGGTAAGCGCTGAGACCCTGATGCTGGAGGGTGACGCCCGAAAGAGCCTGCTGTTTGCCGCAGAGAAGAAGGTACGGCCAGACATGCTGGTCATCGCTCGTCACAGTCATGAGCCTGACGGCGGCTTCATTGCCCGATCATTGACCTATTTCGTGGACGAACTGGATTACATGACGTTTGGCAGCGTCAGCTCCTTCCTGGCTCGCCGGATCCAGTGCCCACTTCTGATTCTGCCCAGCCGTTGATGGCCGGGATTACCTGTTTCCATTGTCTTAGCCCCGGGAGGCTGAAATGAAAGTCGCTGACGTATTCCGCGTCCGCAATCCTGAAATCAGGGCACTACACCTGACCTGGATTGCCTTCTTTATTACATTCTATGTCTGGTTCAACATGGCGCCACTGGCGTCCAGCATGCTCAAAAGCGTGGACTGGTTGACCAAGGACGACCTGCGCCTATTTGCCATCTGTAACGTGGCGCTGACGATTCCTGCCCGCATCATCGTGGGTATGGCGCTGGACCGCTTCGGACCGCGGCGGGTATTTTCGGTGCTGATGGTGGTGATGGCCATACCGGCACTGGTGTTTGCTTTCGGTAACACCATGTCTCAGTTGCTGGTCAGTCGCCTGGTGCTGAGCTCCATCGGTGCCAGCTTTGTGGTTGGTATCCATATGACGGCCATGTGGTTCAAGCCGAAGGACATAGGCTTTGCAGAGGGCTTTTATGCGGGCTGGGGCAACTTTGGTTCTGCGGCGGCGGCCATGTCACTGCCAACCATTGCCATTACCATGTACGGCGGTGAAGACGGCTGGCGTTGGGCCATCGCCCAGAGCGCCATCGTGATGGCGGCATACGGCGTCTACTACTGGTTCGCGATTACCGACGGCCCTGCTGGTACCGTGCATCGTAAACCCCGTAAGGCCGTGGCACTGGAAGTCAGCACCTGGGGTGATATGGTCAAGCTGATCCTGTGGACCATTCCTTTGGTCGGGGTATTGGCTATTCTGGTGTGGCGTATCCAGAACATGGGGTACCTGTCTGCCACCGGGGCTGCTATCTGTTACGCGGTGATCTTCGCCATTGTCTGCTATCAGATTGTTCAGATACTGCGGGTAAACGTACCCATCCTGAAGAAAGGCGTGCCTGAGGACGACAAATACCCGTTCAACAGTGTGGCTGCCCTGAACAGCACCTACTTCGCTAACTTTGGCGCGGAACTCGCCGTGGTCTCCATGCTGCCGATGTTTTTCGAAGAGACCTGGAGCCTGAGCGCAACGGCAGCGGGGCTGATTGCGGCCTCTTTCGCCTTCGTGAACTTGATGGCGCGTCCGATGGGCGGCCTGGTATCTGACCGCATGGGGAACCGCCGCTTCGTGATGCTCAGCTACATGTTCGGTATTGCCGTAGGCTTCGGACTGATGGGCCTGCTGGATTCCAACTGGCCGCTGATCGTGGCTGTGGCAATCACTGTGTTCACATCCTTCTTCGTACAGGGGGCAGAAGGCGCCACCTTTGGCATCATCCCGTCTATCAAGCGCCGGTTAACCGGTCAGATATCCGGTATGGCAGGGGCTTATGGCAACGTCGGTGCGGTGGTCTACCTGACCATCTTCACCTTCGTTACCCCGACCCAGTTCTTCTTCATCATCGCCGCTGGAGCCTTTGTTAGCTGGATACTGTGCATTATGTGGCTGAAGGAACCCGAGAGCGGCTTCTCTGAGGAATACCACGTGTCTTCTGTCGATCTGCAGATCGAAGAAGAGGAGCGCCAACGGTTGGCGGGCCAGACAGCACGGTAAAAACGTTCCCTTTACAACGGGAGCTGTGACAACCCGCCGCGGAGCAATCCCGGCGGGTTTTTTGTATGCTCGGAGGAAAGTGGTCGCAACAGGAGAGAGGTCATGGGGTTCTGGGAACGCTGGCCCGGGCTGCTGGGGGCAGTGTCGGCGCTGGCTCTGTTACTCGGGTTCTGGCAGCTCCTGGGTGAAGGCGAAGATCTGGAAGCCCGTGACAGCAGGGGTAGAACTCCCCTGATTGTGGCGGCGGAAGAGGGCGAGACTGACCGGGTTGCCGAGCTGGTCGAGCGTGGGGCCCGGGTTGACGCAGGGGACGACTGCAAGTGGACGGCCATGATGAGGGCTGCCTCCCGTGGTCATACGGATATTCTTGCCTTCCTGCTGGATCATGGCGCGGATATAAACCATACGGAAAAAACCGGCTATACGGCTCTGATGGGGGCGGTGATTGCCAGCCGTCCGGAGGCTGTACGCCTGCTACTGACCAGAGGTGCCGATCCTGACATCCGGGAATACGAAAACGGGCAGACTGCGCTGATGATGGCTGTGCGCAACCGCAATCCGGAACTGGTTCGGTTGCTGCTCTCTGCCGGGGCAGATCCGGAGCTGGTTAATAAATCGGGCAAGAGCGCCAGGGATCTGGCGCTGGAGGCAAGTGCCGGGGAGGGGGAGCCCATGCAGCAGGTGCTCACTGCTCTGGGTTGTGAGCCCGAAGCCGCGGAGAAACGCTGATCATTGGTCGTTCCCTGCCGCCATAAAAAAGCCGGCCCTTGTGGGGCCGGCAAGCAGAGGTCTAACGCTTGGATTCTTGCTGTTACGGATTCTTGATGTAGGCGTTCTTGCGCAGGTAGAACCACCAGTTAACCACCAGACACACCGCATAGAACACTGCGAACCCGTACATGGCCACTTCCGGGGTGCCGGCCTGGATTTCCTGGCCCATCACCCGAGGAGCGATGAACGCGCCGTAGGCGGCGATTGCTGAGGTCCAGCCAAGTACCGGGCCCTTCTGCTGCTGGTTGAAGATGAAACCAATGCTGCGGAAGGTGGAGCCATTGCCAATACCGCTGGCGGCGAACATCACAATGAACAGGATCAGGAACAGGGCAAAGTAGCTGTTCGGATCAGTTGAGTTGTAGGCCAGCATCATCACGTAGCCGGTGGCGACCGAAGCGACAACCATCACCACCGAGATGATCTGGGTAACGATGGAACCGCCCATCTTGTCGGAAATCCAGCCTCCGACCGGACGAATCAGAGCGCCGACGAATGGTCCCATCCAGGCCCAGGTCAGAGCGCTGGGTGCATCCGGGTTGACTACACGGGTCATGGCGCCATCCGCTCCGACTTCCATCATGTTGCCGAAGATGACGCTGATGGACAGCGGCAGGGCGGCAGAAAAGCCGATGAAAGAACCGAAAGTCAGGATGTAAAGCACGGTCATGGACCAGGTGTGCTTGTTGCTGAAGATGGCAAACTGGTTCTTTATGTTGGGCTTGATGTCACCTGGGATCAGTCTGAGCAGCGCCACGGTCAGCACGATGGTGATGGGCAGGGCCAGCCACATATTCATGACTGACAGGGCCCAGACGCCGGCAATAGAGGTCAGCAGGCCAACGCCATAGAGACCAAGAATCTTACCGAAGGCAGATATCGGGCTGCCAGGATTGGGAGTCACCACCTTGAGGTTGTTCATGCCGAACCAGCCCGCGAAGGCCAGCGGAATCAGAAACACCAACCAGATGAAGCCTGCATTCTGGATCCAGGTGTCGGTGCCGGCCTCAATGCGCCCAATCAGAGTGCCACTTGGGCTTTGCAGCTGCATGGGGTCGCCGGCAAGGGCGCCGAACACTCCGACGGTCATCACCAGAGGGATCAGAATCTGCATGGTGGTCACGCCGAAGTTGCCCAGGCCGGCGTTCATGCCCAGCCCGTAACCCTGTTTACTCTTGGGATAAAACGCGCTTATGTTGCTCATGGAGCAGGCAAAGTTACCGCCGCCAATACCGGACAGCAGCGCCAGCGCCTGGAACACGATGAACGGTGTGTCTGGATTCATCAGGGCGACACCGGTGCCGAACGCCGGGATCATCAGCAATGCGGTGGTCAGAAAAACGGTATTGCGACCGCCGGCAATCTTGATCATGAACGAGGCCGGAATTCGCAGGGTTGCACCGGACAGGCCGGCAATGGCCGTAAGTGTGAACAGCTGTTCAACGGTGAAAGAAAACCCCAGGTTTTTCATCTGGGTGGTGATCATTCCCCACATCAGCCAGATGGCGAATCCCATCAGCAGGCTGGGGATGGAAATCCACAGGTTGCGGGAGGCGACTTTCTTGCCCTCCCGCTCCCAGAACTCCTCACTTTCGACATCCCAGTGTTCAATGTCGGCGTTGGTTTTTGCCATGGTTAAGCTCCTCGTTTCTTTGACCCGGAGCCACCGGAATCAGTGGCTGTCACGGCGTTGGAGTCATTTTGCAAACGAGGCGGGTATTTCAATCCTGATAAATATCAAGGAAGGTTGTCGGTAAGGTGATCTCGCAATTCGGCTCTTTTTCTGAAAGGCTTGGTCGCTTTTAAAAACCTTTTAAAACATAAAGTTATGTTGGTGGTATGCCGTAGGTAGTAGCTGCTTTTCGAGTTGGCGCAGTAGAGGTAGCCAATCATTTCCGGTGGCTATGGCGGGCCGTGCCGGGTTTTTGCGCAAGCGGATATAGGGCCATGACCTGACCGGCGACGCCTGCAAAGGTCAGAGCCCAGCAGCCGGAAGAGAGCCATAGAAGTTCAGGTTGGGAGTAGGGCATGGCCCCCGCCAGGTAGCGGCTTATGGTGGCGGCTGCCACCAGTATCGCGATGGCGGTAACCTGCCATGCTGGCGGAAATGTCCGGCGTGCCCGCTGCCAGGCCAGTCGAAGCATCACGCTCCCCGAGAGTGTCCCCAGCGCTCCGACAACAATCAGGTGCAGCGCGGGAAGAACCGGCCGTTCGGTCAGCAGGTGAGTGCCTGCGAACGCCGAGCCGATGGCCAGCCACAGATAGCCAAGGGCCAGCACCAGCAGGTCGGGCCGGTTACTGCAGTGCCAGAGCTTCCAGCGGACAATCCGGGTAACGACAAGTGCGCTGGCGGCGAGAAGAAGAGCGCCGGCCAGTTGTTCCGTGGCACTGAACAGCATCAATGCCATGGCGATTGGCAGGACGACCAGCAGCGCTCCTTCTATGTGGGGTTGTACCCGAGCTTCCAGGGGGATGCCCCGCTTTTCCAGCGTGCCGGCCACGGCCGGCGCAATAATCCTTCCGCCCATAAAAGTCATCAGTAATAGCAGGCCCAGGATGGTGGTTTGTAGCAGTCGGCGGGTGTCCGGCAACGGCAGGCCGGTTTCTGTCAGAAAGTAGATCAAAGCCATCAGGCAGAGCACGAGAATCAGCGGGCCGGCAATTTTGTTGCGCCATTTCTTGGCCGCCTGAAACCGTGGCACCACATACCATGCCAGCAGCAGTGCAAAAGCCGGGCTGAGTGACTGTGCGAAGAGTGTTTCGGGTGCCAGCAGCCAGGCAAGCCGGGCCGCTAACCAGAGCCCAAAGAGCAGAACGAGGGCGCGCCGGGGTTGCGGCCCGAGTGTGTAACCGGCGATCAATGCCAGTGCGAAACCAAAAATCAGCTCATGGCCATGGCCAGCACCAATCAGCCCCGGGGGCCACCCATAGCCGGATAGCGCTGCGTAGATGGACAATGGAACCACCGTAGCGGCCCAGAGTGAGGCCGCCGGGAAAAACAGCCAAAAGCTGTGCATATTGGGTTGTGTTGAGCGTGCCACAATGTCATCCGGAGTAATGAGTCGACTGAGTCGGAGTGTCAACGTTGGATGGGTTGTGGTCAATGCTTTGCGAACGGTGCGTGACGGCCACGCATTCAGACGGAATGAGGAAGAACCCCGTAATAGATAGCGCTGAAATGGCAGGCACTACCGCCAATGACGAACAGGTGCCACACCGCGTGCATGTAAGGGATGCGATCGGCCAGGTAAAAGGCTACACCGGCGGTATAGACAATGCCGCCAGCGATGGTCAGTTGCAGAGCCGTCTCACTGAGGTTGGCCACCAGGTCGGATGACGCGAAGGTGATCAGCCAGCCCATCGCGATGTAGATGCCTACCCGTGCCAGCTTGAAACGGTTTTTGAAAATCACCTTGAATACCACGCCGGTCAGGGCCAGGGACCAGATGACGGCAAACAGGGTCCAGCCGGTGGTGCCGCGCATGTTGACCAGCAGAAAGGGTGTGTAGGTACCGGCAATCAGCAGGAAAATGGCGCAGTGATCGAGAGTCTTGAAGGCCGTTTTCAGGCGCGGATGGCGGGCGCCGTGGTAGAGCGCGGACGCCATGTACAACAGAATCAGTGAGGCACCGAATATGCTGAAACTGACAATCTTCCAGACATCCCCCAGTTGGCTGGCGCCTGCGATCAGGGCGACCGTCCCTACCACACTCAGCAGGGCTCCAATACCGTGGGTGGCGCTGTTAATCCACTCTTCTATCCTGTGATGAACGGAATCTGGCTGGCTGTGCGTCATGGTTTGGATAATTGCCTTATGGGGAAATTGCGATTCAACGAAAGTATAGGGCATTTCAGCGTACAAGTGTACGCAAATCGTGGCCCATGAACATTCTGTGACTTCGTTCAGAAAAACTGAAAGACCTGCCGGAAAACTTCCGTTTTTGTCTTGCCGACAGAGCAGTTAGGCTTTGAATCATTGAACGCACACACAGGAGATTGTTGCGATGGCGAAAATTCTTGTTCTTTATTACTCCATGTACGGTCACATCGAGACCATGGCCAATACCGTGGCCGAAGGCGCTCGCGG
This sequence comes from Marinobacter sp. MBR-105, assembly GCF_053628895.1. Lineage (NCBI taxonomy): Bacteria > Pseudomonadati > Pseudomonadota > Gammaproteobacteria > Pseudomonadales > Marinobacteraceae > Marinobacter > Marinobacter sp. MBR-105. The sequence goes on along the minus strand of NZ_JBRJHG010000002.1, from coordinate 200,535 downwards.
TGTGAATGGGGCCGATGTTGTTGTCAAGCGTGTTCCAGAGACCATGGCCGATGAAGCCTTTTTGAATGCCGGTGGCAAGGCCGATCAGGGTGCCCCGGTGGCGGACCCGAAAGAACTGGCAGACTACGACGCCATTATCTTCGGTACCCCGACACGCTTCGGCAACATGGCCGGCCAGATGCGTACGTTCCTGGACCAGACCGGTGGCCTCTGGGCTGAGGGCAAGCTCCATGGCAAGGTCGGCAGCGTCTTCACCTCCACCGGCACCGGCGGTGGTCAGGAACAGACTATTACCTCCTTCTGGACCACTCTTGCTCATCACGGCATGGTGCTGGTGCCGCTGGGTTACGGCATACCGGAATTCTTCGATATTTCAGAAGTGAACGGCGGCACGCCCTATGGCGCCTCGACCATTGCCGGCGGTGATGGCAGTCGGCAGCCCAGTGAGAAAGAACTGGCCATTGCCCGTTTCCAGGGCAAGCACGTGGCGGAACTGGCGATCAAGCTGCACGGTTAATCGAAGCAGGACCTTAACTCAGGTATTGGCGGCGGACGAAGTTCCGCCGCTTTTTTATGGGTTCTTGCTCTGGTTGGCAAAGGCGGTCTTGAGGCGGGAGAAGGTGGCGGGCACCACACCCAGCCAGGAAGCGAGCTGGTTGTCCGGTACCCGCTTGACCAACTCCGGATATTCCTCCAGCAGCAGCTGGTAGCGTTCCCGGGCCGACATGGTGTGTTTTCGGTATTCCCGCATGCTGGTCAGTTCTGCGATTTCCTCTGTCAGTACCAGGGCAAACTTGTGCCATTGGCCATCGCCGTAGCTTTGAATGGCCGAACGGAACGCCGCAAAATCAGCTACCCACAGGGTGGCAGGCAGAACACTGGTCAGGCATAAGGTATTGCGAACCGTGCGGCTGCGACCAAAGACCGGCCAGATCAGGTCACCCTCTGAAAAGAAATGATGGACGGCGACCTTGCCGGCCGGGGATTCCCGGAACAATCGGAGGATGCCGTACTGAACCAGATAGACATTGCCCCAGGGACGGTCGTGTTTTTCCAGCGGGGTTTCCGGATCAACCCGTTGTTGCTGAAACAGGCTGGCGAGATGACTGAGAAACCGGGCCTCCGGATTGTCCTGGTTTTCGTTCAGGCAGATTCCGAAGGCGTGGCTCAGGCCATTCAGGAGTGCCACTTCGGCGGGTGCGACACTGTAGTGCATCAGATCATCACTGTCGCTACCCAGCAGGCATGGTGCGGAGGCCACGGGCGGCCTGAAACTGCTGTTCATATCTTGACCCCGGCTGCATTAGCTTAGGTCAATTATCCTACCATGAAAGCTACATTCGAAATGACTTAAACCATTAAGCCTATGTTACTCAGTCGATAAGGGTCAGTGGCTGGTGCCTTCCTCGTAGTTGATCTTGTTCCAGACGTTGTACTTGCCGGACGGCTTGTTCATCGGAATGCGTTTTTCCTCTTCCAGGGTGTCTGCGTCATAGACAATGATGGCGCCATCATCATCCCAGATGCTCAGCAGCAGCTTCTCGCCATGGCGGTCGAATTCCACGTGCGCGGCCACTTTTCCCGGCTCCGGCTGAAGAGTTTTGACGATCTCCAGGGTCTGCTTGTCGATAATGTGCACCTTGTCAGCGTTGGGGCCGAAGAACACATCTGCCCAGGCGTAACGGGAATTTTCGTGACTGCGCATGAAAAAACCGGGACCTTCGGTTTTCAGAGTCTTGATCACTTCCCAGTTGTCCATGTCGATAATGGAGATGGCGCCGGCCCGGAAGTGGGGAGTGGCCATGACCCGGCGGCCCTCATACTCCCAGGTAATGCCGGATCCGAGGTGAGGCATGCCAGGCAGCGGTAGTTCGGCGGTGGTTTTACCGGTATCCAGGTCGATTACCACGCCGTGCGTGCCGTCGCGGGCGGCGCCGATCAGGTGCTGGTAGCCCGGGTCGAAGAAGAAGTCGTCCAGCAGGGTGTCGGTGGCCATTCGGCGCACCTTTGCCTCGCGGTTTTCGACGGTGATTTCCCAGGCTTCGGGAATGTCTTTCAGGGCAGCAACAAAGCTGCTTCTGGGTGGTGCGGCGTAGACGGCGCTTACCCGGGAGCTCTCTCCGGTATCGTTTTCAACGGGGATAAAATTCAGCATCTCCAGATTGGCGGCGTCGAACAGCACCATGGAGTGGGGCAGGTAGTTTGCTGCCAGCACATAGTTGCCGTCAGCGGAAACTGCGATGTTGCGCATGTTGATGCCGGCGCGAACTTCGGCCACCACTTTCAGGTTGTAGATATCGTATTTGGTAATCCAGCCATCCCGAGAGCCGAAATATACATAACGGCCGTCCGGGCTGTATTTGGGGCCACCGTGCAGGGCAAAGCGGCTGGGAAACCGGTGAATGGGCTCCATCTTGTCGCCATCGAGCAGGGTGACATGGTGATCACCAATTTCCACCACCAGGAACAGATTCATCAGGTCCGCCTCAAACACTGGCTCATCCGGCAGTGAGCCCTGGGGGTGGCTGATTTCCCGGCTGCTGCGGATTTCCGCCTCGCTCCATTTCAGCTCATGGCTCGGGGGCTGATAGATGAAGGCGGTCAGCGCCGCGATCTGCTGGTCGTTGAGGATGGTTTTATAGCCTGCCATCTGAGTGGCCGGTCGTCCCTCCCGGATGACCTGCTCGGCCTCGGCTTTTTTCAGCCGGCCCAGGTTCTCCGGCAGCAGCGCAGGGCCCATACCACCGAGTCTGTCCGGGCCGTGGCAGGCCGCGCATTGCTGCAGGTAGAGGGTCTCTGTGTTCTGGCTGTTGGCCTGTTCGGCCAGGGCCGGGCCTGTGATCAGGGCGCCAGCGATCAGCAGGATGGTGTTCAGGCTTGCTCGGGCTTGGTTCAGGTTCACCAGCTACAGCTCCCGGTTGGTCAGATAACGTTTTGCGTTCAGGCGGGCCGTTGGCCGGCGGTGACGGCAGGCTCGGTCAGGGCGCTGTTCCATCCTGCCTGGGCCGGGCGGGCCAGCTTGTCCGCCAGTTGCACCACCTCGCCCACAATAATCAGGGTGGGTGGCTGGAAGTCTTCCCGATCAATGGTGTCTACCAGGTCTTTCAGGGTGGTGACCGTCATGTGTTGCAGTGGTGTGGTGCCGCGTTCCACCAGAGCCACCGGGCAGTTTTCTGAAAGGCCGTGGGCCGTCAGTTCGCGAACAATGGTCGGTGCATTGTGCAGGCCCATGTAGAACACCCGGGTTTGTCCCGGCGCGGCCAGTACCGGCCAGTTCAGTTCCAGAGTCTGGTCGGCCTTGCGGTGACCGGTGACGAAGGTCACGCTCTGGGAATAGTCCCGGTGGGTCAGTGGAATGCCGCAGTATGAGGCGCAACCCGCCGCAGAGGTAATGCCGGGCACCACCTGGAAATCGATGTCATTGTCCACCAGGAACTCGGCTTCTTCTCCGCCGCGGCCAAAAATATATGGATCGCCGCCTTTCAGGCGCACTACCCGCCGCTGTTTCATGGCCAGTTGCACCAGCAGTTCGTTGGTTTCTTCCTGGGGTACGTAGTGGCACCCGCTGGCCTTGCCCACATGAATGCGTTCAGCACGGGGGTTCACCAGTTCCATGATCTGCGGGGAAACCAGGCGATCATAAACAACGGCATCGGCCTGCTGAATCAGCATCAGCGCGCGCAGCGTGAGTAACCCGGGGTCACCCGGCCCGGCACCGACAATAGCAACTTCTCCCGGCCGCAGAGGTTGTTCCGCAAGCTGGAACTCCACCAGGCATTTCTTTCGCGGGTTTGTGGTCATGGCGCGTTCCTTAAAGATTGTGAACCGGGATTTCGATCACCGGAGCGGCGACCCGTCGGGGGGTGTTATCAACTACCCCGATTTCCTCGTTGGTGAGATAGCAGCCCGGATCTTCCTCCCAGAAGTCGCCAGACACGTTGTAAGCCCGTACCCGGGTGTTGCCGTTACAGATATTCAGATACTTGCAGTCCGCGCAACGCCCTTTCACCGGGCGCGGATGCTGGCGGAAGCCCTGCATCAGCGGGTCGGTGGTTTCCGACCAGATCTTCGAGAAAGGGGTTTCCCGAACATTACCCAGGTTGTGATCCCACCAGAAGGTGTCCGGGTGTACCACGCCCAGGTTGTCGATATTGGAGATATTGACGCCGGAGGAGTTGCCGCCCCAGTTGGTCAGCCGCTGGGTGAGGGCGTCGACCTGGTCCGGGTAATGCTCTTTGGCCCACTCAATCAGGAAGGGACCATCAGCATCGTTGTTGCCGGTGACGTACTCCCGCTCGATACCGCGCTTGAGTTCGTCGTGGCAGTGGTTGAACAGAAGGTTCATGGCATCGCGGGTCATGTCGTACCAGGCATCCCGCTTCTTGTTGCGGCCACCCCGGCCGGAGTAGTTCAGGTGCGACAGGTAGAACTTGTCGATCTGGTGCTCGTCCAGCATCTCCAGCATGGCCGGCAACTCGGGATAGTTATCCTGGGTCAGGGTGAAGCGCAGGCCCACCTTGATGCCGGCTTGCTTGCACAGGGCTACGGCGTGCATGGACTCTTTGAAGGCGCCTTTTTTCTGGCGGAATTCGTCGTGGGTGGTTTCCAGGCCGTCGATACTGATGCCCACGTAGTCGTAGCCCACCTCGGCGATTTTGCTGATGTTGTCTTCGGTAATCAGGGTGCCATTGGTGGACAGGCCCACGTAGAAGCCCATGGCTTTGGCCCGGTGGGAAATATCAAAGATGTCGGGTCGCATCAGGGGCTCGCCGCCGGAGAGGATGAGTACCGGCACGCCGAAGGCTTTCAGGTCGTCCATTACCTTGTAGACTTCCTGGGTGGTGAGTTCGCCCTTGAAGTCGATGTCCGCTGAAATCGAATAGCAGTGTTTGCAGGTGAGGTTGCAACGGCGGATCAGGTTCCAGATTACCACCGGGCCGCTGGGCTTGGGGACCGGGCGCACCGGTACCGGGTTCATCAGGCTCTTGATATAGCGGGTCATGCGAAACATAGTTTTTCTCTCTCATCGGGAGTGGCTTTCTTGCCTCTCCGGGCGGGCCTTTACCGGCTCTCTGCCCTTCTAACTATCCCCCTGCGGGTGCCGGGTATCCATACCTTTGATGGAGTACTTCAGGAGGTACGTGCTACTGCTTATCTGTTTGTTTTTTCAGTCGTAATCCTGTTTTTTTCAGGATGGCGGAACTGTACAGGATGGTGTGTCCGGTGCAGGCGTCGCCGAGCACCTCGCGGATTTGGGCTGCCTTGTCCTCGACTTCCTCGCGGCTGATCCCATGCACCATGGCAAAGAGGTTGAAGCTCCAGTAGGGCAGGTGTCTTGGTCGGCGGTAGCAGTGGCTGACAAAGGGCAGGCAGCCGACTTTCTCGCCGAGTTGGGCGATTGCATCATCCCGGACATCCCACACGGTCATGCCATTGAACCGGTACCCGAGTTTGTAGTGATCCGGTACCGCCGCGACTCTCCGGATGACCCCGGCTTCCTGCATTCGTTGAAAACGCGACAGCACCTCGTCTGCGGGCATGTCGAGCTGTTTTCCCAGTTCGGCCCAAGGGTCGGAAACCAGCGGTAATCCGGATTGGGTGGCAACGATGAGTTCACGATCCCGGTTACTCAGCACCGGGTCAGACTTCAAAGTGAAGGTGGACATGAAACTCCTGCTCCTTGGGCATGTTGTAAACCGTGTAGCCAGTGAGAGACTCAATGCGCTGGATGGTTTCGGTAATGCCTTCCGGGGTTTCTGTGGCCAGAACAAACCACATGTTCAATTCATGCTCGCGGCGGTAGTTGTGGGCCACCTCGGGAAAGCTGTTCACCTGCTCGGTCACCCTGCTGAAATCCGCTTCCGGAATCCGCATGGCTGCGAGCGTCAGGCCGCCGCCCATTTCGCCGGCATGAAACATGGGGCCAAAGCGTGTCAGCGTGCCGTTGTCCAGCAAGGCCTTCAGGTGCTTCAGTAGAGTCACTTCCGATACGCCCAGTTCATCGGCCACGTCTTTGTAGGGTGCCGGCGTGAGCGGCAGGCCGTATTGCAGGCGATTGATGATGGCGCGTTCCAGGGGCGTGAATTCGGGTAGCGTCGGCTTGTCGTCCGATGACTTTGAACGCTCAGCAATTGCTGACATAACGGCCTCCGCGCTGCAGGTAGGCTTTGTTGCTGAACAGGATTGCATGCTCCACATCGCTCAGCTCGTGTTGCTCAATCAGGCCCGCAAGCTGGTTCAGAACCCGTTCGCGGGTGACGCCATGAATCATGCAGAACAGGTTGTAGGGCCAGTCTGGCAGGCGTCTTGGGCGCTGGTAACAGAGTGTGACACAGGCGGCGGCTGCCATGGCCTCGCCCAGTGTTGAAACCTGGTCGTCCGGCACGTTCCAGACCACCATGGCATTGGCGCGATAACCCAGGGTGCGGTGCTTGACCACCAGCCCCAGGCGTTTGATCAGCCCCTGCTGCTGCCACTGGCTGACCGCGTTCATAACCTGTTGTTCGGACAGCCCGGTGCGCTCGGCCAGGGTCTGATAGGGGCGAGGTGTCAGGGGCAGGCCGTTTTCCAACTGCTCGCGCAACCTCAGCAGGCCCCAGGCACTCATGGATTCGGTATCAAACAGGTAGCTGTAGTTCGGGCCGGTGGCTGGCAGGTTCATGGTAATGCCTCCCAGTCGATGTCAAAGCCCAGGTCGATATGATAACCCTCGACCATTGGCAGTCTCAGCATCGGCAGCTTCAACTGGTGTTCCAGTTCGTCCAGTCGCTCCTCCAGAGTGTCTTCATCCGGAGCGGTCATCACGAACCAGAGGTTGTAGGTGTGCTCCCGGGCGTAGTTATGATTCACGCCCGGGGCACGGTTAATCCGGGCCGCCACCAGATCCATCTGTTCTTCTGGCGCGGCCACGGCAGCCAGCAGGCTGGCGCCTGCCTGGCTGTGTTCGAAAACCGGTCCGACCCGGCTGAGCACCTGCTGTTCCTGCAGGGCAGACAGTCTCTGGATAACCTCTTCCTCGGTCAGGCCCAGTGTCCGGGCCATTTCCTCGTAGGGGCGTTCGCAGACCGGCAGGTTACGCTGGTAACTGTCGATCAGTTGTCTGTCTGCCGCATCCAGTCTCATCAGGTTGCTCCTCCGGGCCGGGGCCGGGATCAGTACACGTCGTGCTGGGTGTTGTAAGTGTTGAACTTACCGGTCGGGGTGACCATGTAGTCGCCCTTGATCACCTTCTTCAGCTTGCGTGTCTTGTCGTCGACCACAACGATGGCGGATTTCTTGTCCTGGGTATTCCAGACAGAGAACCACACTTCGTCGCCCGCCTTGTTGTATTCCGGCTGAACCACACGCTTGGGACCTTCACCCAGGTCTGCCCAGTCGGCAATCGGCAGCACGTCATAGCCGGCATCAAAGTTGTTGATGTCGAAGACGGCTACGCTCTGGCTCACGGCTTCCGCCGGGTTGAGCGCGGTGTCTACCCACAGGTTCTTGGACTTCGGATGGGTCTTCACGAACAGTGAGCCACCACCCTGGCCATCCACCGTGCGAACCACTTTCCAGGCTTTGTCCGGGTGACCTTCGGGGTCAGTACCGATCATCTGGATGGTCTGATCACCCAGGTGAGAAGTCGCCCAGACCGGACCATGCTCGGGGTCAACGAAGTTGGCGCCACGTCCCGGGTGCGGAATCTTGCCAACATCAACGATCGCCTCCAGGTTACGATCCTGGGCATCCACAACCGCAATCTTGTTGGAGTTGTTGGCCGCTGTCAGGAAGTAACGCATGCTGGCATCCCAGCCGCCATCGTGCAGGAATTTTGCTGCATCAATGGAGGTGATGTTCATGTTCTCCATGTCTTCGTAGTTCACCAGCATGATCTTGCCGGTTTCCTTCACGTTGACGATGAATTCCGGATGGGCGTGGGACGCGACAATGGCAGCCACCCGTGGCTCAGGATGGTATTCCTGGTCGCCTACGGTCATGCCCCGGGTGCTCACAATCTTCTTGGGCTCCAGGGTGTCGCCGTCCATGATCACGAACTGCGGTGGCCAGTAGGTGCCGGCAATGGCGAGCTTGTCTTCCCAGCCCTTGTACTTGGAGGTTTCGACAGAGCGTGCTTCCATACCGACCTTGATCTTGGCGACGGTTTTAGGCTCTTCCATCCACAGGTCGATCATGTTGATCAGGGCGTCACGACCGATAACCATCACGTAGCGGCCGGAGGCAGACATCCGGGAGATGTGTACCGCGTAGCCGGTATCGATGATCTTCACGACCTCCTTGGAATCACCGTCGATCAGGGCGATCTGGCCGGCATCACGCAGGGTGACGCTGAACAGGTTTTCCAGGTCCAGGTCGTTCATCTGCTTGGTCGGCCGGTCTTCCGGCGGAACGATCACTTCCCAGGTTTCCTTCATGTCAGCCAGGCTGAATTCGGGAGGCATGGGAGGCTCGTGCATGATGTACTTGGCCATCAGTTCCACGGTTTCTTCATCGAAGTCACCGGAGGTCAGCCAGTTCGGCATACCGGCCGGGGAGCCGTAACTGATAAACGCCTTGAGGTAGTCGATACCGCGCTCCTGGGTGATGTCCGGAGTCAGCGGTTTACCGGTGGCGCCTTTACGCAGCACACCGTGACAGCCTGCACAGCGCTGGAAGTAGATCTGCTTCGCTTTCTCGAATTCTGCATCGGTCAGATCCGGCGCACCGGGGGAGCGAACGATTTTGGCAGATTCCGCATCGACCGCACTGGGGGTACCTTCATAGGCCATGGTGGACTTGTCAGGGTCTTTCGGGGCGGCCTGTGCGTTCATTACGCCTAACGACGTAATAGCCACGGCCAGTGCCAGCGGCTTGATCATCAGTTTGGTTACTCTCATCAGGTTCTCTCCTTGGGGTTCAAGAGTACTCCTAGGTTTCTCTTGTTATGGCTTATGAACCTTGATTAATGTCAGAAAGATGCTGGTTTTCAAGAGAGTACCTCGCAGGTGGTAGACGGCGTATGCCCAAAGATCACTGGATACCTGCCAAGAATTTAATCAATATCAAGGCCATGAAATTGTTGGGATTGCAGCATGGCTGTGATCCTTCAGGAGAACGCTGATGAAACGGTCCGCACTGGGCGTTTGCTGGCAAGTGGGTGTATTGGCTACCGCCCTGATGCTGTCGGCAGGTGCTGTTGCCGGGGCACCGGAAACCGAGGATGAGTTGGCCAATTTTGTCATTCAGGATTGTGGCTCCTGTCATGGCCTGAAACTGAAAGGCGGCCTTGGCCCGCCCTTACGGCCTGAGGATATCGAATCCCTGCCAGAGGCAGCTATTGCAGCCATCATTCGGGAGGGCGTTCCCGGTACGGCGATGCCACCCTGGAAAGCCCTGCTGACCGACCAGGAAATTGCCTGGATCAGCGAGCAGCTGAAATCCGGCGCCTTGATTGCCCCCGAAACCGATTCTTCCCGAAGCCGATAACCGAAGGACTCATGATGAAACGTCTGTTTGCACCGATTGCACTGACCATCGCCGCCACCGTGATCACCGGCTGCCAATCCCTGTCGGTGCCGGAGCCTGTTGAGCTTCGCGGCACAGGTGACCTGGGTTTGATCATAGAGCGGGCCACAGGCTCGGTACTGGTGGTGGACCACTCCGAACATGAAATCCTGGGCCGGGTAGAAGGCCTGGGCGATTTGTCTCACGCCTCAGTGGTGTACTCGCGGGATGCCCGCTACGGCTATGTGTTTGGTCGTGATGGCGGGCTCACCAAAGTCGACCTGCTCACCCGTGCGGTGACTGACCGGGTTATCCAGTCCGGTAACAGCATCGGCGGAGCGATCTCACAGGACGGTCGTTACGTGGCGGTATCCAACTACGAGCCCGGCGGGGTAAATATTTTCGACAGTCAAACCCTGGAAACCGTGGTGGAAATTCCCGCGTTCTATACCAATGCCCAGGGCGAGCAGGATCAGTCCAAAACCGTGGGCCTGGTAGACGCCCCGGGCAACCAGTTTGTCTTCAGCCTGTTCGAGGCCGGTGAAATCTGGACCGTGGATATGCACAGCAATCCGCCGGGCGTGACCCGCCATGAGGCTGGTAAAGAACCCTACGACGCCCTGATCACCCCCGATGGCCGCTTCTATATTGCCGGCCTGTTCGGCGAAGACGGCTTGTCGATGATGGATCTGTGGGAGCCGGAACAGGGCGCGCAGACCATCCTGCCGGATTACGGCAAGGGCGAGCAGCGACTGCCGGTGTACAAAATGCCGCACCTGGAAGGCTGGGCCATCGCCGATGGCTACGCGTTTGTGCCGGCAGTCGGTCGCCATGAGGTACTAGTGGCGGATATGGAAGACTGGAGCATGGTGCAGCGCATTCCGGTACAGGGCCAGCCGGTGTTTGTCATGGCCAGCCCGGACAACCGCCAGATCTGGGTCAGCTTTGCGCACCCGAAGAACGACGTGGTGCAGGTGATTGATTCCCGCACCCGCGAAATCATCCGTACCCTGGAGCCCGGCAAGTCCGTGCTGCACATGGAATTCACCCCGCGCGGTGAGGAAGTGTGGGTATCTTCCCGGGACAGTGATCGGGTGACCGTCTATAACACCCGCACCCTGGAAGAAGTGGCAACCCTGCCGGCACAAAAGCCGTCTGGCATCTTCTTCACCAACCGGGCGCACCAGCTGGGCTTGTGAGATGAGGGTGGCCGCTGGCGGCTGGCTGTTTATGCTCTGGGCCAGTACCGTCAGCGCCGGCCAGTTTTCCGGGCCGGTGCGACTTGAAGTACAAACGGAATCCAGGTCTGTCACCGTGGCCAGTTACCGGCTGCAGCGTTATCTCGACAAACAGAACTGCAAGGCAGAGCTGGTGTTCAATCAAGCCGTTGAGGGTGAGGCTCAGGTTGAGAGTGACCTGGTGTACCGGCAGGATGGCTGGGAGGGCAGGCTCAGGCTCCGGGCCGTCAACGCCGATGGCCAGGATCCGGTTCCGGTCTGGGTAACCCGGAGAACCGCCGGTGTGAGAACACTGGGGGAGCTGGAAGGGCGGGATGTCTCGCTGGTGGCAGGAACTGATCCGCTCTCCGGGCAGCTTGCACTCAAGGCCCTGGCTGCCGAGGGTATAACGCCGAAACCGGGGCAGCGATATGAAGCAGGTGATTTCAGCTCTGCCCTGGGTTTGTTGCTGCACAACAACACCCATGCGGCGGTCTCGGAACTCGGGTTGGTGACGCCGTTCCTGGAATCCCAGGGCCTGGCCATTACCTGGCAGGGAAAGCCCGTTTCAGGTGCTGGCTGGTATGCCGGTACCGACACCACGAACCCCGGATTACAGCCGTGCCTGAGGGCATTGCTGGAACTGAAGCGCAGCGACGATCGCCAGATATTCAATCTTTTCCCGGAATGGGTGCACGGCTTTGCCTCACCCGATTCCCAGCCTTAAAAGGAAGCTGTTTATGACCTTCTACCAACCCGCCGGCAACGAAGTCGAACTGTTCACCGCCGCTGCCGACAACGGCCTGCCGGTACTGATCAAAGGCCCCACCGGCTGTGGTAAAACCCGCTTTGTCCGCTACATGGCCGAAAAACTCGGTCGCCCGGTCTACACCGTGGCCTGCCACGATGACCTTACCGCTTCTGACCTGGTTGGCCGGCACCTGATCGGCCCCGACGGCACCTATTGGCAAGATGGCCCGCTGACCCGGGCGGTGCGGGAAGGTGGAATCTGCTACCTTGATGAAGTAGTGGAAGCACGAAAAGACACTACGGTGGTACTGCACCCGCTGGCAGACGACCGCCGGGAACTGCCCATCGAACGTACCGGCGAACTGCTCAAGGCAGCACCCGATTTCATGCTGGTGGTGTCTTACAACCCGGGTTACCAGAGTTTGCTGAAAGGCATGAAACCCAGTACCCGGCAGCGTTTTGTCTCCATGAGCTTCGATTACCCGCCGCCGGATGTGGAACAGACCATTGTCCAGGAGGAGTCCGGCTGCGATGCCGACCTTGCGAAGCAGCTGGTAGGGCTGGCAACCTCGCTGCGCAAGCTCAAAGATCACGATCTGGAGGAAGCAGCCTCAACTCGGTTGCTGATCCACACCGCATACCTGATCGCATCCGGTATGCCCCACATCGAGGCCTGCCGGGCCGGGATGATCGAGCCGCTATCGGATGACGCGGTCACTGTTAACGCACTGATGGAGGTGGTGTATGCCGTATTCGGGCAGTCCGAAGACTGAATCTCCCGGGGCGATTGCCCCGGTTATCTGGTACTTGCTGAACCTGCTGGCGTTGCCAGTCATCGGCTTCATTGTGCTTCTGACGATCGCCATGAAGTCCGGCGATGCCCATGCGTTGCGGCGGGCTCATAGCAAGGCGGCGGTTTATATGTCGATCCTGGGGGCGGTGCTGATCAGTTCGGGGGTTGCTGTTTGCTGGCTTATCTACGGCAACACAGGGTTGTTCTGGACCTACGCCATCGTCTGGGCAGTGGTGCTGCACACATCGTTTGTGCTGTGGGGCATGATTTCCCTGGCTCAAGCCATAGGAAACAAGCCGCCGACATTCCCGAAGAAGTTGCTTTAACCACTAGAGTTAGGGCGCCGTGGCGGGGGTAGGCCTTCCAGAAATGTGCGGAGCCATGGATGGCGGAGCAGAAGCGCCACATGGATGTGCCGTAAGGAGCGGTTTTTGGAAGGCCTACCCCCGCCATGGTGCAAGCTCCAGCCTGGAAGGCTACCGTTGCGTCCGGCTCAGGTGTCAGCCGACCAGGTGAATTCCTGCCAGTACCGAGACAACGACAACAGCCCATCCTTGCGCCGCCATTCTCCAGCCCCAGGGGGCATGCTTCATTTCCATGAAGTGATCTACCAGCAGGACTGCTTTCACAATCACCAGTCCAAAAACCAGCCAAATGAGAACCGACATATCCGCGCCAGCCTGCATAGCCACAACAGGAGCCATGGTGCAGATCATCAAGGCCACATAAACCGCTAACATATCAGCCTCCTCAGGCCAGAACGTAGAGCATCGGGAACAGCACTAGCCACACCAGGTCGACCATGTGCCAGTAGGAGGCGCCGGACTCCATGCCGTTCATGTCGTCGCCGTTGTAGTCGCCTTTTTTCACCTTTACCGCCAGTACCACGAGGATGATCTGGCCCAGCACCACGTGCATGAAGTGGAAGAAGGTGAGGAAGAAATAGAACATGAAGAAGGTGTCGGTGCCCAGGTTGTAGCCGTTGGCGTAGAGGTCCGCGTATTCGTAGAGCTTGCCGAAGGTGTAAACAGACGACGCCGCGATAGCGGCCCAGAGCAGGGCGGTTGTGCCGAGTTTCCGGTTGCGCAGGCGATGAACGGACAGGGCGACCAGGTAGCTGGCGGTGATCAGGCCAACGGTGTTGATCAGTCCGGTCCAGGGGTGCAGTGCCTCCTTGCCGGCGGAAAAGGTGGCCGGGTCCATGCTTCGGGCCACGCCATAGCCAATAAACAAAATGCCGAACACGGCCAGTTCCGCAAAGATGAAAAACCATACCGCGATGTCGCCGGGCAGGTGCCGCCTGTGGGAGGCTTGAACGTTAGCCATGACAGTCTCCGTTAACGGGTCAGGTTCATGTATAGCTTGGGTAGTTGACCGGGCAGCTGGGTCGGGTCTTTGATCACCACGAAGTTGCTGCTGCCGAACACGTAGGGCAGGTATTCGTTGGCTTCTTCGTCGATGGTCACGCAAAACGGCGTCAGCCCGGCCTTGTGTGCTTCCTGCACGGCCATGCGGGTGTCTTCCACGCCGTAGCGACCTTCGTACAGATCCAGGTCGTTGGGTTTTCCGTCGGTCAGCAGAAGCAGGATTTTCTGGTGCTCTGGCCGGGTCTGTAGCAGTTTGATGGACTGACGGATGGCGGCGCCCATACGGGTGTAGTAGCCCGGTTCCAGGGCCTGGATACGGCCTCTTGTGGTGTCGTTGTATGGCTCGTCGAAACTCTTGATGTGGTGGAAGCGAATGTGGTCCCGCCGCCGTGACGAGAAGGCAAACAGGGCAAACGGATCGCGGCTGGCGGTGAGTGCTTCGCTCAGCAGTTGCAGGCCATCCCGGGCGATGTCGATTACCCGCTGGTGGTTGTTGATGTAGGTGTCGGTGGACAGGGAAATGTCCGTGAGCACCAGGCAGGCCAGGTCCCGCTGGTTTTGTTTGCACTGACGGAACAGTTTCTGGTCCACTTCGCCGATACCGCGTTTGTGCTGTACCACTCGTTCCAGGCAGGCATCCAGGTCCAGCTCTTCACCTTCCAGTTGCCGGCGCTCCCACTGGCGCAGGGGCTTGAGGGCGCTGAACTGACGGCGCAGGGTCTGGGCGGAGCGATTCAGGTGCTCGGGCAAGGGCGAGGGCACGGCGTCTTTACTGAGCAGTGGCTGCAGGCAGCAGAACTTTTCCCGGTAGTCCTGCCGGCGCCAATCCCATTCCGGCAGATGAATGCCAGGCCCCAGGTGCAGGTCGTCGTTTTCTTCCGAGGGCAGGTCCAGGTCGAACTTGATGGCGGAAGAGGCTTCGCGCCGGTCCTGGGACACAGAAATCATGTCCATGTCGTCCGCCACGGCATCGGCGTCTTCCTCTTCACTGTCGTCGCCGGCGCGGTCGATGGGAATGAATTCAGACCAGGAAAACAGGCTTTCCAGTCGGAACAGCATCAGCCCCTGGTCCTTGTCGAAGGCATCCACCCGTTCGGCACGTCTGCGTTTCCGTTTTTTAGCCAGGCCACCGGATTTGGACATGGTGTTGTCGTCGCCAATGATCTGGCCTTTGAGTTTGCCCCGGCCCAGCACCGGGTAGAGCCAGAGTACTACCGGCCATGGGTCGGTCAGGGCTTCTGGCAGGTCGTCTACGCTGCCTGGGTGAATCAGGGCCTGACGAATGGCCGCCTCGCGCCTGGCTTCGTTGCCACGCAGGCTGTCTGGTTCTGGGCGCCACTGCAGCGTGTGTTTTACGAGCCGCTGGTACATGGGCTCCAGGCCCGGCCAGCGGCTCAGCAGTTCCTGCACCATGGCCTGATTGCCGTGCAGCCAGCTGTGATGGTGGATTTCGCCGAGTGAAGCCAGAGCCGCCAGCCACAGGTACAGCTCCCGGTTCACTTTGCGGGACGGGAACAGGGCCAGTCTGTCTGGCAGGCGCAGGCTTTCTTCATCGCGCCAGGCCAGTTCAAATTTGCGGTGGGTGCCGGCCAGCTTTTGCAGGAATCGCCGGCGAATCTGGAAATGCCGGGGCTCAGCAGTCACCAGGCTCAGCGCAGGGTCTCCGCCCATGGCCCGGAACATGACGCCGAGTGTGCGGGCTTCGTCTTTCAGATGCACGGTGTACTCGGGGAATTCGCCCATGGCCTGGCGGGTTACGTAGTCGTGCCATTTCAGTCCGACCCACTCTTCCATCTCGTGTCCTCGTCGTTCAGGCCCGTGAATGTCGCGGGGTGGATTCCACCTGGCGCACAGGAATCAGTACCGTCTGTTTGCCAGGTTCGCCGGGCTCCCAGGTCAGCAGGGAGCCTTCGGGGTTGTCTTTCTGTACTTCCCGGCAGGCGCTCACGCACTGCAGGCACTGGGTACAGCTGAATTTCGCCCGCTTGTGGCTGCGGGTGGGCAGTCGCATGGGGCAGGCCTCGTCGCAGGCCTTGGTGCAATCGCGGCAGGCGGCAGCGCGCTTGGTGTCGAAAGTCACTACCCGGCCCTTGCCGTTGGTCATCCAGGCAATGCTTTGTACCAGTCCCACTGCGCAGCCGTATTTGCAGAAGAGGTGCCGGGCAAACAGGAAATCAAAGGTGAACACCGCGGTGGCTACCGCCAGGAAAATGCCCGGGTACAAGCCAAGCTGGCCGGTCACCAGGTCGGTATACAGGGGCATGGGTGGCAGCAGGTATGAAAGTAGTGCCAGGGCCCAGGAAAAACCAATGAGCGCGCACACCAGGGTCAGGCCGGCCCAGTGAATGGCTTTGCCCGTGCTGCCTTTTTTCAGCGCTTCCCAGAGGGTTGGGCGGCCGGTTATGCGGGTCATCAGGTCGTTGATGGCTTCCACCACGGAGAAATGCGGGCACAGCCAGCCGCAATAAAGGCGGCCCCACTTGAAGGCAATCCAGAGCACCAGTGGCACCAGCACGAGAATGGGCAATACAAACCAGAACAGGATCTGACCAGCCACCTCGGCCGGGGTGCTCTGGGCGACCCAGTCCAGATTCAGGTTAAACGACAGGGGAAAGCCCAGCAGTATGAAGCGGGTTTCGGTCAGGTCGTAACGGAAAATATTGAGTACAGGCGCAAGCAAAAACAGCAGGAAGAAGGCGCTGCGGGTAATCAGGCGCTTCTGCTGGAGGGTGTCTTTCGGGTTGACGGTTTGCGCATGCACAGAGGTTGTCCAGGGTTTCGGGAATGTGCCGGGGCCCGAAGGCCCCGGCGATCAGGCTTTATCAGGCGTCTGCCGTGGCAGGACCACGGACTTCCTCAGCCGGGCTCGCTTCGCCCTTGATGAAGAAGCTACCGAAGTACACCACCAGACCGGCCATGAAGAAGGCACCGGCGACAAATCGCATCCAGTAGAACAGGGCGATCTGATCCTGGCCTGCCATGAAGGACAGCGCTTCACCGCTTTCCGGAATACGCTGCAGCCAAACCTGCAGTACACCGGCAGCGGTCAGGAACAGGGTGATGAACACCATGGAGATGGTCATCAGCCAGAAGCCCCACATTTCCACAATCTGGGCGGTATTGCTGTTGCCGTAGGGGCGACCGCGCATGATTGGCATGGCGTAGGAAATGATGGTCAGTACAATCATTACGTAGGCACCGTAGAAGGCCATGTGGCCGTGGGCTGCGGTAATCTGGCTACCATGGGTGTACCAGTTCACCGGAGCCAGGGTGTGCAGGAAGCCCCACACGCCAGCGCCCAGGAACGCCATGACGGTTGTACCCATGGCCCACAGCATGGCGGCCTTGTTCGGGTGATTGCGGCGGCGACGGTTGATCATGTTGAAGGCGAAGACCACCATCATGAAGAACGGAAGCGGTTCCAGTGCAGAGAACACAGAACCCAGCCAGAGCCAGTACTCGGGCGGCCCGATCCAGAAGAAGTGGTGGCCGGTACCGATGATGCCGGTAATCAGCGCCATGGCAATGATCACGTACAGCCACTTTTCGATCACTTCGCGATCCACACCGGTGAGCTTGATCAGCACATAGGCCAGGATGGCACCCATGATCAGTTCCCACACGCCTTCTACCCACAGGTGCACGACAAACCACCAGAAGTACTTGTCGGTAGCCAGGTTACCGGGGTTGTAGAAGGAGAACAGCCACAGTACGGCAAGGCCCACCAGGCCGGTGATCAGTACGATGTTGACCACCGTCTTTCGACCTTTCAGGGCGGTCATGGAAATGTTGTACAGGAAGGCCACCACAACCACGGCGATGCCGATCTTGGTTATCGTAGGTTGCTCAAGGAACTCCCGGCCCATGGTGGGTAGCAACTTGTTCATGGTGACTTCCGCCAGGGTGGCATAGTCCACAAACAGGTAGCCCAGGATGGTCAGAGTGCCTGCTGCCGCGAACACCCAGAACAGAATCCACGCCAGCAACGGGCTGTGCAATTCCGTTTGAGCTTCTTCCGGAACCATGTAGTAGGTGGCGCCCATGAAGCCGAACAGCAGCCAGACAATCAGCAGGTTGGTATGCACCATCCGCGCAACGTTGAAGGGAATTTCCGGAAACAGGAAATCACCGACAACGTACTGGAGCCCCAGAATCAGGCCGAACACAATCTGGCCGGCAAACAGAATCAGGGCAAAGATGAAGTAGGGCATGGCGACCCTTTGAGATTCGTATTTCATATCTGCTCCCTTACCCCTCGATGTTGGGTGGCCAACCGTTGTCGTCGATCTTGGATGTCCACTCCAGGAAAGCGGCCAGGTCTTCGATCTCGGAATCACTCAGATTGAAATCCGGCATCTGGCGCCGGCCCGGAATATTCGTGGGCATGGCGTTCATCCAGGCTTTCATGTATGCCTTGAAGACCTCAGTATCACCGCCGCCACGGCGGTCAAACACGTTGGCCAGTTCGGGAGCGAAGTAAGCGCCTTCGCCCATGATGGAATGACAACCGACACAGTTGTTCTCTTCCCACAGATGTTTGCCGCGCACCACCTGTTCGGTGAGCTCGTCGCGGTTATCCCGCTCGGGCATAGCACGCAGCTGAGTGTCAAAAGTCAGGGCCAGGAACAGCAGGACGAAGAAGGCACTTCCCCCCAGATATATGTTCCTGGCCATGCTTTTGGTAAAGCGCTCGGCCATTGGTCTCTCTCCTTGGTTGTTACGAATACCTGACTGCCCCACTAGGATATAAAGATGCATCCCTAATGCTATTGATGATTATCAAAGATGATCCCGGGTTTCTCTATTGCGCTGGGGAGTTACCTCTTGATGGGTAGGTGGTAGACTGCCCCGCTGGTTGTATTTTCAAGGTTTTACGCTCGGAGAGATCATGTCTGCCGCCCTGGCCCTGCTGCTTAAACTTCTTCCGCTTTATGTCACCGTTGCACTGGGTTGGATAGCGGGTCGGTTCCTGGAAGCCAGTGGCCGACATATAGCCGGCATCATGCTCTACATCGTCACACCGTCAGTGGTGTTTTCCGGCGTAATGGCGGCGCCGCTGAGCCCTGAGGTGATTCTGCTCCCCTTCCTTGTTTTCGGAACGTCATCGGTACTGGGGCTGGTTCAGTTGAAACTGGCCAAAAAGGCGCTGTCCGATGGCAGTGCAAACATAATTCCCCTGTGCGTAGGCTCGGGTAACACTGGTTACTTCGGGGTGCCAGTCGCATTGCTTTTGTTCGGGGAAGAGGGGCTGGGGCTTTATATTGTCTGTATGCTGGGTACGACGCTTTTTGAGAATTCCGTTGGCTTCTATCTTGCCGCAAGGGGCCGGTACAGCATCAAGGATGCACTGTGGCGGGTACTTAAGCTGCCTTCGGTGTATGCCTTTCTGGCAGCGGTGGTCCTGAATCTGGCCGGGATAGGCATTCCGGATATTTTCGTGCCGCTGTTTGATAACCTGCGAGGTGCCTACAGCATTCTAGGTATGATGATTATCGGCATGGGCATTACAAGCTTCCGGGGGCTGGCCGGCAACCCTCGGTTCACGGCGCTGGCATTTTTCGGCAAGTTTGTGATCTGGCCATTGGTGGCTATTGTGTTCTGGTGGGTGGATTCAGCGCTTCTGGGAATCTACGAGCCGGCGGTGCATCAGGCCATTTTCCTGATTTCCATCACACCGATTGCCGCCAATACCGTGGTGATTGCGACTTTGCTGGAGGCCTCACCGAGGCAGGCAGCGGGTACTACGTTGCTCAGTACCTTGTTTGCCCTCGGTTTTATTCCAGTGATGATTGCTTTGGCGTTCGGCGCCGGATAAAGCCGGCTCCGGCAATCAGTAGTCCGGAAGCGAAACCCAGTGCATGGGCCTCCCAGATTACCGGCCCTCCAATCAGGGCCGTGGTCTCGGAACGGTCCAGTCCAACGCCTTCCAATACAAGTTTCACGGACAGTGCTGCAAGCAGTGTGATGGAAAACCAGCGATCCGTTTTCAGCCCTCTCATTGCCAGAATTGCGGCCAGGCCGTGGATACAGCCGGAGAATCCTCGATAGCTGGCCAGGTCTGGCCGGAGCGACAATAGCCCCAGGGAGATCGCTGCGGCCATCAGCAGTGTGATCCAGAGTAACCTGTCGGCAGGCAGGAAGCGTGGGAACAGAAGAGCGAGAATGAGCACGCCTGCCAGATTCAACAGGAGATGGTTCACGTTCAGGTGAACCAGGTGACCCGTAAACAAGCGCCACCACTGTCCGGATGTGATTGTGTCCGGTTGCCACTGCAACAATTGCGGTGGAAGAAAAAATGAAAATACAAGCACCATGCATAACAAGAGTGCCGACCTGTTAACCACTCGAACCCTCATGCGGGACATGTCTCTCATAAATGCAGATTGTTACTGGTTCGGGCTGGTCTCGCCCTGCCAAGCCTATTAGTTTGCGCGAATTCCAATTGCCTTAACAGAAAAGGATTCGCCCGTGAGACGTTTGCTGTACCTTTTCCCGATACTGGTTCATGTCTGGCTGTTGTTGTTTTCAATTCATGCCAGTGCTTCGGAGTCACTGGAGTTGTGGATAGATGGCCAGGATTACGAAGTTGAGCTGCAAGCCAACAATCGGCTGGTCTCAGCCCTGGGGGCGCACCAGGCACTCGCCTCGGGCCGCCACTTCCAGGGTAAGGTGGCGGTCGACCCGGACAGCTGGGTAAGGGTGTCTCGCCTGCAGAATGGCTGGGAAGGTATGGCCTACCTGTTTGGGCGTATGCATGTGATTGGTGGCCGGCAGGACAGTCAGCAGTTGGTCACTAAGAGCTTTGGGTTTGATGTCGCTCCCAGCTGCGGTGTTGACCATGTACACAGCAGTGCCGTTATTGCTCCTGATCGTGTTCTTACGCCAATGATGGCGCAGGCGGTGTCTGCGAGCTACGACAGCCTCTGCGACAGCCGGGTAGAAGGAGCCTGCCTGCTGCTGGAGCTGGAGGTGGTGTTCGATCTCGAATTCCAGCAACGTTTCCCCGATGATTTCCAGGACCGGGCCGTCAGTATTCTGAATCTGGTGGAAGGGTTCTATTTCGAGCAGTTTGGTATTGGCCTGGACACCCTGAGTCTTACTTTCCTGAAGACGAATACCTTCACTACATCCACTTCAGCGAATGATCTGCTGGATGATGTGCAGACACAGGTGGCCGGCGGTAATCTTCCGTTTCAGCAGAATCGGCGCGCCCTGTTGCATCTGGTGAGCGGAAGGGATTTTGATGGAAGCACGGCCGGGCTGGCCTGGGTGGGCACTCTGTGTGATGGCAACGGTTACGGTACCGGCGTCACCAATGCGTTTGACTCCAACGTGCTGACCGCCGTCGTCGTTGCCCATGAGCTCGGTCATAATTTCGGTGCCAATCATGATGAGCAGCAGAACAGCTGTTCGACCGGATTCATCATGAGCCCCTGGGCAAATCCGGATGCGACCCGGTTTTCGTCGTGTTCTGAAACCAACCTGATTAATACCATTAACCAGCAACCGGCGCTGGAACAGTGCTTCAATTTTCCGGCCGATACCATGCTCACGGCAGTAACAACAAATCCTGAGAGGGTACCGGGACAGAGCCAGTTCCAGGCCTTTTTTGATATTGGCTATCAGAGCGCTTCTGAAAATGCAGACTGGCTGGAAGTGACGGGCGAACTGTCGGGCAAAGACACCCGGCTGGAGATGGTCACCGTTGACAGTGTGCCTTGCGAGATCTCATCCCGGTCCTATAGCTGTTCCGATCTTATCCCCGATGCTCAGGGACACCAGCTCGCGATTCAGGCATATTCAGGCACCGAAGCCAATCTGACCCTGAATCAACGGGTCTCCCTGATCAGCTTGAGTGGTGAAGTACTGGATTTGCAGCCGGCCAACAATACGCTGGAAAGCCGTTTTGAGGTGGCGCCCACCGCGGTTGCGGCACCTGGTGACCTAGTGGTGACACCGGAGGCCCGGAGTGCGTTTCTGCAATGGCAACCAAGCGAGACCACAGAAGCTGGCTATGTTGTGCAACGCATGGCCCCTGGCGAGACCGCCTATTCCGACCTGTCTGTGACCTTGTCTGCGGGCACGAATCAGTACCGCGATGCGTCTTTGATCGCGACTGGTGAGTATGCCTATCGCGTGGTGGCCGTGCTGGAGGGCGTGCGTTCATTGCCCGGCAATTCAGCGAGCATAAGCTGGAACAACGCCCCTGTTGCTCCCGAGGGGCTGACCGCTGTGGCCGAGGCGGGCCGTGTGCTGCTGGCCTGGACCGAGAATGCTGGTCCTCAGACCGGATATCGGATTGAACGCCGCCGTACAGGAACTGAATATACCCCGTGGCAGTTGCTGGCAACGGTTCCTTACGGTACCGAGAGCTATGTCGATGAGACACCGGTGGCGGGTTATACCTACGAATACCGACTGGTTGCTATCAACGGTGGTCAGTTTGCCAGCAGTGAGACGGTTCCGGCAATCATGCCGGAGCTCGAGGAAACCTCGACCGACGAAGACCAGGGTGGCGATTCATCCGGTGGCGGTGGCGGCCTGGGCGCGGGGTGGTTGCTGGTTGCTCTGACGGCCGTGATCGTCAGAAGGAGGCGGTGGTGGAACGTCAGATAACCTGCACAGGCCTGGTGCTGGTGGTGTCATTGCTGGCGGCGGGTTGCGCCGGCGCCGGCAAAGACAATACCCCGGTGCTGGATTTTCAACAGGCTCAGGCCGTTTGGCAAGCCCATGGTATCGACAGTTACGAGGTTACGGTGTGGCAAACCTGTTTCTGCCCTCCCGACCTGCTCCAGCCCATGCGAGTTACTGTGCGCGAGGGAACGGTGATCGATGTTGAAGGTTTGGAACAGCCGATCAACCATCCGGATATTCTGGACCCCAGGCGCCTGACCATTGATGGTTTGTTGGGTGTTATTGATAAAGCCCGGCACAGTGCAGAAACCCTGGTCGCTGAGTACGATCAACGCTATGGGTTCCCGGTACGGCTGGAAGTGGACGGTAGCCCATTCATCGCAGACGATGAATTCTCCTACCGTCTATCGGATTTCCAGCCTTTCTGAGAGACTCAGGTCTCGCTGACCTGCAATTGTGCGTCACGCTTCGCGTCGTTGATATCGGCGCGGGCATGGCGAACCACGCTAACTCCGGCGGTGACGGCCAGCGTACCCATGATGGCTGCGACGATCAGATCTGGCCAGGCACTGCCGGTGCCGAACACGCCCAGTGCGGCGGCCATAACGGCCATATTGCCGATAGCGTCGTTGCGGCTGCAAAGCCAGACCGAGCGCATGTCTGAGTCACCGTCCCGGAACCGGAACAGCATCACGGCAACAAAGACATTGGCGGCAAGCGCCAGCAGCCCCACCATGCCCATGGTCAGTGGTTCGGGCGTGATGCCGCTTTGCAGTACCCAGACGGCCCGGCCCCAGACCACCAGTCCGAACACGGCCATGGTCAGACCTTTTACCATCGCCGCCCGCCCGCGCCAGAGCATCCCCATTCCCAGAACGCTCAGAGAAAGCAGATAGTTGGCGCTGTCGCCAAAGAAATCGATGGCATCGGCCATCAGGGAAACGGACCCGGATTGCAGGCTGGCGAAGCCTTCCACCAGAAACATCACCAGATTCATCCACAGCGCCAGCCAAAGCGCTTTTCGGAACCCCGGAGCGGGAGTTTTGGGTTCAGGTGCAGAACAGGAACACGCCATAGAGACCTCCAATGTTTAAGTGTCTCCATTAAAAACCCTGTAGTTGCTACAGGGTCAACACCTGCTAATCATGATGGCCTGATCCATGAGTGCCTGGTACATGGTTATCCGATGCGGTGGGTTCCGGGAGGGTGGCCAATTCGTCGCTGAGCCCGCCCAGAATCCCACATTCCCGGATGGTCCGCGGGTCTGAACAGGCGTTCTGTAGGTTGACCAGCATCTGTTCCAGGCTTTTCAGTTCGTTGAGCCTGGCCCGCACATGTGACAGGTGTCGAGCCAGCAGAGCATTGACGTCTGAGCAATCGGCAGTGGGTTTTTCAGCCAGCCGGATGAGTTCACGAATCTCGTCCTGCGCCATGTCCAGATTGCGGCAGCGCCGGATGAACAGGAGGCGGTCGAGGTGTTCCTGACGATAATAGCGATATCCGTTATCGCCGCGCTCTGGCTTGGCCATCAGCCCGATTTTTTCAAAATAACGGATAGTTTCTACCGGAACACCGGCCTGCCGGGACAACTCTCCAATTTTCATGATGTATTCCCTTGAATGCCTGACATCGGTCAAGTCTCAGCCCGAAGACGATACTGTCACTATGGTACAGTGGCGCGGTGGTTTCATGGAATGAGGAGGCGACTGTGCTGGAGCGCCTGCAACACCGACTGGGCTTGCAGACAATACCCGGAGTGTTCTTTAGCTCAGCTGCTATTGCCGCGCTGTTTGTGGCTTTGGCGATTCCTTTTGACCAGGCTGTGGCCAGCAGTTTCGGGCAGTTGACCGGATGGGTGGCCCGTAACCTGGGCTGGTTCTATATCCTGGCGGTGTCTTCGCTTCTGATTTTTCTTCTTGGTCTGGCGCTCAGTCGCTACGGCAGCATTCGCCTTGGGGCGGATGACAGTCGGCCGGACTACTCGAATCTCACCTGGTTCACCATGCTGTTTGCTGCCGGTATTGGCACTATCCTCATGTTCTGGGGGGTGGCTGAGCCGGTGTCCCACTTTGCCAATCCGCCATTCGATGGTGTGCAGGGCGGCACCGAGCAGGCCGCTACCGACGCCATGACCATTGCCCTCTATCATTTCGGCCTTCACACCTGGACCATCTTTGCCATGCCGGGGCTGGCCATTGGCTATTTCTCCTATCGCCACAGCCTTCCCATGCGTATCAGCAGCCTGTTCTACCCGATTCTTGGTGAGCGCACCTTTGGTCCATGGGGCTGGGCGGTGGACGTTATCGCGGTGTTGGGCACGCTGTTCGGGGTGGCGACGTCGCTCGGGCTGGGCACGTTGCAGCTGAACAGTGGACTGAATTACCTGTTCGGTGTTCCTTCCGCGGGCTGGGTTCAGGTTCTGCTGATCACGGTTATTGCCAGCATTGCAGCGACCTCGGTAGCGCTAGGCCTGGACAAAGGAGTTCGGCGGCTGTCCCAGGTGAATATTCTGCTGGCGATTGTCTTGCTGCTGTTTGTATTTGCGGTGGGCCCTACCGTGTTTATTGCCGAAGGTATGGTTCAGAGCGTGGGTGATTATTTTGATGCCTTGCCCTGGCTGGCGTTCTGGACAGAAACCTTTCGCGAGTCGGACTGGCAACGCAACTGGACGTTGTTCTACTGGGCCTGGACGATTTCCTGGGCGCCCTATGTGGGTATTTTCATTGCCCGGATTTCCCGTGGGCGAACCATTCGGGAGTTCGTAGCCGGCGTACTGTTTGCGCCAACCGCGTTTACGCTGGTGTGGTTCGGCATCTTTGGTCTCTCTGCCATCAACGTTGAGATGAATGGCCTGGTGGCACTGGCAGATCAGGTGCAGAGGGATCCGTCGGTGGCCATCTTTGCATTTCTTGATGTTTTTCCACTGGCGGAGGCGGCTTCTGCTCTGAGTGTGGTCATTATTGTCATTTTCTTTACCACGTCATCGGACTCCGCCTCCCTGGTGATTGATATGCTGACACGCAGGGACGAGCAGCCTTCGCTGATTCGCCAACGGATTTTCTGGGCGGCGGCCCAGGGGGTAATTGCGGCCACTCTGTTGCTTGCCGGCGGGCTGGATGCTCTGCAGAACGTGATCACTTCACTTGGTTTACCGTTCTGTATTCTGCTGGTGTTTATGGCGGTGTCCCTCTATCGTGCTCTGCACGCCGATTATCGCGGCTACAGTGTGGATGAGCTGGTGCGAGGCCGCGCCTTCCCGGAAGTGGAAGCCGATTCTGAACCCAAACAGGAGAAAGGTTATGTACCGGAAGCTGCTGATCGCGATTGATCCGAAAGACGACGGGGAGGGCAAGCGTGCACTGGAAGCGGCCCTGAATCTTCTGGAGGAGGGGGGCGAGTTGCACCTGGCCAGTGTCTTCAACCCGGGTGGCAGCGGTTTCTTTCCTCACGTCACCGAAGAAGCACCGGAAGACAAAGAAGAACAGGTGCGGCACCACCTGGATCTGCTGGCCCGGAAATACCTGCCCCTGAACCGGGAGGCGATCCTGCACGTGGTGGCCGGTTCGGCCGGTGAGAAACTGGTGGCACTGGCCGGCCAGCTGTGTGCAGACCTGATGATTCTGGTCTCCCGTGGCGGTGGCAGCCACTGGCCGTTGCGCAAGGCAACGGTGGAGTATGTGTCGGTCAATGCCCCTTGTGCGGTGCTGGTGCTTCCCAGTATGGAGAAAAACGAGAGCGACGGACCTGTCGAGAGCGAGGAAGGCCCTTGTCCATTGGGATCAGAAAAGAGGGAGCTGTGATGCCGGTTCAGAGTCCTGGCTGCCAGTCCTGGGCCGGTTCTGTGTCGGCCCCTTTCGACTGCCATGACGGTTGAGAACCCGGTCCGTCTCTGTCTGGCTCACTTGCTGCTTCCTGAACTCCCCGACCGCCTTGCGAGCCACCCGTGCTGCCTGCTCATGATCACAGACCGGTGAAATATAGGTATTGCCACCAAAGCGCTGTTTCTGGGCCGGCGTCATCAGCCAAGGAGTGTGGATCATTTCCGCCGGGACGCCGGCCAGCTCCGGTATCCAGCGACGGATGAACTCACCTTCCGGATCCAGTTTCTGGCTTTGCAACACCGGGTTGTATATGCGCAGGGCGTTGATGCCGGTGAGCCCCGATTGCATCTGGGCCTGGGGATAGTGAATGCCGGGCTCGAAATCGGTAAACAGTCGAGCCAGGTGCAGTGCCGGGTCCCGCCAGTGAAGCCAAAGCTGATAACTGGCCACCGCCATCAGCATGGCCCGCATGCGGAAGTTGATCCAACCGGTGTGCTCCAGGCTGCGCATGCAGGCATCCACCAGCGGCCAGCCGGTCTGGCCCTCCTGCCAGCGATGCAGTCGCTCGCTGTTGTTTGGTCCGGTTTTCAGGTGCTCCAGTTCCCGATGCATGGCACGGAATTCCAGTTCCGGTTCATCCTCCAGCTTCTGGATGAAGTGGCAATGCCAGTGCAGCCTTGAGCGAAAGCTGGTGAGGCTTTTCTTCTTGCGGGGCAAAGTGTTGCGGTGGTCTCCGGTCTCTTTTGACTGCTGATAGACATCCCGCAGGCTGATGGTGCCCCAGGCCAGGTGAGGGCTGAGCCGTGAGCAGGCGCGAGGTGCGGTAAGCGGCGACGACATGTTGTATTGATAACTCACGCATCGCCGTTCCAGAAACGAATCCAGCAGGGCAATGGCCCGCTCGCTGCCGCCGGCCTGACGATCCGGGCACGGGCCCCCGTTAAGCTTAGTGGGTACGGGTAAGCTCTGTGGCCAGCCCGAGGTGTCCGGTGAATGGATCGCCTCAGGTGCAGGCAAGCGTGTGCTTTTGATGATCCGGTTCCAGTGCTGGTCCCAGTCGTCCCGGTTGACCAGTCGCCGAACGACACCAAAGCCCTGCCATTCGCGGAACTCAATCTGCTGGCTCTGGCACCAGGCAATCACCGCTTTATCCCGCTGAAAGGTCCAGTCCCCGCCGGTTTCCTGATGGCAGAACACCTGTGTGATGCCGTACTGCTGTTTCAGGTCATCCAGGGTTCTGATGACCTCCCCGTGAGCAATCAGCAGATCACTGCCCAGGCGTTTTAACTGCTTGCGCAAGGATTCGAGAGACTCCGCAACGAACTGCCACTGCCGGCGGGAGGTGTCCGGTTGCTGCCAGTATTCCGGCTCCACCACGTACAAGGGCACCACCGGCTGCCCCGATTGCACAGCGGCGTAAAGTGGGCCGTGATCCTCCACCCGTAAATCCCGTTTGAACCAGACCACGACTGCCATCAGTGCGGCCCCCGGTTGCGCCGGCAACGCTCACTGCAGTATTTCACCTGGTCCCAGTCCTTTGCCCACTTCTTGCGCCAGGTGAAAGGGCGGTGGCAGGCCGGGCAGATTTTCTCAGGTAAGTGCGGTTTTTTGTGCATGGGCGGTTTATGGGTTTAACTGAAAGAGGTGTGTGGATATACGTGACTGAGCTTCCAGAGGTTTTGCCATGTCCCGATTCGACGACAATATCCTGCCACCCTCGGTCCTGATCTTCGACTGGCACGGTACCTTGGTGGATACCCATGATGCCATGTTCAGCGCCATGGAGGAGATGTTACCGCAACTGGAAGAGCTGGGCCTCGTGGAACAGTTGCTGCCTGAAGACCAGTGCCGCACCGAAGACGATGCCCGGCTGGTGCGTTACATTCGCATCTACCGCCGATTGCACCCGCGGATTCTGGCTGAGCGCCGGGTCTCCCGAACGGATATTTTCAACGCCATCTTTGGTGAGAACAAGGCTGCCAAGCTGGTCGCCCATAAAGCCTACAACCAGGCCTACCGGAAGTACTTCGGCCAGGTGAAACCGTTTCAGCCGGGCGCTTATGAGTATCTGTCGGCCCTGAAAGCCCTGGGCATCAAGCTGGCGGTGTGCACCAACCGCAACCGGGAGTTCCTGGACAGGGAGTTGCAGATTGTCGACGAAGGCCGCTGGCTGCATTTGTTCGATGCCACCGTGTGTGCTGATGACGTCACTGAATACAAGCCGGATCCGGAGGTTATCCTCAAAGCGCTTGAAAAGCTGTCGATCCAAACGGATGAACACGCCTGGTACATCGGGGACAGTTATGTGGACATGCTTACCGCCCACCATGCCGGTGTGGCTGGAGTGTTCTACAACGGTGCCTGCTGGGAGCAGGACCGGATCAGCAGCTGGTTCACCAAGCGAGACGCCCCGACCGCTGTTCTCGACAGCTTTGAAGATCTGATGGATTTACTCGCCCTGCTGGAACGTGAACATTCCGAAGCGTTTGTCGCCAGCCCGGCAGAGGTGCGCCCGAAACCTTTCCCGGCGCCAGAGCGGCCGGAGCCCCGCATCGAGCCTGACTGGCACCCGGCGGTGGTGAAACTGATTCGTCCGGCGGTGATCCTGTTCGACTGGCACGCTACTCTGGTGGATACCCTTGATGCCATGTACCACGCGGTGGATGACATGCTGCCGGATTTCCACAAGCTGGGGTTGATGGACCGGATGGTGGCGCCGGAAGACAGCAAAACCCCGGAAGATGCCCGCCTGGTGGCATACGTGCGAGAGTTCGCCAAACTGCATCCCAAGGTAAAGGCTGATCGAAAAATCTCCCGCACCGATATTTTTGAAGTGCTGTTCGGTGAGGATCAGGACGCCAAGCAGATTGCCCACAAAGCCTTTAATCATCATTACCGGAATCACTACGGCACCGTGAAAGCCTTCGAGCCCAGGGTGCGGGAAATGCTGGAAGGGCTGCGCAAGCTGGGTATCCTGGTGGGCGTGATCACCAACCGCGACCGGGAGTTTTTCGAGCACGAACTGGCGGCGGTCGAAGATACCGGCTGGACACACCTGTTTGACGTTAACGTGTGTGGTGATGATACCCCGCTGCGCAAACCCCACCCGGATCAATTGCTGCTGGCAGTGCAGAAGCTGGATTACCCACCGGACCCCAGTGTGTGGTACGTGGGCGACTCTACCACTGACATCATTGCGGCCAAACGGGCCGGTATGACCGCGGTGTTCTTCAACGGCGCCCAGTGGGATTTGCCGTGGCTGAACCGGATTTTTCCCGGTACTCACAAACACCCGGACAAACCGGATGTAGTGGTTAACGATTTCTCTGAGTTCTGGGCCCTGGTGCTGGCCTGCGAAGTCGGGCCGCCCTGACTCTGGAAGATGTTGGTTATTCTGCCGAGCCGGGGGCGGGGGGGTTGTGAAGAGCGTGTTCGATGTCGAGCCCGAGTACGAGCACGCCTTCGAGTCCGTTGTTGGGTTTATTCAGCGGCACCGGAAAGCTGACCATCACCTGGAAACGGGCGGTGGAGGCATCGTAGCGAATCGGCGAAATCCACATGTCGCGCTTTCTCTCAACGCCTCGGTCGGTTTCAAGGGCGATTTCCTGAACCTTGGGCTCGTCGCCCTGCCAGTAGTCTGAGGACAGGCGGCTCATGGCGACCAGCGCCCCGGTTTTGTCGGTCAGCAGGACCTCGGTAACGAGTGGTGTGTGCCTGGCCTGCCAGGCTGTCATTGCCCGGGAAGCCGGCAGTTCAAGTATTTCGCCAGCCAGCGGTGTCGGATGGTGGGGTGCCAGCGCTTGCCAGAGCGTGTCCTTGGTCAGGATATCGGTCAGGTTGTCATAGGTCGGCCCCTGGTAGATGGCATTGGTCAGATTGATGTTGCCAGAGAGATCAGCCATCAGTGCTTGCGCCAGCCTCTGAACCTCGGACGCTTCCTGTTCGGACAATTGCATACTGGGCATGGCACAGTCGGCAAGGTGTGCGTTAAATCCGGACAGGAAGCGAGGGTGGTTCGCAGAAAAGCGAGAGCTCACATACAGGTGCAAAGGCGCATACCGAACAAAATCAGAATTCAGTGACCAATCTACCCCGGATTTCTGGTCTTGCAGGTAGTTCATGGCACGCTGATCCATCAGAGCGAGATCAATCCGCTTTCGTACCAGAAGCGCTGGAAGCTGCTCAGCCCCTGTAACCGTGATAAACGGTTTCAGATCATTGTCTTCCAGCCAGATGGCTTCATTGCTGCCACCGACCACGCCAATTCTTGCAGTGCCGGGGTCCGGTTTGGCTTCGGCGGTAAAGAACCAGTGCCATTTTTCCAGGGCGACCGGGTGCGAGCGAACGGCGGATTGGTCCAGTTCCTCGGATGACCCGACGGCATAGTAGCCGTCCACCAGGTTGCGTTCCAGCGAGTAACGGGCCCGGCTTTGCGGCATCAGACTGATCCTGGCCTGAAATCCGGACTTGTTCAGGGCGCAGCGGATGGTTTCCGTGGTTTCACCGGTAACCACCGGAATCTGGGGTTCCGCATACTGGTAAGGCGGTGCCAGAAAGGTATACAGGCTGAAGCCATGGTGGTCTGCCCTCACGCTCAATGAGGCCATAACAAGGCTCAATCCGATAATCAGGCTGCGGGCATCCATGTGCGCACTCAAGCGTCCAGATTGCTGACAATGGTATGAGCATAGCAGTCATAATCCCGCTTTTCCGTACCTCATTTGGCGTAGTCGGATCACAGTGTTTCGATATTGGCCAGAACCCAGTCTGCCCTTGCCCGCAAGGCTTCCCGCCGCTCTGGCTTCTGCTTGTCCCAGTTCCGGTACATCATGGTCATTCGTGGATTGTTGGCAAAATCCTCGCGGTGCCGGTCAATGAAGTGCCAGTACAGGCTGTTGAACGGGCAGGCGCGGTCTCCGGTAGCGTCCTGCACCCGGTAGTGGCAGTTCTGGCAGTGGTCAGACATGCGCTGGATGTATTTGCCGCTGGCGGCGTAAGGCTTGGAGCCCAGGTAGCCACCATCGGCGTGCATTACCATGCCCAGGGTGTTGGGCAGCTCCACCCAGTCGAAGGCGTCGATATACACCGCCAGGTACCAGTCACAGATGGCTTCCGGTTTCACCCCGGCCAGGAGGGCAAAGTTACCGGTGATCATCAGTCGCTGGATGTGGTGGGCATAGGCGTTGCGGGCCGTGGCGTTGATGGCCTTGTGCATGCAGCGCATCTTTGTATCGCCGGTCCAGTAGAACCAGGGCAGCTCACGGCTGTTGCCCAAACGGTTTTCCCGGTCGTAACCGGGCATCAGTAGCCAATAGATGCCGCGCACGAATTCCCGCCAGCCGATGATCTGGCGGACAAAGCCTTCCACAGCATTCAGCGGCGCCCGGCCGGCGTGCCAGGCCCGTACCGCTTCTTCACACACCTCCATGGGATCCAGCAAGCCGGTGTTGAGATAGGGGGACAGGATGGAATGGAATAGCCAGTCTTCGTTGTCTGACATGGCATCCTGGTAGTCGCCGAAGCAGGGCAGGGCGAAGTCGATAAAGTGAGCAAGCGCTCCCTGCGCCTGTTCGGCGGTAACGGCGTAGTGGAAATTTTCCGTGGTGCCGAAATGCTCTGAAAAGTATTCGTTTACCAGCTTGATCACTTCGGTGGTGATGGCATCCGGTTCCTCGCGGAACGGGGCCGGGGCGGGAGGCTTGCCGGCCCATTTCTTTCGGTTGTCGGTGTCGAAGTTCCACTGGCCACCTTCGGGCTGGCCTTCGGAGGTCATCAGCAAACCCGTTTTCTTGCGCATCTCTCGATAGAAGAATTCCATGCGCAGCTGCTTTCGGCCTTCGGCCCAGCGGGCGAACTCGTCAATATTGCAGACGAAGCGGGTATCTGGCCGGATTTCCACTGGGATGCTCAGTGTTTTGTGCCAGCGGCTGATCTGTTCGTGTAAACGCCACTCACCACATTCTGTCGTAATGACTCGCTCCGGTTGGCATTCCCGCACCAGCTCCGCTATTACCTGTTCAATAGACTGTGCCGGATTGTCCGGGTGATAGCGCTGATAGTGAACCCGCCAGCCATCCTCCGCCAGTGCATCGGCAAAGTGCCGCATGGCACTGAAAATGAACACCAGCTTCTTCTTGTGATGGTTGGTGTAGCTGGCTTCACTGTGGACCTCGGCCATCACGACCAGGTCGTTGTCCTTGTCTGCGCCCTCAAGGGCAGAGAGACGGTGGCTGAGCTGATCACCCAGGATCAGGATGAGATTGGCCATGACGGGCTCCGGCTGAGTTTATCCTTTAGAGGTAGGCAGAATACGCCATGGGCGCAAGGGTGGTTCATTGGGTATGCTGGTACACTCAGCTGATTCGCATCAAATCGTGCCGGCCGCCGGTCAGGCATAATGCCCGCTTTCCGGCATGCCGATCCTATTCGACGTTAGAGTTTTACTATGGCTTCTGATACCGCTGCAGCAAACAATCTGCCCGCTTTCATCTGGGATGAGGCGCTCATCCGCCGTTATGATCTGAGCGGACCTCGCTACACATCCTATCCAACAGCGGTGGAGTTCACCCCGAACTATTCCATTGAAGACATGGTCAAGGCGGCTGGCCGCAGCAAGGCCGCTGGCGGGCCCATCTCGCTGTATACTCACCTGCCGTTCTGTGCGCACCTTTGCTACTACTGCGCCTGCAACAAGGTGATCACCAAGAAGCGCGACAAGGCCATGCCCTATGTGGAGCGGGTACTGAAAGAAGCGGCCATCCAGTCGAAACTGTTCGGTGCCGACCGCCCGGTCAAGCAACTGCACTGGGGTGGTGGTACACCTACCTTCCTGCCCAGAGATGTGATGCAACACCTGATGGCCGGTTACGGTGAGTTGTTTAACCTGCAGTCCGGCGACGATCGGGACTACAGTGTCGAAATCGATCCCCGGGAAGTGGACGAAGATACTCTGTCCACCCTCTGGGAGCTGGGTTTCAACCGTATCAGCCTGGGCGTACAGGATGTGAATCCGGAAGTGCAGAAGGCGGTGAACCGTATCCAGCCCCGGGACATGACTGAGTCGGTATTGAACGAAGCGCGCCGCATCGGCTTCCGCTCCATCAACCTGGATCTGATCTACGGCCTGCCGTACCAGACTCCGGAAAGCTTTGCCGAAACCCTGGAATCGGTGATCGAGATGTCGCCGGACCGGCTTTCGGTGTTCAGTTACGCGCATCTGCCGGACCGTTTCTATCCGCAAACACGGATTCAGGCCGATACACTGCCCAGTCCGCAGCAGAAACTGACGATTCTGCACAACACCATCAACCGTTTGCTGGAAGCTGGTTACGAATACATCGGCATGGACCACTTCGCCAAGCCGGACGACAGCCTGGCGGTAGCCCAGCGCGAAGGCCGCCTGCATCGGAACTTCCAGGGGTACACCACTCACTCGGATTGTGACCTGGTGTCCCTGGGTGTATCAGCCATTGGCCAGACCGACGATGCCTACTTCCAGAACAACCACGACCTGCCGTCCTGGGAGGCGTCCATCGATGCTGGCCAACTGGCGATTATTCGTGGCGTGGGCCTGACCCGCGACGACCGCATCCGACGCTGGGTGATCGGCCAGCTGATCTGCCAGTTCCGACTGGACCGCAAGCAGTTTGCCGAACAGTGGAATGAAGATTTTGACCGCTATTTCGCGGATGAAATGAACCGCCTGAAGCCGATGATCCAGGATGAGCTGATTGCGGATTGCGGTTCTTTGCTGCAGGTTCAGCCAGCCGGTCGCCTACTGATCCGGGCCATTTGCCAGATCTTCGATCTGTACCGCAAGGAAGGGGCGAGCCAGCGGTTCTCCAGAATTATCTGACTGGAGAACAATGAGCACAAACGCAAGAGGGCTGCCACATGGCAGCCCTCTTGCGTTGTCGTGGAGGGTTTTCTGATCAGGCCACTTTGAACTCATTGGCCAGATCCTGTAGCTGTCGGGCCAGCCGCGCCTGTTCCTGGGTGACCTCGGTGATTTCCTGGGAGCCGGTCAGGGTCAGGAGGGCAGCTTCGCTTACAGATTCCATATTACCCGCCAGTTCGCGCGTGACCGCAACCTGCTGTTCCGACGCAGTGGCAATCTGGGTCGCCATATCGGAAATGCTATTCACGTCCATCAGAATGTCAGCAAAGGTCTGTTCCATCTCCGAGGCTTGCGCGCTGGTCTGGTCGGCCAGTTTGTGGCTGGTGATAATTGAACGGCTGGCGTTGTCGGTGATGGTCTTGAAGCCGTTGATGATATCTTCGATCTGGGTAGTGGATTCATGGGTTTGCTGCGCCAGTGTGCGAACCTCATCCGCCACTACCGCAAAGCCTCGTCCGTGCTCGCCCGCCCGGGCGGCTTCGATCGCTGCATTCAACGCCAGCAGATTGGTCTGGTCGGCAACTTTCCGGATAACATCAACCACATCGCTGATGGTCGTGCTGCGTTGTTCCAGTTCTTCGATAACCTGGTTGACGTCCTGTACTGACTTCGCCAGTTCCCGGATCTGGGAGACACTGGTGTGCAGCACCTTCTCGCCGGTCTGGCTTTTCTCCATAGCCCGACTGGAGGCGTCCGCCACCTGCTGGGTGTTGTGAGAAATCTCCTCTGAGGTTGCCGACATTTCTTCGGTGGCAGCGGCCACTTGCTCAATCTGTTGTTGCTGGTTCTTGATCTGTGAGGAATTCTGGCCCGCGGTTGAGCTGGTTTCCTCGGTGGCTGTGGCCAGCTGTACGCTTGCCTTGTCGATTTGCAGCAAGGCCTCGCTAAAACGGCCAAACAGTTCATTGATTGCCTCGGCTATGGTGCCAGTCTCGTCCTTGCTGGAGACCGGAATCGCCTGCGACAGGTCCTTGTTGTCCATGGCGTTTCGAACACCTTCCAGCAGCTGATTCACCTGCTGATGAATGGCTCGAATAATCACGGTCATTAACAGAACCACCAGAACGATTGACGTCGCGGCAATGGCCGATGCCCAGATCAGATTGCTTCTGGCGGCAGTCACGCCAGCGGTGCCCAGTGCTTTAACCTGTGAGAGCATATCAGTGCGGATGCCGTTAATGGCCTGGATGCGGTTGGTAGAGGCTGAAAACCAGTCACTGGCTTCCAGGCCGTACATACCGGAAGGGCTGCTCAGAAGCATATCTCGCTGATCCAGCATTTTTCGGTGCTCGGCGGTTTCGGGAAATGACTCAATCCGACCACGGATATCCGAATCGGCGCTCAGCATGGTGATTGCGGTCTGGAAATACGCTTGCTGACGCCCTGACAGTGCCGCTATTTGTCCAACTGCAGGCACGTCGAAGTTGCCGCTGCGCACCAGTGACGCCCCTGCAGCCCGTTCACGGCCTGCCATTTCGGCAGCTTCGGCAAGGGCAAGGTAGGCATTGATCTGCCGGGCCAGCTCGGGCTCAGATGCCCGGCGCACCAGCAACGGAATACGGTTAAGGATTTCCATGATCAGGCTGGTGTAGCGGGCGCCGGATTCGGCACCAGACAACACCCGGTTATCAATATCCCTGCGCAGGCTGATTAGATTGCCAATGTCCCGCTGGAATTTGTCGACGCTTGCCTGAATGCTGCTGTCAAAGCGGGCTTCTTCAGTCAGTGCCTTGATTCCGTTCTGGTAGGCGCTCAGGTTCCTGTCGGTATTTTGTCTCTGGGATTGAAGATTGCGGGCTGCCTCGCGTTCGCCGTCAGAATCCGGGGCGCTGGAAATAAACACGGCCGAACGGCCCCGTTCTTTCTGCAATTCCTCAACCAGCGGATCCCCAAGCTCAGCCAGCCGAACCAAGGTATTGAGCTGTTGCATGCTGTCCAGGTCATCCATATTACGGGAGATGCTCTGGACCGCGAAAAATACAATGACCAGCAGCGCAGGCAGCACCAAAGTAATCAGCTTGCCTCGCATGGAGAGATTATTGATAAAAGTCATGGGAGGGCCTCGTCAGTGAGAATGGCGTCCATTGTGGGCAAGTGTAGCAGTTCAGACCATTGACGCCTTGGGGTAGCTGAGGGGGTAGATTTCCACATGTAAGTGCTTGTAATAAAAAGTTAAAGCAATGAGTTTTAGGCAGTTTTGGTTCAGGTAGGGGTTAATACGTAGAGTACTGCCAAAGGGGTATTTGACCGGTTTCGGTCAATCCGCTGACAAAGGTCAAGGTGGGCTAAGTCGCTGACCGGTAAGGTGCACGGCAACGTGCTCAGCGGAGAAAACCATGGAACTTGTATGCCCGGCTGGTAGCCTTCCCGCCCTTAAAACCGCCGTGGACAATGGAGCCGATGCGGTCTATTTCGGCTTCCGGGACAGTACCAACGCCCGCCAGTTTGCTGGCCTGAATTTTAACGACAAACGTGCAGCCGAGGGCATTGAGTACGCTCATTCAAAAGGCAGTCGTGTGTTCTGTGCCATCAATACCTATCCGCAACCGGATGGCTGGGAACACTGGAAAGCCGCGGTGGATCGTGCCGCCGGCCTTGGAGTGGATGCTATTATCCTGGCCGATATGGGACTGCTGGATTACGCTGCAAACAGGCACCCGGATATCCCCCGGCATTTGTCGGTTCAGGGTTCTGCCACCAGCCATGAGGCCCTGTCGTTCTACAAGGACAACTTCGATATCCGCCGGGCAGTGCTGCCGCGTGTGCTGTCTCTGGATCAGGTTCGGGGTGTGGCCAAGCATAGCCCAGTGGAGCTGGAAGTTTTTGCCTTCGGCAGCCTGTGCATTATGGCGGAGGGTCGCTGCTACCTGTCTTCTTACCTCACGGATGAATCCCCCAACACCCGGGGTGCCTGTTCACCGGCCAAGGCGGTGCGTTGGCAGGAAACCTCTCAGGGGCTGGAATCCCGCCTGAATGAAGTGCTCATTGATCGCTATGGCCCCGGTGAATCTGCCGGTTACCCGACCCTGTGCAAGGGCCGGTTTGAAGTGGAGGGCAGCGTGTACCATGCCATCGAAGAGCCGGTAAGCCTGAATACCATGGATCTTCTGCCGGAATTGAAGGGGCTGGGTATCAGCGCAGTAAAAATCGAGGGCCGCCAGCGCAGCCCGGCCTACATTGCAGATGTTGCCCGAACCTGGCGCCAGGCCCTGGACCGGGTTCAGACCACCCCTGACAGCTTTGCTGTAGACAGTGCCTGGAATAGCACTCTCGCCGGTCTTTCCGAGGGTGGCCTGACCACCATCGGGGCCTACCATCGCAAGTGGAAATAAGGTTTTGCCCGCTATGATGAAACTCTCTCTTGGCCCGATTCTGTGGTTCTGGACCAAGCAGTCCGTATTCGATTTCTACGCTAACGCTGCGGAGTGGCCAGTAGATACCATCTATCTTGGCGAAGTGGTGTGCTCCCGCCGACGCGAACTGAAGCCCGATGACTGGCTGGACCTGGCCCGGGACCTCAAAGCCTGCGGCAAGAACGTGGTGCTCTCCACACTCACACTGATCGAGTCTGAAGCGGATCTGCGGCGTCTGCGCCGGTTCTGTGAACAGGATGAATTCCTGGTGGAAGCGAACGACCAGAGCGCCCTGCAGGTGGCGATCCGCAACAAGATTCCGTTTATCACCGGCCCGTCCATGAACATCTACAACACGGCTACCCTGAAGATCCTCGCCAGACAGGGGCTGCAGGGCTGGAACCTGCCGGTAGAACTGGGCAAAGAGACCCTGGAGCAGCTGATCCGTGAACTGAAGGACGAAGGCCTGGAACTGCCCGCCGAGGTATTCTCCTGGGGCTTCCTGCCATTGGCCTGGTCGTCTCGCTGTTTTACTGCCCGTCATTACAACCTGCCTAAAGACAACTGCGAATTCCGTTGCCTGGAGCATCCAGATGGCATGGAACTGCGTTCCCGGGAAAGCCAGGAACTGTTCCGCATCAACGGTATATCCACTCTCTCTGGCTCCCGCTACGACCTGATGCGGGAGCTGCCCGATATGGAGCGAATGGGCGTGAGTACCGTGCGACTGAGTCCGGAGCATCAAGGTATGGATGAGGTGGTCAAACGCTTTGATCAGGTACGCCGGGGGGAAGTGCCGGTCGCCGACCCGCTGCAGCTGGTAGAGGCGCCACCCTGCAACGGGTACTGGTATGGCAAGCCGGGGATGGATCTGGTGGGTGTATGAACAATCGCAAAAGGCCGGGGCATTGAACCCGGCCTTTTGCGTCAGGACCCGTTATTCCGGGCCCAGCCCAGATCCTCAAGAATGGCATAGAGCGCTGGCAAGGCCACCAGGATCAGCACGGTGGACACCAGCAGGCCGAACACCACCGAGATCACCAGCGGAATGACCGCCATGGCCTGGGTGCTGGTTTCCGCCAGCAGCGGCAGCATGCCAGCCACCGTCGTGCTGGTGGTAATCAGGATGGCCCTGAAGCGGGCCCGGCTCGCGGCACCGGCAGCTTCCTGTGCGCTCATGCCCTGTTCCCGGTAGCTCTTGATGAACTGCACCAGCAGGATGGCGTTATTCACCACAATCCCGGCCAGTGACGCGGCACCAATCAATGACGGCATGGACAGGTTGTAGCCCATCAGCAGGTGGCCCCAGACGGCACCCATAAAGGCTACCGGGATGGCCAGCATCACGATGACCGGCTCCAGGTAACTACGGAACTGGAACGACAGAATCAGGAAGATCCCCAGCAGGCCGATCAGCAAGCCCCGGGCGATGGACTGGCCGGTTTCCCGGGAGCGGGCGGTCTGGCCTTCTACCTGCAGGGTGATTTCCGGCCATTGCTCCTGAAGTTTCGGGAATACCTGGCTCTGCAAATCCGCCACGATGGCATCGGCGTTGGTCGTCCGGCCGTTCACATCGGCAGACACGGTGACCGTGCGCAGGCCGTCAATCCGGGTCACCTGCGCCCACTGGCGTTCCTCGGTTATATCGGCCACCTCCCGCAGGGGCACCATCTGGCCCTTGCCGGTGGTGATCACGGTGTCTTCCAGGAACTGGCGGGTGTTGCGTTCGGCGCTGGTCTGGCGCACCAGGATTTCGATGTGCTGATCACCAATCTGCACCGTATCCACAATATCCCCGAGCAGCCCGGTTCGGATCTGGCTGGCCACGTCGGATGCCGTCAATCCGAGCGACAGGGCGCGGTCGTTCAGCGACAGTGTGCGCTGGGGCTTGCCGGGGCGAAGATCATCCAGCACGTTGAAGGTACCGTTATAAAGGGCAACTTCGTCGCTCAGATACCGGGCCGCGGCCTTCAGCTCATTCAGGTCAGTACCCTGCAGGCGCACTTCAATGGGGATGCCCGCGGGGCCGAAACCGGGTTCCTGGATATTGAGGGCGATCAGGCCGGGGATATCTCCGATCTCTTCATACCAGCGGTCGGTGAGGGTAGCCAGATCCACGGTGCGCAGCTCCGCCGTCAGCAAATCGGCCATCACCGTGGCCACGTGGGCACCTTTCTCACCGGCGCCGGCGTGCTGGTTGAAGCGGGTCTGGATGTTTTGCACCAGCGCTTGCTGGTCGGGCTGGTCTGGCGTGTATTCCTCGTTGAGCCGGAGCATAGCTGAGGTGATGCGCTCGGTAATGGCCTGAGTCTGGTGCAGGGGCGTGCCCTGGGGCATCAGCACCCGGGCTTCCAGCACGTCGCCGTCGATTTCCGGCATGGCTTCCATGCGCACATGACCGCCGGCTATCAGCCCCACGGAGCCAAGAAGTATCAGCAGCATGCCTGCCAGCACGCCGTAGCGGAAACGGATAGCCCCGTCGGCCAGTTGCCCCACTTTCTCCCGGGTTTTTTCAAAGCTGTTGTCGAAGGCGGAGCGAAAGCGGGAAGGCGCTTTCTTGCGCTTTTTGCCAAGGCCGCTTTTCAGGTGGTGAGGCAATATCCAGAAGGCTTCGATCAGTGAGGCGGCCAGTGCCGCAATCAGCACCACCGGCAGCACCTCCAGTACAGCTCCCAACTCCCCGGCCAGAAAGGCCAGGGGGATAAATACGGACACCGTGGTCAGGAAGGAGGACAGCACCCCGGGCAGA
The DNA here is from genome assembly GCF_053628895.1 of Marinobacter sp. MBR-105. Taxonomy (NCBI): domain Bacteria; kingdom Pseudomonadati; phylum Pseudomonadota; class Gammaproteobacteria; order Pseudomonadales; family Marinobacteraceae; genus Marinobacter; species Marinobacter sp. MBR-105. Next base: position 160,471 of record NZ_JBRJHG010000002.1, on the reverse strand, counting down.
ATCTCCCGGGTTCCTTTGGCGGCCGCCTCCAGCGGGCTGTTGCCGTCGGCGTGCCACTGGGCAATGTTGTCGGTGATCACCACCGAATCGTCCATCACAATACCGATGGCCATTAGCAGGGCCACCAGGGTGATCATGTTCAGGGACAGGCCGGTGAGAACCATCACCACAAAGGCACCGGCAAACGCAGCCGGCAGCCCGAACAGCGACCAGAAGGCAAGGCGGGGGCGGAAAAACAGGGCCATCACCAGGCCTACCAGCAGCAAACCGGTGATGCCGTTGCCCACCAGCATTTGCAGGCGGTCTTCGACGATGGAGGTCATGTTCTGGGTGATTTTCAGCTCAACATCGCCGCCATGGCTGGCCTTTTCCTCGTCGACAAAAGCCTGAAGGGAATCCATCACCCGCAGGGCATCATCATGGCGGTTTTTGTGGATCTCCAGAACGATGGCGCGCTGGCCGTTGAAATCCACCCGCTCCTCTTCCCGTTCGTGGGCCTCGGTGATGGTGGCAATGTCGCCCAGTGTCAGCACAGCGCCGGCTGCTCCGCCGATCACTGGCAGATCGGCCAGGGCCTGTAATGAACGGCGTTCATCCACAAACCGCAGCTGAATCTCCTGGCTGTCAGTCTCGATGGTGCCCAGGGGCATGTCCAGGTTCTGGCTGTTGATGGCCCGGGCAATATCCCGCACGCCCAGGCCGTACTGGCGCAGTAAGTCCCGGGCGACTTCGATGTGCCACTGGCGCTGGGACAGGCCCACGGGAATCACATCGGCCACGCCGTCCATGGCAAACAAACGGTCTTCCAGCTGGTTGGTGTAAGCCTCCAGGTGGGAAAAGCTCATAGGCCCGTATATGGCAATGGCGGCTACAAGGCTGGTGCGGTACAACTCTCGGATTATGGGTTTTTCTGCTTCTTCGGGCAGGTCGGTCAGGGCTTCGATTTCGGTGCGGATATCATCCAGAAACCGGCCCATATCACCCTGTGGTGCCATGCTGGCGATGGTCTGGGCCTGGTTATCCCGGGCGGTGCAGGAAATCTCCTTCATGTAATCCACCCGTTGCAGCGCTTCACCCAGTCGCTGACAGATGGCTTCTTCCACATCCGCTGCGGTGGCCCCCCGGTATTCCATGGTGATGCTGACTTCCGGCGGCAGGTAGTCCGGAAAGGTTTCCCGGGCCAGGTTGGGGGCGGCGAACAGGCCCACGGCTAGGATCAGGATCAGCAACAGGTTGCCCGCCGTAGGGTGGCCAGCAAACCAGCGGATCATGGCTGATCTCCCGGAGCCAGCAGGGTGCCGGCGATGGCGGGAACCAGGTCATCCAGAACCAGCCGGTCTCCCGGTGCCAGTCCGTCATCGATAATGGCATCTTCACCTTGTTGCCAGGCGACAGACACGGGCCGACGCTGCAGGCGGTTGTGCTCGTCGGCAAGGTAGACCACACCCTGATGCACCGCGCTGGCCGGGATGACGATGACGGGCTCGGGAGTCTGCGCGGTAATGCTGGCCTGCACGAACATGTTGCGAACCAGGGGCGGGCGCGCCGGTGGGTTGGCGTTGCGGTAGGGTTCGTCTACAGAAATAACAGCCTGGACTGTGCGAGTGGCCGGGTCCAGGCTGCTGGTGACCCGGGTGAGTTTGCCCGGCCAGTTGGCATCCGGCACGTTGGTGGGGGTTACCCGGATATCGAGTTCGCCCAAGGGCAATTGATCATGAAAGTCGGTGAAGTGGTTGGTGGAACCCGTTTCTGGCAGGCTGCCCCCGGACAACTGCGACAGCACCCGGCGCAGTTCCGCCACTTCCAGCTGCACAGTGGCTTCGGCGCGGGTGATATCGTCGGCAATAAACAGTGTCTGCCCGGGGCTGACATGCTGGCCGGTGTCGACGTTGGCCTGGTGTACCCGCAGATCCCAGGGCGCTTCAAAGCGGGTGTCTTCCAGGTCTTCCCGGGCACTGGCCAGGGAAGATTCCGCTCGGGCCTTGCGGGCCTGCAGGGTGTCACGTCGGACCGGAACCAGGTTCAGCTGGTTGCGCAGGGACTGGACCGCCTGCTCCTGTTGCAAGGTGGCCCGTTGCTGCTCGTCGTACCGGGTTTGCGACAGGGCGCCCCGCGCCACCAGGGTTTCTGCCCGGTCCAGCTCCCGACGGGCCAGTGTCAACCGGCGTTCTTCCAGCTTCAGTAACTCGCCGGTATTGAGTTCTTCCTGCTCAAGCTGTCGCAGTTCCGCTTCAATGCCTGTCAGGTCCGCCCTGGCGGAAGCTTCGGCCAGCTCGTAACGGGTAGGGTCGATTTCAAGCAGCCGCGTGCCCTCTGGGATCATATTGCCGCTCTCCAGATCCGGGTGTTTCCAGATAACCCGGCCACCCACGTTGGCCACCGCATTCCAGCTTCGGGCCGGCAGCACCTGACCATAGCCGCGGGCTTCGGTACGGAACTTACGGGGAGTGATTTCCATAATCCGCACCGGCGTCGCAGTTGCTTGAGCCTCGACCCTTTCCGGGGGTTGTTTCAGCTTTACCATGATGACCACAAAGGCAATGCCGGCAATCAGGGCCAGCGCCAGCGTCAGTTTATTATTCCGGGTCATTGCTCATCTCCTGAAAACTGGCGCTGTAAAGTTTGAAAATTCGTGGGGCAGTCTGCTCAAGCGTCGCAATCTCTCCGCTGACCATTGCCTGAACCACCAGCCCCTGAATGGCGCCGAGGTACAACACCGCCGCCGCGTCGGTATCGATACCGGCGGCTATGCGCCCCTGTTCGATGCCTAGCTTCAGTAAACCGACCACCTTTTTGCGGTAGCGGGCAAGGGTCTGACGGACGATGGTTTTGGCCGGGCCGTTGCCGGGTTTTTGCAGCTCACCCAGCATCAGGCGGGGAATGCCCGGGTGCCGGGCGATAAACCCCACATGGGCAAGGAACATGGCTTCCAGGGCCTGGTCGGCGTGCTCGTGCCGGTCCGCCTCCCGGAACACCTGGCTGGTCAGTTGCTCCGAGACCCAGCCTGCCACGGATTCCCACAACCGGTTCTTGTTCGGAAAATGCTTGAACAGCGCCCCCTGCGAAAGCCCCACTTCATCGGCAATCCGGGCGGTGGTCAGGGTGGCCGGGTCCTGCTCGGCACAGAGCTGAACAACCGCCTCGATGGTGGCGGACTGGCGCAGTTCGGTGCTTTGGTAGGTGCGTTTATCGGGCGCTTTTGTGGTTGCCATTGGAGTTTACCTGAAGGAAAGTAATCAATTGCTTTATTCTGGTAGCTGAATGCCAATTACGCAAGAAGCACGGTGAACGAGCCGTGCCTCGAGGAGTAGGTAAAAGCCGTGTAAAGGTCCCGGGGTTTGATTTACCTCAAGCGTTACGATCGGTGGTAAGCGTAGTTTGCTATTTGTTGATGGCGACGCAGAGGAAATTGTCATGTCGCGTATTCCGTTGTTTTTCTGGGGGCTGGTTGCAGTCGTCAGTGGTGTCTGGTTCGCAGCCGATAGCCTTTGGGTGAGTCCGTTTGCTTACTTCCCTTTCCGGTCGGTGTTTGTGCAGTATTCCGGCATCCTGGCGGTGGTCATGATGGCGGTGGCCCTGGTATTGGCACTGCGTCTCCGGGTTCTGGAGCGTTGGGTTGGTGGTCTCGACAAGGTGTACCGGCTGCACAAATGGCTGGGCATTGGTTCACTGGTGCTGGCTACGTTGCATTGGTGGTGGGCCAAGGGCACCAAGTGGATGGTGGGCTGGGGCTGGTTGGAGAAGCCGGCCGGCAAAGCGGCCGGACAGCAACTTACCGGCCTGGAAGCCTGGTTCAGGGGGCAGCGGGGGCTGGCAGAAACCCTGGGAGAATGGGCTTTCTACGCCGCGGCCGTATTGATTGTGCTGGCATTGGTAAAAGCCTTTCCTTACCACCTGTTTCGTAAAACACACAAACTGCTGGCGGTGGCTTTTCTGCCTCTGGCCTGGCACAGCTTTATCCTGATGAAGTTTGATTATTGGGCGGCGCCGATTGGCTGGCTGACCCAGTTCGCTGTTGTCGCCGGCAGTATCGCAGCGGTTTTACTGCTGCTTGGCTGGCCGGGTAAGGTCCGGAAGGTGCCGGGGGAGGTGGTTTCGGTAACCCGATATCCGGAGCTGAGAGTTTTCGAGTTTCTGGTGAGGGTCGACCAGGGCTGGTCCGTCCATAACCCCGGGCAGTTCGCCTTTATTACGTCGGATGCTGCGGAGGGCCCTCACCCTTATACCATTGCTTCAGACTGGAACCCGGAAACCCGATGTCTGAAATTCGTGGTCAAGGAACTGGGGGACCATACCCGCCGGGCCAGCCACCGGATCTGCGAGGGCATGCCGGTTACACTGGAGGGGCCCTATGGCGGTTTTGATTTTGAAGATGATTGCCGCACTCAGATCTGGGTAGGCGCGGGCATCGGCATTACTCCGTTTATTGCCCGGATGGGGCGCCTGGCCAGCAAACCGGATAATCGTACTATCTACCTGTTCCACCCCACTGCCGATGTCAGCGAGGAGGCTCTGACAAAGCTGCGGGCGGATGCCGAAGCCGCGGGCGTTAACCTGGTTATTCGATGCAGTCGTACCGAAGGCCGACTGACACCGGAGGAAATTCGCGATGCGGTGCCGGATTGGCAAGGCGCCAGCCTGTGGTTCTGCGGCCCGGTGGGCATGGCCCGGACCCTGTTCAACGAATTCCGCAGATGGGGCCTGCCTGCCCGGCGGATGCATCGGGAGTTTTTTGAGATGCGGTAAATGCGTTATGTCATGGCGGGTTTTGAATTCATAAGGGGTGAAGGCTAGGCTCAAGGACACCATTAGCCGGTTGGGAGGTTTCTATGGATATCCGCCTGAAACGAGCCTACGACCACGCTGCCCGCTCAGATGGCCCGCGTATTCTGGTGGATCGCATCTGGCCCAGGGGCGTTGCCAAAGAAGACGCAGACATTGCCCATTGGCTGAAAGGGCTTGCGCCATCTTCAGAATTGCGGAAGTGGTTCGGCCATGACCCGGACAGATGGCCCGGGTTTCGAGACCGCTACTTCAAAGAGCTCAAGTCTGATGGGGCCGCAGAGGACCTGGATTTGTTCCGGCAGATCCTCAAGGAGCACAAACGCGTCACGCTGGTATTTGCCGCCAAAGATACCGACCATAATAATGCGGTGGCGTTGCGGGATTTTGCGTTGAGCGACCAGCTCTGAGACAGCTCCGCTCTCTGATTTAAAACAACTACATTTATTGGCAGTTGAACTATGCTCAAGACGGTGGTTGCCGTTTTGGGAGTCCTTCTGTGACCAATAATGTGCCGAGTGAGTTCGAAATCTTTCCCTGGAACCGGAATTTCGAAACCGGCATTGATGATATTGATCAACAGCATAAGGTGCTGGTTAACATCCTTAATCGGCTGGCTTGGCACTTTGCATCGGACACCTCGGAGTTAACATCCGATCAGATACTGGACGAGCTGCTTTCCTATGCGGCGTTTCACTTTAAATTTGAGGAAGCCATCTGGAACAAGGCTCTCAGCGAAGATGAGATGGCGAGAAATCACCATGATGCACACCAGATGTTCTTTGTGCAGGTTGAGGAGCTGCGCAACAGTCGCGAACCTCAGGAAGAGGTGTTGACCCGGCTGTTTGACTTTCTCACACGCTGGTTAGCCTTCCATATTCTCGAGTCTGATCGCCGAATGGCGCTAACGGTTGAACTGGTTCAGCAAGGTCTGGGGCTGAGTGAGGCCAGGAACCGAGTCGATTCAGAACTGAGCGGTTCCGCCTCGGTGCTGGTCAATGCGCTGTTGGAGATCTACGGAAAACTGTCATCAAGCACGATTCAGTTGATGCGGGAGAAAATGGCTCGCTTGAGGGCAGAGGATGAGCTTTCCCGAATCCAGCATGAAAGGCTTCATCAGGCATTGGAAGAACAGGCCCTTGAGTATCAGCAACATCTGGAGACCCTCGCTTATACCGATGCCTTGACCGGCCTCTGGAACCGCAATGGCATCGTTCGCCGAGTCCGGGAATATCTGGGCGAAGAAGTAAGACCTGAGAACTCGGCAGCCCTGGTGTCTATTGATCTTGATAACTTCAAGGATCTCAACGACTGTCTCGGTGAAGATGCCGCGGATCGACTGCTTGGCCTGTTGTCTCGACGGTGGCTGGATGCGATCCCTGCGGATGCTTGTCTGGCGCGAACGGGCGGGGATGAGTTTGCGTTGTTGCTGCCGGATGCAAACCACGCCGAGTCGCGGCTGGAAGCTCTGCGTTTGACAGCCAGGCAGCCCTTTGAACTGGACGGAGTTGAAGTTTCTGCAGGATTTACCGCTGGTGTCGTTCTGTTTCCAGATGGCGCCGTTGAGGACGCGGACATATTGTTGCGGCAGGCAGATAACACCCTGTATCGGGCGAAACATGAGATGCGCAGTGGCTGGCTTTATCTTGATGCCGGTGAGCGGAGTCAGTATCGAGCCCGTCAGTTGTTACTGGAGGATATCCGCAGGGGGCTCAACCAGGATGAGTTCCGGCTTTATTATCAGCCCAAGGTTAACCTTCGAACTGGTGAGGTTCTTGGTTTGGAAGCCTTGATCCGGTGGCAACACCCCCGGAAAGGACTACTTTCTCCGATCCACTTTCTGCCCGCCATTGAGCACCACACGCTCAATATTCAGGTGGGTGAATGGGTTCTGAGAGAATCGCTTCGGCAGTTACAGTGTTGGGATGAACAGGGAGCCAACCTGAATGTCAGCGTAAATATTGCGGCCAACCATCTTCAGTCTGATAACTTTACGGGGAGCCTGAGTCAGATTCTTGCTGGATTTCCCGATGTTGATCCCGCTCGGCTTGATCTGGAAATACTGGAGACGGCAGCGCTCGGGGAATTGGATAAAGCGGTCAAGATGATCAACGATTGTCGACAGCTTGGCGTGACCTTCTCCCTGGACGACTTCGGTACCGGCTATTCATCGTTGTCCTATCTCAAGCGCCTCCCGGTTAATACCCTGAAGGTTGACCGGGAGTTTGTATCCGGCATTGAAGATAACAGTGAAAACCTGTCGATTCTTCAGGGGGTGATCGGTCTATCGCGGGTTTTCGGGAAGCAGGTGGTTGCGGAGGGCGTGGAAAGTGTCAGGCAAGGTGAGATTCTGCTGAGCCTCGGGTGCGAGTGCGCCCAGGGGTTTGCCATGTCTCCGCCCATTGAAGCCACCCGGATTCCTGCCTGGGTTACCAACTGGCAAACCTTCCCGGAGTGGGCGCTTACCAGGGCTTCAGAAAATCCCTGAGTCGCAGGTGCCAGTCCAGGCTGTCGAGCAGGTTTTTCAGGGCCAGCCCCAGTTCAGTATCCCCCTCGATAACCAGCCGGCGCTGGAAGAACAACTGATCGGGGTCTTGCTTTCGCTCCGCCAATGTACGGAATGCACCAACGGACCCCCGGATGGTGGCTTCACCGGGTCCGTTCAGCACCCGCAGGCGCCCGGCCCAGTAACCGAGGGTGATGCCTGGTTGGCCGCCGTTGATTTCGAGGCGGATACGGCGGCCTTCGAAATCGTCGAACTCACCTTCTGCAATGGCATCCGAGAATAGCCGGTTGAGGGGCGCTTCGGCTGCCAGTTGTTTCAGGGGGAGGGGGATTCGCTGATCAATGCCGTTCAGGAGCGGCACCGGTGACGGGGCATACTCCCGGATGACGGCTAGGGTCTGGTCCGCAAGCGGATTGTGCTGGAGTTGACTGCTCAGGCGTTGCAGCTGCGCGAACCCGGGTGGTGTGGGCAATTTGCCGAAACTGGGCATGGTGGGCAGCATGGCAGGCTCTCCTGGAATCATTGAACAGATCGGGAGAGCCTACCTCAAACCGTACAAAACGGAGTTGATATAACTCAGGCGAATGCCAGTCAGCCCTTGTGCAGGCCTTCCTCGACCGCCCAGACGGCCACTTCCACCCGCGAGCGCAGGTTCAGTTTTTTCAGCAGATGTTTGACGTGAACTTTGACAGTGCCGTCACTGATGTCGAGTTTTCGCCCGATCATCTTGTTGGACAGGCCTTCGGCAATCAGCCGGAGGATGTCTTTCTCCCGCGGCGTCAAGCTGTCGAAGTCGGGACGGCTGGTCTGCTGCGGTTTGTTGGAACGCAGGGCTTCGGCCAGCAGGGTGGTGAGGCGGTCGCTGATTACCATCTTGCCTACGGCAGCCTGATGCAACTGGGCGATCATGTCTTCCGGCTCCATGTCCTTGAGCAGGTAACCGTCGGCGCCCGCACGCAGTGCCGCAACCACATCGTCTTCCTGGTCGGAGACGGTGAACATCACAATGCGGGAACTGACATTCTGTTCCCTGAGCTTTCTCAGGGCTTCGATACCATCCATTTCCGGCATGTTCAGGTCCATCAGGATCAGGTCCGGCTCCAGCTCGGTGGCCAGACGGATGCCATCGGCGGCATTGCTGGCTTCGCCAATCACTTCCATGTCGTCTTCCATGCCGATCAGCTGTTTGATGCCCTGGCGCAGCAGCGGGTGGTCGTCGATCAACAGAATGCTTGCGGGTGTCTCAGACATTGTTTCTCTCTTTTGTCCTGCGCTCGGCTCAGGCCGGCGAAGTTTCCGTTGGAATCAGATTGCGGCTCTTGGGTACGAATGTTAGCGCGACTTCCACGCCGCCTTCATCCCTGTTTCTCACATTAACCTTGCCGCCGAGTGTGCGGGCACGGTCCTGCATAATAATCAGGCCATAGTGGTTCACGGGCTGGTCGCCACCGGGCAGGCCTTTACCATTGTCCTGTATGCTGGCCCGCACCTGTGGTGAATCGAACAGAACTTTCACGACGATGTCGGTGGCATCGGCGTGTTTGACGGCATTGGCCAGCCCTTCACGAATGATTTGCAGGGTGTGGATTTCTTCATTTGGCGACAGCGTCTGCGGCGGCAGGTTGTATTCGAACTCTACAGGTTTCCCGAGTCGCTCCGAGAATTCGTCGATGGTTTTGCGCAGGGCAGTCGCCAGATCCGGCGTATCCAGTTTCAGCCGGAAGGTGGCCAGCAGTTCCCGCAACTGGCGGTAGGCGCTGTTCAGGCCGGTACTCAGTTCATCCAGGATGTCGTCGTGGATGGGCTTCTGCTCGCCATCGATGTTCAGCCGGCGCAAACGGGTCACCTGCATTTTCAGGTACGAGAGCGATTGTGCCAGGGAATCGTGCAGCTCCCGGGCAATCACCGTGCGTTCTTCTGCCAGCGTCAGCTGTTGTTCTTCGGTGATCTGTTTTTCCAGGAAAATGGCAGTTGCCAGCTGGTCGGTCAGGGTTTCCAGCAGGCGGCGAGAGGTCTCCGGTAATCCTTTCTCAGCCGGATACCAGACCTCCAGTGTGCCCAGCAACTGCCCGGGAGTGCGGATGGGCAGCAACAGCCGCCGGCCGTCATTATTTTCCAGCGGCATCTCATCGTAGACCTCGGGGGTTACCAGGCAGGCATTGCAATGGTGATCCCGGCAATAGAAGGGGCGTTTGGGTGTGGCGGTGGTAATGGCCTCCACCGGTTCTGCCGATTCCTTGTCATGCAGGAACAGGCGGATGGGGCCGATGCCCAGCAGTTGCTCCAGATCCTGCAGCATCGGGATGGCGCCACTGCAAAGATCATGATTGGCGAACAGCCCTCGGCTGGCGGAGTGCATTACTTGCAGAGCCGCGTGGCTGATTTCAAGTTCTTCGGTTTTCTGCCGGGCCCGGCTTTCAAGCTCGTAGTAGGTCAGCGCCAGTTCACTGGTCATCTGGTCGAAGGCCTGGCCCAGTTGTGCCAGTTCATCGGAACCTTTGAGGTTGGCTTTGTGGGTGAAATCCTGCTCGCCCACGGCAGTAGCGATGCCCACCAGTTTCCGCAGCGGCCGGAGAATCCGGTTTTTGAGGTCCAGAAACAGGGCGAGAACAATCAACACCGAGAACACCATACTGATGATCTGGATAAGGTGCAGCAGATCGATGCGGGCTTCAGTGCGTTGCTCCAACATGGAGACCAGTCGATCTACTTCTCCGGTGTATTCCTCCACTGCCGCGATCATCTCGGCGGATAGGGGTGAGCCGGTTTGGTGGCTTTCCAGTGACGGTCTGAGCTGATTGGCCCAGCCGTATTCCACGGTTTTGTATTGCTCCACAAGTGGGTGGTCATCTGTTCGGGGGATGGAGCGGATGATGGCGGGATCCCTGAGCCTGTCCTCATATTCTTCGATGCGTTGATCAAGGGCGCCAGTGCTGTCCCGGGGATCGTCCGTGGCCGATCTTGCCGCCAGTTGAAAGGCTCCCATTCGCAGAGAACCGGCAAGGTTGATAGCAGTAGCATTGCCCTCAATGCTGTTGGACACAGCCAGAGTAGTGGCCATGCTGACAATGGCAGTCAGCACGATGGCGCCGATAACAACAGCCAGTCGATTTACTAGCGGGCTTCTGGAGGTCATGGATAGCTTCAAGGCTCAAGGAATGTGGATAGTGACAGGCAGCAAAATTATCGTGGAAAACGCGCCGCCGTGATACCTCCTTGAGGATAGTCAATTACCCCAATGGTTTATAACCCATCATAGCCTTTGACCCGTGTTCAGGCAAAAGTCGAGACTAAAGAATGGGATTGAGGGGGCGTGGAATGCAATCGGAACGGGATGAAGACAGGCTGGCGTCTCTGGCAGTGGTGTTACCACTGGCGCTGACTGGTTTTGTCGTGGCGGCCGGTTGCTGGACGCTGTTCGCGGTCGCTGGGGTTCATCTCCGAGCCGACCTGGGCCTGAGCAGTTTACAGTTTGGAGTTTTGCTGGCCATGCCCATGGCGGTCAGCGCCATACTTGCCATTCCTGCCGGGCTTGCGGCGCAGCGATATGGTGCCCGTGAAGTCATGCTGTTGTGTCTGTGCGGTCTTGCAGTGTGCATGGGGATACTGCTGCTGACAAACACCTACGCTGGCTACCTTATTGCCGCTGCCGGACTGGGGCTGGCAGGCGGTTTCTACGGCGCCGGCCTGCAGTTTGTGATCAGCCATTGCCAGACCCGGCGGCTGGGCCTGGTACTTGGAGTATTTGGCTCCGGGGTAACCGGAGCGGGTTTCAATTATTATCTGGTACCGCTGTTTCATGAGGCATTCTCCTGGCAAGGCGTGCCCCTGGCGTATCTTATTACTCTGCTTCTGGTGATCGCGCTATTGATCATGCTGACTGATGCGACGGGTGAGGAGGACGAAAGTCGTGAACGATCGGTCAGAGAAATTCTCGGGGTGATCCGGCAGGGTCGGAACCTCCCTTTATGTCTGTATTTTGGTGTGGTCGCCGGCAGTTTTTTTGCACTGGCGTTGTGGCTTCCGGATTTCCTTTCAGGCCAGTTTGGGCTCACGCTGGATTCCGGGGCGCGCCTGGCGCAATGGTTTGTGATTCCCGGAGCAGTGGCTCAGGTGGCGGGCGGTGGCCTGTCTGATCATTTCGGTTCGGCCCGGGTTGCGACGCGCGCACTGGCGGGCTGTCTGGTTGCACTCGTGGTGTTGTCCTATCCACCAATGACTTTGTTCATTACCGGGGTGGAGGAGGAACTGATCGTGGAGTTTGCACTGCCAGTCTCTCTTGAGAGCGGCCTGGTGGTGGTTCTGGGAGTTGCCATGGGCACCGCCATGGGGTCGCTTCAGCGCATGGTGATACTGGCCAATCGACAGGAAGCGTCTCTGTTTGCCGGGGTTCTGCTGGTCAGTGCCTGTGCCATTGCATTTGTGTTGCCGGTTGCGTTTGGCGGCTTGAATCAGTGGCTGGGGGTGCGCACCGCAGTATTCATGATCCTCTTCCTGTTACTGAGTGGCAGCTTGCTGCTTTTCTCCCGGCACGCCCGCAGAGAGGAGCGAAAGATGCTTCTCCACCCCGGGATATAGATCACCTACCCACAGGGTGGTACACCCGGGTTATGTGGTAGTAACCACGCAGATTTCAGGGTTTTGATGCCACACAATGGTCTCCATTCGGAACAACGATCCGGCAAACGGGTTGATGGAGAGAGAGACCATGAGTCATTTGATCGACAAGTTGAATTACTTCAGGAAGAACCGCGAATCGTTCTCCAACGGTCACGGTGAAACCCACGAAGTGAACCGCGACTGGGAGAACAGCTACCGCCAGCGCTGGCAGCATGACAAGATCGTGCGCTCCACCCATGGCGTGAACTGCACCGGCTCCTGCAGCTGGAAAATCTACGTGAAGAACGGGCTGGTTACCTGGGAAACCCAGCAAACCGATTATCCCCGCACCCGCCCGGATCTGCCCAACCACGAGCCCCGTGGTTGCCCTCGTGGCGCCAGCTACTCCTGGTACATGTACAGTGCCAATCGCCTGAAATACCCGCTGATGCGCAAGAGCCTGATGAAGCTCTGGCGTGCTGCCCGTATCCAGTTCAATGACCCGGTGGAAGCCTGGGCCTCTATTGTTGAAGATCCCGCCAAGACCGCCGAGTACAAGCCTCGCCGTGGTATGGGCGGTTTTGTCCGTTCCAGCTGGGACGAAGTCAACGAGATGATTGCCGCCTCTAACGTCTACACTGCCAAGAAGTTCGGCCCGGACCGTATCATCGGTTTCTCTCCGATTCCTGCAATGTCCATGGTCTCCTACGCCGCGGGCAGCCGTTACCTGTCCATGATCGGTGGCGTCTGCATGAGCTTCTACGACTGGTATTGCGACCTGCCGCCCGCCTCTCCGCAAACCTGGGGTGAGCAGACCGACGTGCCGGAATCCGCCGACTGGTACAACTCCGGCTACATCATCGCCTGGGGCTCCAACGTACCCCAGACCCGTACCCCGGATGCCCACTTCTTCACCGAAGTACGCTACAAGGGCACCAAGACCGTTGCCATTACCCCGGACTATGCGGAAGTTTCCAAGCTGTCTGACGAGTGGCTGAACCCGAAGCAGGGTACAGACGCCGCTCTGGGCATGGCCATGGGCCATGTGATCCTCAAAGAGTTCCATGTTGACAAGCCCAGCGAGTACTTCACTGACTACGTTCGTCGCTACACCGACATGCCCTACCTGGTCATGCTGGAACAGAAAGACGACGGCAGCTACGTACCGGGCCGCTTCCTGCGTGCCAGTGACCTGGTGGATGGCCTCGGTGAAGAGAACAACCCGGAATGGAAAACCATCGCCATTGACGAAAGCACTGGCGAACTGACTGCGCCGAACGGCTCCATCGGCTACCGCTGGGGCGAGAAAGGCAAGTGGAACCTGAAGCAGACCGCCAAAGGCGCCGATGTAAACCTTCAGCTGTCGATGGTTGAAAAGCACGACGAAGTCGTCGATGTCGCCTTCCCGTATTTCGGTGGTATCGAACACGACCATTACAACCACGTGGAATTCAAGGACATCCTCAAGCACAAGCTGGGTACCCGCAAGGTTCAACTGGCCGATGGCTCCGAAGGTCGCGTGGTGACTGTGTACGATCTGATGGTTGCCAACTACGGCATCAGCCGCGGCCTGGGTGACGACGATGGCGCCACTTCCTATGACGAAGTGAAGCCGTACACGCCTGCCTGGCAGGAGCAGATCACCGGCGTACCGGCCGAGAAAGTGATCCGCATCGCCCGTGAGTTCGCGGACAACGCTGACAAGACCAAGGGCCGCTCCATGGTCATCGTCGGTGCAGGTATGAACCACTGGTACCACATGGACATGAACTACCGCGGCCTGATCAACATGCTGATCATGTGTGGCTGTATCGGCCAGAGCGGCGGTGGCTGGGCCCACTATGTGGGTCAGGAGAAGTTGCGCCCGCAGACCGGCTGGCAGCCGCTGGCCTTTGGTCTCGACTGGCAGCGCCCGCCACGCCACATGAACTCCACCTCCTTCTTCTATGCTCACTCCGGTCAGTGGCGCTACGAGAAACTGGGCGTGGATGAAATCCTGTCGCCGCTGGCAGACAAGTCCAAATTCGGGGGCAGTCTGATCGACTACAACGTACGCGCCGAGCGCATGGGCTGGCTGCCGTCTGCGCCGCAGCTGAACCGAAACCCGCTGACCATTGCCGCGGAAGCCGAGAAGGCCGGTATGGAGGTGGCGGACTACGTGGCCAAGTCCATGAAGGACGGATCTCTGGCCTTCGCCAGTGAAGATCCGGAAGCGCCGGAAAACTGCCCGCGTAACCTGTTCATCTGGCGCTCCAACCTGCTGGGCTCCTCAGGTAAAGGTCACGAGTACATGCTCAAGTACCTGCTGGGTACCAAGAACGGATTGCAGGGCAAGGATCTGGGTGTCGAGGGTGGCGCCAAACCGGAAGAAGTGAAATGGCGCGACCAGGCGCCGGAAGGCAAGCTCGACCTGCTGGTGACCCTGGACTTCCGTATGTCCACCACCTGTCTGTATTCCGACATCGTTCTGCCGACCGCAACCTGGTATGAAAAGAACGACCTGAACACCTCCGACATGCACCCGTTCATCCACCCGCTGACCGCTGCCACCGATCCGGCCTGGGAAGCGCGCAGTGACTGGGAAATCTACAAGGGCATTGCCAAGTCCTTCTCCAAGGCTGCCGAGGGGCATCTGGGTGTCGAGAAAGACGTGGTTACCCTGCCGCTGCTGCACGACGCGCCGGCGGAGCTGGGCCAGCCGTTCGATGTGAAAGACTGGAAAAAAGGCGAGTGCGACCTGATTCCGGGCAAGACCGCGCCCAACTTCATTACGGTGGAGCGGGATTACCCGAACACCTACGCCCGCTTTACTTCCCTTGGTCCGCTGATGGACAAGCTGGGTAACGGTGGTAAGGGCATCAACTGGAACACCGAGAAGGAAGTGAACTTCCTGAAGGACCTGAACTACACCCACCTTGAGGGTGCCAACGCAGGACGCCCGAAGATTGAGAGTGCCATTGATGCCGCCGAGGTCATCCTGACCCTGGCGCCGGAAACCAACGGCCAGGTGGCGGTAAAAGCCTGGGCGGCGCTGTCCGAGTTCACCGGCCTGGATCACACCCATCTGGCCACCAACAAGGAAGAGGAAAAAATCCGCTTCCGGGACATTGTGGCGCAACCGCGCAAGATCATCTCCAGCCCGACCTGGTCTGGCCTGGAAGACGAGCACGTGTCCTACAACGCTGGTTACACCAACGTCCACGAACTGATCCCCTGGCGCACCCTGACCGGTCGTCAGCAGTTCTACCAGGACCATGAGTGGATGCGCGCCTTCGGCGAGAGCCTGCTGGTGTACCGTCCGCCCATCAACACCAAAGCCGTAGGCAGCATGATCAACCAGCGCAGCAACGGTAACCCCGAAAAAGCGCTGAACTGGATCACCCCGCACCAGAAGTGGGGCATCCACAGCACCTACAGCGACAACCTGTTGATGCTGACCCTGTCCCGTGGCGGCCCGATTGTCTGGTTGAGTGAGGACGACGCCAAAGAGATCGGCGTGGAAGACAACGACTGGATCGAACTGTTTAACGCCAACGGTGCCATTGCCGCCCGTGCGGTGGTGAGTCAGCGAGTGATGCCCGGCATGGTGATGATGTACCACGCCCAGGAGCGGATTGTGAACATACCCGGCTCCGAGATCACCGGTACCCGTGGCGGTATCCACAACTCGGTTACCCGGGTGTGTCCGAAGCCGACCCACATGATTGGTGGCTACGCCCAGTACTCCTACGGCTTCAACTACTACGGCACCGTAGGTTCCAATCGGGACGAGTTCGTGGTGGTCCGCAAGATGAAGAACGTGGACTGGCTCGACGGTGAAGGCAATGACTATGCTCAGGAGGCTGTAAAATGAAAATCCGTTCCCAAGTCGGCATGGTACTGAACCTGGACAAGTGCATTGGTTGCCACACCTGTTCCGTCACCTGCAAAAACGTATGGACAAGCCGTGAAGGCATGGAATACGCCTGGTTCAACAACGTTGAAACCAAGCCTGGTATTGGCTACCCGAAAGAGTGGGAGAACCAGGACAAGTGGAAGGGCGGCTGGATGCGTGACAGCTCCGGCAAGATCCGCCCCCGTATTGGCGGTAAATTCCGGGTGCTGGCGAACATTTTCGCCAACCCGGACCTGCCGGAAATCGACGACTACTACGAGCCGTTCGACTTCGATTATCAGCACCTGCACACCGCCGGTGATACCAAACACCAGCCGGTCGCACGGCCACGCTCGCTGATCTCCGGCGAGCGCATGAAGAAAATCGAATGGGGCCCGAACTGGGAAGAAATCCTGGGCACCGAGTTTGCCAAGCGCCGCAAGGACAAGAACTTTGACCAGGTGCAGGCAGACATCTACGGCCAGTTCGAAAACACCTTCATGATGTACCTGCCGCGCCTGTGCGAGCACTGCCTGAACCCGGCGTGCGTGGCCAGCTGCCCGAGCGGTGCCATCTACAAGCGCGAAGAGGACGGCATCGTCCTGATCGACCAGGACAAGTGCCGCGGCTGGCGGATGTGTGTCTCTGGCTGCCCGTACAAGAAGATCTATTTCAACTGGAAAACCGGAAAGTCCGAGAAGTGCATCTTCTGCTATCCGCGTATTGAAGCCGGCATGCCCACCGTGTGCTCCGAGACCTGCGTGGGCCGGATCCGCTACCTGGGCGTGTTGCTGTATGACGCAGACCGCATCGAAGAAGTAGCCAGCACCCCGGGCGAGCACGAGCTGTACGAGAAACAGCTGGAAATCTTCCTGGACCCGTTCGACCCGAAAGTGATCGAACAGGCGAAGAAAGACGGCATCCCGATGAACGTCATCGAAGCCGCCCAGCAGAGCCCGGTCTACAAAATGGCGGTGGACTGGAAACTGGCCCTGCCGCTGCACCCGGAATACCGCACCCTGCCGATGGTCTGGTACGTGCCGCCCCTGAGCCCGATCCAGTCTGCGGCGGAAGCCGGCAAGGTCGAGTTCGACGGCGTGCTGCCAAAGATCGAGAGCCTGCGGATTCCGGTCAAGTACCTGGCCAACCTGCTGACTGCCGGTGATGAAAAGCCCATCGTACTGGCCCTCAAGCGGATCATGGCCATGCGTCTGTACAAGCGCGCCGAAACCGTGGAAGGCAAGGAAGACCTGCGTGCCCTGGAAGAGTGTGGCCTGACCAAGGCCCAGGCGGACGAAATGTACCGCTACCTCGCTATCGCCAACTACGAGGATCGCTTTGTGATTCCCACCAGCCATCGCGAGCTGGCCAAGGAAGCCTTCCCGGATGCGACCGCATACGGCGAGCGTGGCGGTTGTGGCTTCAGCTTCGGCGACGGCTGCAACGGTGGCGACAGCGACTTCAGCCTGTTCGGTGGCAAGAAGCAGACCACCAGCATGGTCAGCAAGCTGGCGACCGTGAAACAGGTTGACCCGAAGCAGCTGCAGGACTGAGGAGGCCACAATGCAACTTTTGAAAGTACTGGCGCGGGTACTGGAGTACCCCACCGAAGAACTGCAGCAATCCAAAGACGCCCTGGTCGCCGCTGTCCTGGAGGACAGCCGGCTGCCGCGGCAGAACAAAGAACAGCTGCTGACCTGTATCGACCGCCTGTGCGACGGCGACCTGATGGACCTTCAGGAAGCCTACGTAGGCACGTTCGACCGGGGCCGGGCGACCTCCCTGCTGCTGTTCGAACATGTGCACGGCGAATCCCGCGACCGCGGCCAGGCCATGGTAGACCTGATGGAGCAATATCGGGCCAACGGCCTGGAGATTGATGCCAAAGAGCTGCCGGATTACCTGCCGCTGTTCCTGGAATATCTCTCCACCCGCCCCTGGGAGGAGATCCGCAACTGGCTGGAAGATATCCACCACATACTGGGCCTGCTCGGAGAGCGGCTGTACCAGCGTGAGAGCTTCTACCACGTAGCGATGGATTCCCTGCTGGTACTGTCCGGACGCAAGGCTGACAGGCAGGAGCTGGCGCAGCTCGTTGCCTCGGAAGAACGCGACGACACCCCCGAAGCACTGGACAAGGTCTGGGAAGAGGAAATGGTGAAATTTGTGGATGACCAGGGCAGCTCCTGTGGCACCGGTGGCGTGGTTGGACAGCGCCGCCGCGAACTGGAACAGACCCAGACCATTCACCTGAGTGATCAGCTGATGACGGACGCAACGCCCCGTCCGGCAGGGCGCGCCTGAGGCGCAGGAGGAAAAGACAATGTCCTATATCAACACACTCTTGTTCGGAATCTATCCCTACATCGCCCTGCTGGTACTGTTTGTCGGTACCTGGGCGCGTTATGACCATGGCCAGTTCACCTGGAAAGCCCATTCCAGCCAGATGCTGCGCAAGAAAAACATGGTGATGGCCAGCGTGCTGTTCCACGTCGGCGTACTGGTGATCTTCTTCGGCCACCTGGTGGGCCTGCTTACTCCGCACTGGGCCTACGAGTGGATCATCACCCCGGGCCAGAAACAGGTGATGGCGATCTTGGTGGGCGGTATCGCAGGTATCATGGCCATCATCGGTGGCGGCATGCTCGCCTGGCGTCGTATGACCGACCCGCGGGTTCAGGCCAGCAGCACCTTCGCTGACAACATGATCATCATCATTCTGGTGGTTCAGCTGGTCCTCGGTATGCTCACCATCCTGCCCACCATGGGCCACCTCGACGGCAGCACCATGCTCAAGTTCTCCGCCTGGGCCCAGGGCGTGTTCACCCTGGAAGGATCCGGCATCGCCGCCTACATCGCCGACGTGCACTGGATCTACAAGACCCACATCTTCCTGGGCCTGACCATCTTCGTACTCTTCCCGTTCACCCGGCTGGTGCACATGCTCAGCGTGCCGGTGGAGTATTTCGGACGGAAGTATCAGGTGGTTCGCAAGCGCGCATAACGATGAGTTTGCCACGGAACCTCTCGGCTCCGTGGCAAAGTATCTTTCTGGAGAAGCAACATGCAAATGATCCCCGTCGGTGAAGCCGGCAAACCCAGAAACCAGTTCCCGCCGGTCTACGTGGGTGACACGCTGATCCACGAAGATGACATCGCCCGGGAAATGCAGCATCACCCCGCCGAGGAACTGGCTGAAGCCTGGCACGAAGCAGCCAGAAGCCTTGTCATCCGTGAACTGTTACTGCAACAGGCCAGCCGCCTGAACCTGGATAACATCGAAGACGAAGAAGACCGCATCGCCCGGGTGCTGGAACTCGAGCTCAATGTGCCAGACCCCAGCGAACAGGATTGCGAACGCTTCTACGCCGCCAACCCAGGCCGCTTCTGCAGCCCCACCATCATGGCCGTCAGCCACATACTGCTGGCTGCCGCTCCGGATGATATTGAAGAGCGCATGCGCCAGGAAGAAGCCGGCCGACAACTCCTGTCCGCGCTTCTGGACGGCCGCTCCCAGTTCAACGAACTGGCCAAACAATATTCCGCCTGCGAATCCCGCCACCAGGGCGGCAGCCTCGGCCAGATCAGCAAAGGCCAGACCGTCGAAGAATTCGAGCGCCCGGTCCTGAGCCTGAACGAAGGCCTGCACCCGGAACTGATCGAAAGCCGCTATGGCTGGCACATCGTTCGAGTAGACCAGCGAATCAACGGCGAACTGCTACCTTATCAACATGTAAAACCACAAATTCGCCAGTACCTGAGCGAAAGCGTGACTCGCCGGGCATTCCGGCAATACCTCCAGGTATTGGCTGCGGAAACCGGTGTGGAGGGCGTGGATCTGGAGCTGCCGGATTCGCCATTGATGCAATGACTGCATGGTTAGCAAAGCGAATAATTGAGCTAAGTCAATTACCCAGGAATAACACCAAGGATACCCCCATCGGGGGAGCGATTTTTCATCAGTATCCTTCTAGTATTTAAAATAAGATTTTGAATGCATGAATATGCAGAGAGGGTACAACCATGGCCATGACACAAACTGCTGAACAGCGATATACCAAGCCGGTGCTTGTCGCCATCAACAAACCACTTGATGAAGAAGACAGCCTGGAAGCGCTTCGCAGCCATGCCCTGTTCTGCAATCTGCGCCCGAAAGACCTCGATAGTCTGATCCAGCAATCACGCCGGCTCAGACTCGGTCACCACCAGCTGCTGTACCGTCAGGATATGCCGGCTCATCACTTCTTCTTTGTGATTTCTGGTCGCCTGCGTCTGTATCGCCTCGATTCCTCCGGCGTAGACCGAACCCTGGACAGTATTGCACCCGGAGACTGTTTTGCTGAAGTCATGATTTATGCCAATCCGCCCAGGTATGCATGCTACGCAGAGGCCCTGAAGTCCAGCGAAGTGCTCATGATCCCGGTTAAAGCTTATCGGGAATTGCTGGATCGGAATCCCGAGTATGCCCAGGCGGCCCTGAGCCACTACGCCATGCGTGCGGTGTCCAGATTCCACGATCTTGAGATCATGACCGTCCAGAATGCCCGGGATCGTTTGATTCGTTACCTCATTGATTTGCTGCCGAACGGCGCGGAGGAAGGTGGCGAAGTCGAGTTGCCGTTGCCCAAATGCCTGGTGGCTTCACGCCTGGCCATGCAGCCCGAGACTTTCTCCAGAATACTGGCAGATCTCAAGTCTAATGGTTTGATCAGAGTGAATCGCAGCAAGCTCTTTATTTCCGACCCTCAGCGGCTGATCGCTATCAGCCAATAGCCTCTCCGGGCCTCCGGGCCCGGCTTTTTTGACCGCCTTGAACATCAGGGGATAGTGATGATCAGCAGTTACCAGGATCTTGTTCAGGCCAGCCGGAAAGAACCGGAGCCCCAGCGGTTTCTGTTCGTTTTTTGCAAAGCCGAATTACCAGACGACGCCAGTGCCGCAGAACGGGCTGCTTTTGAACGCGGCGAGGGTGGCGCACTGACGCCGGTTATCTGTGTCGACAAAACCCCCGATGAGGTTCCTTATTTCGATGTGTTAGCGGAGGAATCCCGCGCGACAGGCCAGGACTGGGACATGGTCTTTGTCGCGGCCATGTCGGGCCGTGGCGGCCATGCTCCTTCCAGTGATGAGGCCCAGCAACCCCTGACCATGATGGTGGAAAGCATCCGCATGGGGCATCTGGGCAATTACCTTCCCCTCAACAAAGCCGGCCACGCCATTAGCCTTGACTGAACTCAAGGCGCCTCTGTTTGGCCGAGGACTATCCTCAAAGAGGTATTTGATTTTCCTCAAAATTGAACGACCCTTGATGTAATCCATGGGGTATTGGGAGTTGTAGTGAGAAACGTCCTCCGTTGTGCGCTATCCATCTTGATGATACTTGCTGCTTCGCTGAGCTGGGCCCAGCCGTTATCGGAATACAGCCCTCCGGCCGGACGCCAGCTTATCGAAAAAGCCTTCCCGGAAGCGACAGAACTCCAGCCGATGGAGGGCAACCGTGCCATCCAGCAGGTGTATTCCGGTGAGGAGCTTATAGGCTACGCCTACCAGTCCCTGGACTTTGTCCAGACCCCCGCCTATTCCGGCAAGCCCCTGAATGCCATGGTGGTGCTCGATACCGCCGGAGAAATTCGTGCCGCCAAAGTCATACATCACGATGAACCCATCCTGCTGGTGGGTATCCCCGAAAGCAAGATGCATGAGTTCACTGACCAGTACACCGGTCTGAAAGCCGACCAGCGGGTGACCGTTGGGGGCACGTCTACCGAACGCAAGGTGGCGGTGGATGGCTTGTCCGGCGCTACGGTCACCGTGATGGTTATTAACGAAGTCATCATGCGCACTGCCCACCGGGTGGGGGTCGAGATTGGGTTGATTGAAGGTGGCAAAAGCAACCGTCCGCCCATGGCCAATGTGAACTCGGAACAGTTTCAGGAGAAGTCCTGGCAGGAGTTGACCGGTGACGGTTCCATTCGCCGCCTGGTGTTGACCAAAGGGCAGGTCGACGACTCTTTTGTGGGGACCCCTGCCGAGGGCATCGAAACTGCAGACGCGGGCGAACGCGGTGACACCCTGATCGATCTCTACGCCGCCTATCTGGATGCGCCGACCATCGGCCGCAATCTGTTGGGTGAGAGCCAGTACCAGTGGCTGATGTCGGAACTGCAAGAGGGTGAACATGCCATTGCGGTTATGGCCAACGGCGAATACTCCTTCAAAGGCTCAGGCTATGTGCGGGGCGGCATTTTCGACCGGGTGCAGATCCGCCAGTTCGGCGACACCTTCAACTTCCGGGATCTGGATTTCCACCGGCTCAGTGACGTCTACGCCGAGGGCATGCCCGAGTTTTCGGAAATGGCGATCTTTATTGTGCGCCAGCAGTACAACTTCGACCCTGGCACCCCGTGGACGCTGGAACTGACGGTCAAGCGCCAGACTGGCCCGCTCGACAGCGAATTTCAGGTGTTTCCGCTGGAGTACCAGTTGCCGGACCAGTATTACACCCGTCCGGAGCCTGTATTGACCGAGGAAGAATGGCTCGAAACCCAGCCGCTGTGGATTCAGGTGTGGTACCAGAAGCAGTTCCAGATCACCGTGCTGGGTCTTGGTATAGCCGTACTGCTGTTCATCCTGTTCTTCCAGGACTGGCTGGTTCAGAAGCCGAAAATGATGCGCTGGATTCGCCATGGCTTCCTGGTTTACACCCTGTTCTTCATTGGCTGGTATGCCCTGGGTCAGCTTTCCATCGTCAATGTGCTGACGTTTGTGAACAGCCTGATCAGCGGCTTCAAATGGGAAACCTTCCTGATCGATCCGATCATGTTCGTACTCTGGGCCGTGGTGGCTGGCATCGTCCTGCTATGGGGTCGGGCGGTCTACTGTGGCTGGCTATGCCCGTTCGGCGCCCTGCAGGAGTTGATCAATGAAATCGCCCGCAAGCTCAAGGTACCGCAGTACACCGTGCCTTTTGCCTGGCACGAGCGCCTGTGGGCCATCAAGTACATCATCCTGCTGGTGCTGTTTGGTATTTCTCTGGAGTCCATGGCCACCGCCGAGCGCATGGCGGAAGTGGAGCCGTTCAAGACCGCCATTACCCTGCACTTTGATCGCACCTGGCCATTCGTGACCTACGCTGTGCTGTTGCTGGTGGTCAATATCTTCACCCGCAAGGTGTACTGCCGCTACCTGTGCCCGCTGGGTGCCGCCCTGGCATTGCCCACCAAACTGCGGGTGTTTGACTGGCTCAAGCGTCGCAAGGAATGCGGTAACCCCTGCCGTCTCTGCGACAAGGAATGTGAAGTCCAGGCGATCCATCCGGATGGACACATCAACTACATGGAATGTCACTACTGCCTGGATTGTCAGATGACCTATTTCGATGACCACAAGTGCCCGCCGCTGATCGTGAAGCGCCGTGGCAAGCGCCGTGGTCACAACGCACCCGGCCACCCTGAGGAAATTCCGGTGGTGCAGGTGAACTGAGTAGTCCCGAGGAGCCAGCCATAAGGCCCCGGAAAGCCATGAGAAGCAATAACCGCCATAACCAATAACGGAGTTGGATGCTATGAAAAAAAGAGATGATCTGACCAAGGACACGCCGGAGGTTTCCGAAGGTGGTCTGAGCCGTCGTCGCTTTATGGGTGCGGCTGCGCTGGCCGGTGTCGCTGGTGCGACCGGTCTGGGCACCTCGGTCATGTCGCGGGAAGCCTGGGCAGCCGCCGCCGAAGAAGCCCGTAACAAGGTACACGTGGGCCCCGGTGAGCTGGACGAGTACTACGGCTTCTGGAGCGGTGGTCACCAGGGCGAGGTTCGTGTTCTGGGCGTACCGTCCATGCGTGAGCTGATGCGTATTCCTGTATTCAACATTGACTCCGCCACTGGCTGGGGCATCACCAACGAAAGTAAAGATGTGCTGGGCCATGATAACGAGTACCTGAACGGTGACTGCCACCACCCGCACATTTCCATGACCGACGGTCGTTACGATGGCAAGTACCTGTTCATCAACGACAAGGCCAACACCCGGGTTGCCCGTATCCGTCTGGACATCATGAAGACGGACAAGATCACCCACATTCCTAACGTTCAGGCTATCCACGGTCTGCGTTTGCAGAAAGTGCCAAAGACCAATTACGTGTTCTGTAACGCCGAGTTCGTAATTCCTCAGCCCAACGATGGCAGTGAGTTCAGCCTGGATCAGAGCTATACCATGTTTAACGCCATCGACGCGGAAACCATGGAAGTAGCCTGGCAGGTGATTGTTGATGGCAACCTGGATAACACCGATGCCGACTACACCGGCAAGTATGCTGCTTCTACCTGCTACAACTCAGAGCGCGCAGTAGACCTTGCGGGCACCATGCGTAACGACCGCGATTGGGTGGTGGTATTTAACGTAGAGCGTATCGCAGCGGCGGTGAAGGCTGGCAATTTCAAGACTATTGGTGACTCCAAGGTGCCGGTCGTAGATGGCCGTGGCAAATCCGAGTTCACCCGCTATATTCCGGTGCCGAAGAACCCGCACGGCCTGAACACGTCTCCGGATGGCAAATACTTCATTGCCAACGGCAAGCTGTCGCCAACCGCATCCGTGATTGCCATCGACAAGCTGGACGATCTGTTCGACGACAAGATCGAACTGCGCGATACCATCGTGGCCGAGCCGGAGCTGGGTCTTGGGCCCCTGCATACTACCTTCGATGGCCGTGGCAACGCTTACACCACGCTGTTTATCGACAGCCAGGTCTGTAAATGGAACATTGCCGATGCCATCAAACACTATAATGGCGAGAAGGTGAACTACATCCGCCAGAAGTTGGATGTGCATTACCAGCCGGGCCACAACCATGCGTCTCTGACTGAGTCCCGCGATGCCGACGGCAAATGGCTGGTGGTTCTTTCCAAGTTCTCGAAAGACCGCTTCCTGCCGGTTGGCCCTCTGCACCCGGAGAATGACCAGCTGATCGATATTTCCGGTGAGGAAATGAAACTGGTTCACGACGGCCCGACCTTCGCTGAGCCGCACGACTGTATCCTGGTGCGCCGTGATCAGATCAAGACCAAAAAGATCTATGATCGTGACGACCCTTACTTTGCCAGTGCCCGGGCCCAGGCGGCCGAAGACGGTGTCACCCTGGAATCCGACAACAAAATCATCCGTGACGGCAAGAAGGTGCGTGTTTACATGACCTCCGTCGCGCCGCAGTACGGCATGACCGAGTTCAAGGTGAAGGAAGGCGATGAAGTCACGGTTTATGTCACCAACCTGGATATGGTTGAGGATGTGACCCACGGTTTCTGTATGGTAAACCATGGCGTGAGCATGGAGATCAGTCCGCAGCAGACCGCTTCCGTGACCTTTACGGCAGGTAAACCAGGGGTTTACTGGTACTACTGCAACTGGTTCTGTCATGCCCTCCATATGGAGATGGGCGGGCGGATGCTCGTCGAAAAGGCCTGATAGAGAGTTGCCTGACTTGGGGTCCCGTTCTCGGGGCCCCTGGTTGCTTATCACTATCTCGAGATCTATTGATGTATCAACTATTGCGTTATGGAGTGGCCCTGTCAGTCGCTCTGTTTGCGCTCTTCGCCAACGCGGACCTGCAGCAAGAGCTGGATAACCTGGCCCCGGGTTCGTCGTTCGAACTTCCTCCGGAAACCTTGTCTTCACTGGCTATCAGGGTGCCCGGGGTATCTGTGTCCTGCGCCCCGGAAACGGTGATTGACGGTGCCGGGCAGGGCAATGCGGTTGAGATTCTGGCCGAGCGGATAACGTTTTCCGGTTGCCAGGTTCGCAATTGGGGCAAAGACCTGAACGAACTGGATGCGGGAATCTTCGTGGCCCGCGAGGCGCAGGGGGCGGTGGTGGAAAACAACCGTCTGCAGGGCCCGGCGTTCGGCGTGTGGCTGGATGCAACACCGGATGTGACCGTAAGGGAAAATCACATTCGCGGTGATACCAGCCTGCGGTCCCAGGATCGGGGCAACGGTATTCACCTGTTCAATACCACGGGTGCGCTGATTGAAGGCAACGATATCAGCCAGACCCGCGATGCCATTTACATAGAGACCGCGAACCGAAATACCATTCGCGGCAATGTGATGAGTGATCTCCGTTACGGTATTCATTACATGTATTCGATGCATAACCTGCTGGAAAACAACGTCACTCGGGGCACGCGTACCGGGTATGCGTTAATGCAGAGCAAGTACCTCAAGGTATTCAATAACCGCTCTGAGAATGACGAGAACTACGGCATTCTGATGAATTTCATCACCAACTCCGAGTTGCGCAATAACGTGGTTACCGGAGTGTCCCAGGGCCAGAGCGCCGGAGTGGTGATTTCCGGTGCCGAGGGTAAAGCGGTGTTTATCTACAACTCGCTGTACAACACCTTCGAAGGCAATTATTTCGGCCAGAGCAATATCGGTATTCATCTGACCGCAGGTTCCGAGGAAAACCAGGTGTTCAACAACGCCTTTGTGGAAAACCAGCGTCAGGTGAAGTATGTGGCTACCCGCACCCAGTCCTGGGCCGAGGATGGCAAGGGCAACTACTGGAGTGACTATCTGGGCTGGGACCGAAATCAGGACGGCCTGGGTGATGTGCCCTATGAGCCGAACGACAACGTCGATCGGCTGCTTTGGAAATATCCGGAGGCCAAGGTGCTGATGTTCAGCCCGGCGGTGGATACCCTGCGTTGGGTGCAGGATGCTTTCCCGGTAGTGAAGTCTGCCGGGGTGAGTGACCCCCACCCCTTGATGCGAATTCCCGACCACCTGCAATCGGAGATCCGATGAACTGTTTTCGACTGGAGAACGTCAGCCACCGTTACGACAAGGCCACGGTGCTGCACGGGGTAGATCTTCGGCTGGAGCCGGGGGAAATCCTGGGCCTGTTCGGCCACAACGGGGCGGGCAAAACCACCTCGATCAAGCTTATTCTGGGTCTGATGCAGCCCACCGAGGGCAAGGTTTCCGTGCTGGAAGGCGCGGCTGGCGATCCGCAGGTAACCCAGCACATCGGCTACCTGCCGGAGAACGTGATGTTCTACCCGCAGCTGACCGGCCGGGAAATTCTCAGCCACTTTGCCCGCCTCAAAGGCGCGCCGCTGAAGCAGGTGCCTGAACTGTTGGAGCAAGTTGGCCTGAGAGACGCCATGGACGCCCGCACCAAAACCTATTCCAAAGGCATGCGCCAGCGTCTTGGCCTGGCCCAGGCTCTGCTCGGCAAGCCCAAATTGCTGATGCTGGACGAACCCACCGTCGGCCTGGACCCGGTTGCAACGGCGGATCTGTACCGCCTGCTGCGCCAGCTTCGGGATGAGGGGGCCGGAATCGTGCTCTGTTCGCACGTACTGCCGGGGGTCGAACCTTACATCGATCGCGCTGCGATTCTGACCGAAGGCGCCCTGAAAGCGTCTGGAGACCTGCCATCGCTGCGGCGGCAGGCAAACATGCCGGTCACCCTGACCGTACAGCCCGCCACCAGCCTGTCGGCGCTGGAGAAAGCCATTGACCAGGCCGACCAGCGAGCCGGCTTGATGATGAAAAGTGAAAACGGACGGTTGCAGGTAGACGTGAGACCTCAGGAAAAAATGGAACTGATCAAGACCTTGATGGCCTCCGGCGAAGTGGCAGATCTGGGCATCCATCAGCCCAGCCTGGAAGACATCTACGTACACTTTATTGGCTCGGGTGGTCTGGCCCACCGGGGAGGAAGCCAATGAGCGCCATCTGGACCATCGCCCGCAAGGAACTAAGCGACAGCTTCCGAAACCGCTGGCTGGTTGCCATTTCCCTGGTGTTCGCCACTTTGGCCCTGGGCATTGCCTGGTTCGGCGCCGCCGCCTCCGGGCAGGTGGGCTACGCCTCCACACCTGCGACCATTGCCAGCCTGGCCAGCCTGGGCATCTTCCTGATTCCGCTCATAGCGTTGCTGTTGGCATACGACGCCATCGTGGGGGAAGAAGAGGGCGGCACCCTTTTGCTACTGATGACCTACCCCCTCAGTAAAAGCCAGTTACTGTTGGGCAAATTCCTCGGCCACGGCCTGACCCTGGCGCTGGCCACCATCATCGGCTTCGGTGTGGCTGGTATTGCCATTGCCGTGTTGGTGGAAGATGTTGCCATTGCCGCCCTGGCAGTGGCCATGGGGCGTTTTGTGGGCTCCACCGTTTTGCTGGGCTGGGGCTTTATCGCACTGGCCTACCTGGTGAGCGTACGGGTGAGCGAGAAACCGGTCGCTGCCGGTCTGGCCCTGGCCATCTGGTTCTTTTTTGTACTGATCTTCGACCTGATGCTGCTGGGCACCCTGGTGGCCAGCGAAGGCAAACTGAATCCCGAACTGCTGCCCTGGCTGCTAATGCTAAACCCCACTGACATCTACCGCCTGCTCAACATCGTCGCCTTCGGCGACAGCGGTCAACTCAGTGGCGTACTCAGCCTGGGTGCAGACCTGCCTATCGGCGCTGCGGGCCTTTGGCTAGGCCTGATCCTGTGGTGTGCCATACCCCTGGCCGGCGCACTGTTACTGTTCAAAAACCGACGAATCTGATCCCGACCGGAGACACACAAACATGGCAAACCCAGCAACCAAATGGCTCATCGCCGCCTTCGCCGCCACCCTTCTGGCGGGCTGCTCCGGCAGTGAACCCGAAATCGTTGAAAAACCCGACCCGGTGCACTTTGAATCCGGCGACGAGTGCCACGTCTGCGGCATGGTCATCACCAACTTCCCGGGCCCAAAAGGCCAGGCCTTCACCGAGCGAGAGCAGAACATCCGGAAATTCTGCTCCACCAAAGACATGTTCGCCTGGTTCCTGCAGCCGGAAAACGAAAACCGGGATCACACCCTCTACGTCCACAATATGGCCGAAACCCACTGGGACAGCCCGGATGACACCCACCTGATCGACGCCCGCGAGGCCTTCTACGTGGTCGGCTCAAATCTTAACGGCGCCATGGGCCCAACCCTGGCCTCGTTCGCCAACAAAACCGACGCCACAGACTTCGCGGCCGAGCATGGCGGCAACGTACTGGCGTTTGCCGAGGTCACGCTGGAGCATCTGAATAATGGTATGACGATGCACGATATGAGCGGGATGGATGATATGGCTGGTATGCATGAAGATCATGACGTAAACGGAGAGTCTGAAATGGCCCATTAAAACATGGGCTCCTTGGCGATTACTCCAGTGCTCTAAAGATCAGGTGCGGGTAGCCTTTCCAAAAATTTGCGGAGCCAAGGATGGCGGAGCAGAAGCGCCACAGGGGCTCAGCCGAGCGCTTATGAAGCGAAGCTTCATGCGAAAGCTGGGCGACCACAATCTGTGATTGTGGGCCGGACCCCGAAGGGGTGCCGTAAGGAGCGTTTTTTGGAAAGGCTACCCGCACCTGATCAAACGCCAGAGTCAGCAGGCTACGTTTATCAGTTTGCAGAAAAGGTCAGCCGCCAGTCATATTCATAAACCGAAGAATCTGCACATCCCCATTGCTGGAAAAATGATGCCGCTCCGGCTTCAGATCCATGGCCTTGATGATCGCCTCCTGCAGCTTGTCATCCGTCACCGGATGCCCCCGCAACACACGGCGAAGATCCACCGAATGCTCATTGCCCAGGCACAGCAGCAGACGCCCCTCCACCGTCACCCGAACCCGATTGCAGGTCGAACAGAAATTGTGGGAATGCGGCGAAATGAACCCGACACGAACCTCACTGTCCGGCATCCGGAAATAACGCGCGGGGCCACCGGAATCCTCCGTTGCCGGAATCAGCTCATGGTGCCTGCGGATAATGTCGCGCACCTCCTCACTGGTGCACAGTGCCAAACCGCGGTCATGCTCCGAAATCTGCCCCAGCGGCATCTCCTCAATAAAACTGATGTCTACCTGCTTTTGACGGGCAAACTCAATCAGCTCCGGAATCTCCTCGTCGTTGCGGCCTTTCATCACCACCGTGTTCAACTTGATACCACGGAAGCCTGCGTCCCGGGCGGCATCAATACCATCCAGAACCTGGCTGAGATTACCGGTGCGGGTAATGGCGCGGAATTTATCAGCGTCCAGGGAATCCAGACTGATATTGAGACGGTGCAAACCGGCCTTACGCAATGGTTCCGCCATGGTGGGCAACTGACTGCCGTTGGTGGTCATGGCGAAATCACGGAGGCCATAAGTGCCGACTTCGCGTACCAGCTCGAGGATATCGCGGCGCACCAGAGGCTCTCCGCCGGTCAGCCGGATCTTCTCCGTCCCCAGAGCAACAAAGTTCCGTGCCAGCCGGGCGATCTCTTCAAGCGTCAATACCTGTTGGCGCGGGAGAAAGGTCATGTCTTCCGCCATGCAATACACGCAGCGGAAGTCACAGCGGTCGGTCACCGACAGGCGAACATAGTTTACTGTGCGGCCAAAGCGGTCTGTCAGTCGGGTCTGGGGCATTGAAGCCAGGTCCTGTTGCAATATCACCATGAGTTTAGGGCAAGTATGGCAAAGCGCGCGGCGGATTCCGATACCCCTCGGGGAGTATCTCCCGCGACCTTGCAAAGCCATCGGTCTTCCTCTATAACATTTAAATAAAATATATGTTAAAAAGTGGAGCGACACCAATCGCAATGGTGTTGTCAGTTTAATACCCATCAAAAGCTTGGGAGACCGCTATGTGGTTCTACGAGAAATGGCTCGCTCGCGCTAATGCGGGTGTTCTGGTCAGTGTGCTCGGATTACTGTTAACCGTTGCTTTGGCATATCCTCTAGCGGCCAGATTGCCAATCGCGGTTCAGATACTCGCCCACATGGGAACGTTAATCTTCGCAGTCGGGGTGAAAATTGCGTATGTCGCCCGCTTGGCGTTCCTCAGTAAACTGGGAAGACCTGTGCACTGAATCACGGTAGAATAGATGCAGTTATGAACGGTCAAGAGGCCCACGCCATGGGCGCACAGCCAGGTAAAACCGGTTTCCGGATTCTTGCGTATATGAGTGTGGGGCTGGCAGCAGCGGGCGTGGTTTTGCCACTTTTGCCAACAACCCCTTTTGTTATTCTCGCGGCCTTTTTCGCCAGCAAGAGCTCCCCGGCCTTTGCCCGGTGGTTGGAAGAGCACCCGATATTCGGCCCAGCGATTGAAGAATGGCGCGCCCGGCGTGCCATTCCACGCAAAGCCAAGTTGCTGGCCTTTGCCATGATGGGGCTGAGTTGGAGCATGCTGGTCTGGCTTGGATCGCCGGTTCTGGTACTGGCTGTCTCGGGGCTGTTTTTACTGGGTGTTGCTGGCTATATGCTGAGCCGGCCATCCTACTGATGTTTTTCTGTCATTTTGGAGTCATGAATGCACATCACCCGTTATACCGATTACTCACTCAGAGTGCTGATCTATCTGGCTGCAGAGGGTGATCGTCTGGCGACCATTCAGGAAATTGCCGACAGCTACGACATCTCCAAGAATCATCTGATGAAAGTGGTTCACCAACTGAACAAGAAAGGCTACATCGAGACTATCCGTGGCAAGAAGGGCGGGATGAGGCTGCATATGGCGCCGCAGGATATCAATATCGGAATCCTGGTGCGCGAAACCGAGCAGGACCTCAGCATCGTGGAATGTTTTTCCTCCAAAAATGCCTGCAAGATCACTCCGGTATGCGGACTTAAATCCATGTTTGGTGAAGCCCTGAAAGCCTTCCTTGAGGTGCTTGATCGATACACGCTCGCCGACGTGATTCAGGACCATCACCGACCACAGCTGTTGCGACTGCTCCAGATTGCTTGATTGCTGAACTGACGCACTGCTGTATTTGCAGTGCGTCAGACCTCCCAGGCTTCAAACGAGTATCCAGAGTTATACGTTTACGGGGTTCGCGGACCTCCGTTCCGGCAGTGAATATCGCAGGACTCTCTGCAGCACAGTTTTATACTGGCTCATAAATGAGCCCGTGTTGTAGTGAATGCCGTGTTTGCGACAGATTTCCTGCACCCGCTCGGAAACCTCAGGATACCGGTGTGCTGGCAGATCTGGAAACACGTGATGCTCGATCTGGTAGCTCAGGTGTCCACTCAGAATGTGCAGCCAGCGGCCACCTGTGAAGTTGGAAGAGCCGGTAAGCTGGCGCAGATACCAATGGCCCTTGCTCTCACCTTCGCATTCCCGTTCTGTAAAGGTTTCTGCATCCTGAGTGAAGTGACCGCAGAAAATCACCGTTGAGGCCCAGAGGTTCCGGATCAGGTTAGCCCCGACGTTGCCGGCTAGCACGATCGGGGCCACTGGCAGAGTCAGCACTGGAAAGAAGACATAATCCTTGAATGCCTGGCGGCCGCCTTTACGAAAAAAGTCTTTCAGGAACGGCAGTTTCTCGCGCCAGGAAATCTCCCGGCGACGTAGCTTCTCGGTTTCCAGTTCATGCAAACCTACACCCCACTGAAAGAACACGCTCAGCAAGATGTAGTTGATGAACTGCAGCGTGTGCCAGGGTTTCCAAGGCTCTTCGTCGCTCAGGCGAAGCACCGCATAACCGTAGTCCCGGTCTTTGCCGATGATGTTGGTGTAGGTGTGGTGCTCGTAATTGTGAGTCCGGCGCCAGGACTCACTGGTGCACACCGTATCCCACTCGTAGGTCTGCGAGTTGAGGGTGGGATCGTTCATCCAGTCGTACTGGCCATGCATCACGTTATGGCCAATTTCCATATTCTCCAGAATCTTGGCCACGCCGAGGGTGGCCGTTGCCGCCACAAACACCGGCGGAATAAAGCCGAAGGGCATCATCACCCGGCCGCCGACTTCAAGGGCGCGGTGCAGGCGTACGATCTTGCGAATGTAGCGGGCATCCCGCTCGCCAAGATCGGCCAATACCTCATCGCGTACGGCATCCAGATCTTTCTGAAGTTCGTTGAGCTGTTGTTCGTCAAGTTTGATCATAAGGTCTCCTTGCGGCTGTATGAGGCCGCGCTCGAATTCTGTGTGTCAGGCTTCCAGAGTCACCGGGCCACGGGGTACGGAAATGCAGAGTTGAACGCTTTCCTCTCCGGGGCCGGAGGCTTTACCCGTCAGCCGATTGATCACGGTGCCGCTGGTTTTTCGGCAACTGCATTGGTGGCAGATGCCCATACGGCAGCCGTATTGAGGTTTGAGGCCCGCGGCTTCTGCGATCTCCAGCAGTGTGGCATCGCCGGAAGAGTCCACATTGAGGTCCGCGCGGGCAAAACTCACCTCGCCGCCGAGTGTTTCATCCCCCAGAGGGGAGGAAATCGGAGGGGCGAAAAACGTACAGTGAATCTGTTCTTCGCCGAGACCGCGCTGGTAAAGCAGGTCATTGGCGAGATCCATCAGCCCGCCCGGTCCGCACAGATAGACCTCGCGGGCCTTCAGACCGGGCACGGAATCCAGGTCGGCGTCGTTGAGGTAGCGCGGCTCGTCGGTTTCGTGGGTGCATATAATACGGACCGAGAGTGCCGAGTATCTTGCCGCCAGTGCTTCCAGTTTTTCACTGGCGATCACGTCCTCCTGAGTGCGAACAAAGTAGAGCAGTGTGACCGGTGCCCGGAAGGGCTCTGCCGCCATGGTCTCCAGCAGGCTTAGAATCGGCGTAATGCCGCTGCCCCCGGCAATAAACAGCACCGGTTTGGGCATGGCTGGCATCAGAAAGTCGCCAAAGGCTTCGGTCAGGCCCAGTACCGCACCTTCTTCCAACTGATCATGCAGCCAGTTGGTCACCAGCCCTCCGGGCAGGCGCTTGATGGTCAGTGTGACCACGCCGTCGTTCTGCCAGAGCAGGGGGGAGCTGGACAGACTGAAGGTGCGTTGGCGTCGCACACCATCAATATCTACACAGATGTTCACGTGCTGGCCGGCATGAAAGCCACTCCATCGGCTGGCAGGCCGGAGCACAAAAGTCTTGGTGTCGTGAGTCTCGACCAGAATGCGCTCTACCCGTGCAGGTGTGTACGCTTGTATCCACATGGGATTGATGGCCTCCGCCAGTGGATCAAAATAACTGGCAGGGTTGCTTCGATTCAGTAGCTGTCGGGCAAGCCAGTGCATGGCGCGGGTCTGGTTCATTTTTGCCAACATAGGTTTTCTCCAAGGTTTGTACCTGATCGTTGGTAACGATGTGTACACTTGTTCACTTATGTGTACGACTGTACACAGTGAGGGTTGCCGTAACAATCAGGGGGGCGCTTCGTTGGCTCGAAATGACAAGTTTTGCGGACTTTTCTGCCGTCAGATGTGTACACTTGTTACCGCAACTATCGTGATAGGAAGACTATGGCAGACAGACCGAAACGCAGGCCCGGCGAAACCCGAGAGAAGCTGATGAACGCAGCGCTGACTCTGGTGGGCAAGGGGCGACACTTTGCCAGCCTGGGTATTCGGGAAGTGACCCGGCAGGCCGGCGTGGTGCCAACGTCGTTCTACCGTCACTTTCGCAGCATGGACGACCTGGGTTTGCAGCTGGTGGACGAGCTCGGGCTGGTCCTCAGGCGGATGATGAGGGAGGCCAGGGCCAACGTGTTGCAGGCCGACAAGCTGATTGAGGAATCGGTGGGTATCTTTGTGGCCCATGCCCAGGCCAACCGCAGTTTTTTTCTGTTTATGGCGCAGGGGCTGGCAGGCGAGAGCCGGGCCGTTCAGGAAGGGATTCGCAGCGAGATGCGGTTTTTTGCCAGCGAACTGGCCAATGACTTACGCCGGCTCCGGCTCATGGAGCACCTGAGCGATGCCGATCTGGATATGACCTGTGATCTGGTGGTGCGCACCGTCGCCTTCAGTCTGACCGATCTGCTCAGCATTTCCGAAGACGACGATTATCAGATCGGCCAGGTGCGAAAACGCACCACCCGATTCCTGCAGATGATTTTTGTCGGGGCTGGTCACTGGCAAAGCGACTGACCCCGTCCTGGGTTACTTGCGGGTTCGGGCGCGCTTCTTCTTCGGCGGCAGTATCAGCGATTCCAGCTCATCCAGAGCCTCACCGGTATAAACCGCCAGTTTCTGCATGCTCGGCAGCGTATCCCGGCAGCCGGTAAAACCGAAATTCAGCGATCCGGCATAGCTCAGGCAGGTGATGTTCAGTGCGCCGCCGTGAGCAATCAGCGATACCGGATACATGGCCTCAAGCCGGGCACCTTCATAATACAGCGTGTCTTCCGGGCCGGGCACGTTGGAGATAGTCACGTTGAAGACTGGTCGCATCCGCCCCCCGAGACCCGACATCAACTGCAGAATGTAGGGTGACATCAGCAGCATGGTGTACTGGGTCAGGGCACTTTTGGGAAGTTTCTGCAGGTGCTCCTTGGCCCGTCGGGTCGAGGTTTTGATCTGTTGCAGGCGGTTCAACGGGTCAGCTTCGTCGGTGGCCAGCGAGGCAATCATGAAACTGATCTGGGTGCCCGTACCCTCGTCGTCTGCCGGCCGGATATTCACCGGTATACCAGCCGTCAGCGGGTTGTCGGGCAGATTGTTCTGCTCGGCCAGAAAGCGACGCAATGCTGTGCCACACAGGTAAAGCACGATGTCGTTCAAGGAGCCGCCGGAAGCATGGGCCAGGTTTTTCAGCCGGTCCAGTTGATAATGCTGGGTGGCAAAACGTCGCTGCGCGGTAACCCGGTGATTGAGCACCGAAACCGGTCCAGTGAAGGGCGCGGTCAGTCCGTCTTCCGGGTGTCGAACCGAATGCACCAGGCGATTGCCGGCCTGCCACAGCCTGGGGGCCATGTCTGCCTGGAGCTTCAGGGCGTCCATGGCCTGGGAAACCGCTGCGGGCACGCTGGCCTCTTTGTCGGTTTTTGCACCACGGCGTTGGTGTGGGCGTACCGTCCAGGGCGGTGGCATATTGCAGCGTTCGGGATCGGTGGTGAGCACCCTTTGCATCAGCCGCACGCCACTGATGCCGTCAATCATCGAGTGGTGCATTTTGGTGTAAAGGGCGAAACGGTTGTTCTCCAGGCCTTCTATAACGTGGCATTCCCAAAGAGGGCGGGAAAAATCCAGGGGGTTAGAGTGCAGTCGGGATACCAGAATACCCAGTTCGCGTTCCCCGCCGGGGCGAGGCAGGGCTGAGTGCCGGACGTGATAATCCAGATCGATATCCTTATCGACTTTCCAGGCCGGGGCGATCACACGCCCGAGGAAACCAGACCATGCCAGTTTGTATCCCCAGGGTGGTGCCACATCGCCGGCTTCTTTCATTCGAGTGACCATGTCACGCAGGAAGGTTTCTGGTGCGCCTTCCGGCAGTGAGAAAATCTGAAGCGTACCCACATGCATCGGGGTGTCTTCAGATTCAACCGCCAGCCAGGAGGCGTCCAGGGTTCCGAGACGTTTCATTCCTTGTCATTCTCCGCCAGTCATTTGTGTTTTGGTTGTTTCCTGCAAGTATACTGATATCGGTAGGTTCACACGATCAAAACCGGGATTGGGCTCCCATCTTTTTGCAGGGTTTCACGGTTACATAATGTCGCGAAGCCGGGCTCCCGGTCAGAAGGTTCGTGTGCTAATTTCTAAGGCCATAGGAACTAACAACAAGAATATTCGGAGGCTTTGTGGAATCCAGCCCGCTGATCTCGGCAGGTTTGCCGATCGCATTGTTCATTATCATGATCGGTATCGGTATGACGCTTACCCTGAGGGATTTTCGCCAGGTGGCGGTGTATCCGAAGGGCATGGTTGTGGGCACCTTCGCCCAGATTCTCCTGATGCCGATGGTGGCGTTCGGGCTGGCTTATCTGTTCGGTGTGGCGCCGGCCATTGCCGTTGGTCTGGTGATCATCGCGGCCTGCCCCGGAGGTACCACGTCCAACCTGTTTGTGCTTCTGGCCCGGGGTAATATTGCGCTTTCCATCGTGCTGACGGTCTCCGCCAGCCTGATCACCATTCTTACCCTGCCACTGTTTACCAACATGGCGCTGCAGCATTTCATGGGCACGGAAGAGAACATCTCGCTGCCGGTGGGCAAGACCATTGCCATGCTGGTGGCTATTGTTCTGCTGCCGGTGGCCATTGGCATGCTGGTGCGAACCCGCAAGCCGGAGCTTGCGCGCAAGGCTGAGAGCCTGGTCAGCATCTTTGGTGGCATCGTGCTGGCAGTGCTGATTGTGGCGCTGCTCTATGGCGTTCGGGACCAGATGTGGGATCTGCTGAAGCAGGCAGGCCCCTCCACTATCGCTCTCAATGTCGCCGGTATCGCCCTGGGCCTGCTGGCGGGCAGGGTGGCCGGATTGACCCAGCGGGAATCCCTGGCGGTGGCGGTGGAACTCGGTGTGAAGAACGGCACCATTGGTTTGATGGTCACCCTCACGTTGCTGGAGTCCAGCACCATGTCGATTCCCGCTGCCGTTTACGGTGTGCTTATGTTCCCCATTGGATTCCTGCTGGCAATGTATGGCCGGAAGGTGATTCCCAAAAGCAACGTGGCACATGCAGGCGGGGAATCCTGATTCATGAAGTTTCTGAACGGTGTGACGTTACTGCTGGTTTATCAACTGACAGGCGAGATTCTGGTACGACTTCTCGGGCTGCCGATTCCCGGGCCGGTGCTTGGCATGGTCATGCTGTTCGTTACCTTGATGATCCGAGGTAGTGCCCCGGATTCCCTGAGCGAGGCCTCCAGCGCGTTACTGAGCCATCTGTCACTGCTCTTCGTGCCTGCGGGCGTGGGGATGATGACGCATTTCGGGCGTATAGCGGATGAGTGGTTGCCGATCACCCTGGCTCTGTTTCTGAGCACGGTGATCACCATGGTTGCCACGGCGTTGATTATGCAACTGACGACGCGCTGGTTTGTCCATTCCGTTTCAGAACAAGGTGGGCAGCATGAATGAGCCGGGTTTGCGCGACATCTGGGTTTACCTGTCGGCGTCGCCACTGCTAGGGCTGACCATTACTCTGGTGGCCTACGGGCTGGCCTACCGGCTCTATCTGAAAACGCATTCTAACCCGCTGGCCAATCCAGTCGTTACTTCGGTGGCGATGCTGATTCTCCTGTTGTTGGCAACGGGCACCTCATACAGCGATTACTTTGAGGGCGGTCAGTTCGTGCATTTTCTGCTGGGTCCGGCAACGGTGGCACTGGCGGTTCCTCTGTATCAGCAGTTTCGCCGGCTCCGTCAACTCTGGTTGCCGGTCGCGATATCGTTGATTAGTGGGGTGGTTATTGCTGCTGGCAGTTCGGTGGGCCTGGCAAGGTTGTTGGGGGGTTCCCTGGAAATCCAGATGTCGCTGGCGCCTAAATCGGCAACGGCACCGGTGGCCATGGGTATTTCCGAGAAGATTGGTGGTTTGCCGTCGCTCACGGCAGTGCTGGTGGTATTGACCGGAATTACCGGTGCGGTGCTGGGCACCAAACTGTTTGAATGGTTGCGCGTGAAAGATGACACCGCAAAAGGGATTGCCATGGGCGTGGCGGCCCATGGTATTGGTACCGCCCGGGCATTCCAGGTCAGTTCCCAGATGGGCGCGTTTTCAGGCCTGGCCATGGCACTTTCGGCATTCGCCACGGCGCTGCTCGTGCCCTGGTTGGTGGACATGCTGGAAAACTGGTTGCCCATGTAAACGCGCAGTTCTTTCCGGGGCGCCGCTGTACACTCTTTTTATGTCTGTCTGGAATGGCTATGCTCAGCCAATCATTGGCACAACATCAGGGTCTTAACACCATGCAAACCAAGTTCTTGCTCGACGAAGAACAAATGCCCAGGTATTGGTACAACCTGCAGGCGGATTTCCCCGAACCCCTGCCTGCCGTTCTCCACCCGGGAACAAAGCAGCCGGTCGGTCCAACGGATCTGGAGCCATTGTTTCCTGCGTCGCTGATTGAACAGGAAATGACCACGGAACGGGAAGTGGAGATTCCGGAGCCCGTTCGCGATGTTTATCGAATGTGGCGGCCGGCGCCCATGTTTCGGGCGCATCGGCTGGAAAAAGCCCTGGGCACCCCGGCCAAGATCTTCTACAAGTACGAGGGTGGCAGTCCTGCGGGCAGTCACAAGCCCAATTCCGCGATTCCGCAGGCCTTTTTCAACCGGGAGGCCGGTATTCGGCGTCTGACGACAGAAACTGGTGCTGGTCAGTG
This sequence comes from Marinobacter sp. MBR-105, assembly GCF_053628895.1. NCBI lineage: Bacteria > Pseudomonadati > Pseudomonadota > Gammaproteobacteria > Pseudomonadales > Marinobacteraceae > Marinobacter > Marinobacter sp. MBR-105. The sequence goes on along the minus strand of NZ_JBRJHG010000002.1, from coordinate 121,656 downwards.
GGGGACCTCGCTGTCGTTTGCAGGCTCCCTGTTCGACATTGATGTGACCGTGTTCCAGGTTCGCGTGTCCTACAACCAGAAGCCCTATCGCCGTGCGGTGATGGAGACCTACGGGGCTAACTGCGTGGCTTCACCATCAGAAATGACAGAGTTTGGTCGTCGAGTGCTGGGGGAAAACCCCGACCACACCGGCAGTCTTGGTATTGCTATTTCCGAGGCGGTGGAGCTGGCCGTTCAGGATCCGCACACCAAGTATGCTCTGGGTTCCGTGCTGAACCATGTCCTGTTGCATCAGACCGTAATCGGCCTGGAGTCCATGAAACAGATGGAGATGGCCGATTGCTGGCCAGACGTGATCGTTGGGTGCACCGGTGGCGGCTCTAATTTCGCGGGTATTGCTTTCCCGTTCATGGGCCATGCGTTGAGAGGCGGGGAGAAGTCCCGGATTGTCGCGGTTGAACCCTCAGCGTGTCCGACGTTGACCCGAGGTAAATACGCCTATGACTACGGCGATACGGCACAAATGACACCACTCACCAAGATGCATACCCTGGGTTCGGGTTTTACACCGCCGGGGTTCCATGCTGGCGGCCTGCGCTATCACGGCATGGCTCCGATGGTGTCGCACGCCAAGGAGCTGGGACTGTTCGATGCTGTTTCCTACACTCAGCGCGAGTGCTTTGAGGCGGGTGTCCTGTTTGCGCGCAACGAAGGGATCGTACCGGCCCCTGAAGCCAATCATGCCGTGAAGGGTGCGATTGACGAGGCGTTGCGGTGCAAGCGCGAGGGCAAGGAGGAGGTGATCCTGTTCAACCTTTGTGGTCACGGGCATTTCGATATGGCGGCCTATACCTCGTATTTTGCCGGTGAACTGAGCGACCATGAGTACGGCGAGCAGGAGCTGGCTATGGCGTTGTCGGGGCTGCCCTCGGTCAGCGTCTGATTGAACTTGCCCCCGGTCAGGCACTGTGCCTGACCGGGTTGCGGCTTCCTGCTCACTTGTCCCTTTCGATCTTCAATGGCTCCAGGCTTCCGATCCGGAACTTCAATTCCAGTTCCGCACCGTTTTCATCATCGCCTTCCACTTCAATATCGCCATTGCGGTTGACCTTTAGTTCCTCAATAGTGGCCATTCCCTGCTGCTGAGCGGCTTTCAGATAAGAGCGCACATCGTCCGCGCTCACACCGTAGATCTCGCCTTTGGCTTTGCGGCGCTGCTCCCGGTCGATGTCGCCGTTGCCGTTCAGGTCCAGTTCCACGAACCAGTCCTGGCCCATCCAGCCTTCGAGCTCGATTTCATTATCATGGTCGTCGTCAAATTCGATGCTCTGGAAGTGGCTGATACCGTAGTTGTTGCCAACCTGAAGCATGCGGTCCGCATCGTCAAAGCTGCCTTTGGCGAAGGCTGCGGGGGCTGCGACAAGGCCGCTGATCAGCGCGATGGTCAGAGTCTTTTTCATGGTGTTCTCCTTGCTTGTCTGTGTTTGAAAAACTGCCGGTTCTGCCCGGTTGGCTACCAGCTTGAGCCCAGATTAACGGGGCAGGGCTTTCAGCATCGTGATAGGCTCATTCATGATTCGTTCATCTGGCTTTTGTCACCATAAACACCATGACCAGACCTCGTTTACATTCATCGCTGTTACCCGCAGACCGGTTTTCACGCCGGGTGTTCCGGGTATTGATGCTGACTCTGTTTGCGGTGAGCGCGCTGCCGTTTGCCCAGGTGGCCTGTGCCGATGATGACGACGACTGGCGGCGCCTGCACCACGAGGTTGAGGCCGGCCGTATCAAACCCCTGAGCGAAATCCTGGACAGCCTTGGCCGCGACTGGCGCGGAGACGTGATCGATGTAGATATCGAGAAAGACGATGGTGAGATCCTCTACGAGATCGAGTTGTTGGGCCCGGAAGGCCAGGTGGTGGAGTTTGAGATCAATGCCCGGACCGGAGAGGTTCTGGAGATAGAGGGCAGGAATATCCAGGGCATGAAACGCTGATGAAAATTCTTCTGGTGGAAGACGATGCCGCTCTGGCACAAGGGCTGGCCGGTAGCTTGCGGGATGCCGGGCTGCTGGTGGAAGTCGCCGGGGAAGGCCGCACGGCCGACTTTCTGGTGAGCACCGAACGTTACGATGCGGTGGTGCTGGACCTGGGCTTGCCGGATGGCAATGGCACCCAGTGGCTGGCCGGTTGGCGGGAGCGGGGTATTGATCTGCCGGTGCTGATTCTGACCGCCCGGGAGCGCTGGTCCGATAAAGCCGCGGGGTTTTCGGCCGGTGCCGATGACTATGTCACCAAGCCCTTTGAAACCGCAGAAATCCTGTTCCGCCTGCGTGCCCTGGTGCGCCGGTCCCACGGCCACGCCCACCCGGTGATTACCGTGGGTGACATTGCTCTGGATACCCACGCGGGGCAGGTCACCCGCTCTGGTATGCCGGTTTCACTCACGGCCCAGGAGTTCAGGCTGTTATCGCATCTGATTCACGCCGCGCCCAGAATCGTGTCCCGCACCGAGTTGTCCGAACATGTCTATGACGGCGACCAGGAGCCGGATTCCAATGTTATCGATGTCCAGGTCAGCCGGTTGCGGCGCAAACTCGGCGCCCAGGCTATCGAGACCATCCGTGGCCAGGGCTATCGCATGAACGGCCACGGAGAACCATCCTGATGCTGACACGTCTGCGCCGCTGGCCGGTGGCGCTGCGGATGCTGGTGTCTGCTCTGGTATTGGTCCTGGTGGTGTTGCCGCTGGCCGGTATCGTGTTGGCCTGGAACTTTCGCCAGACCCTGAGCCAGTCCTTTGATGAGCGCCTGTTATCGTTCCTGAATGTGGTAATTGCCGGCATTGAGTCTGACCCTCAGACCGGCGAATTGACCCCCGGCCCGCAGCTGGGCGATCCGCGCTTCGAGCGGGTGTATTCCGGCTGGTACTGGCAGGTGAACGACAACAGCGGGCGGGTGATCACCTCAAGGTCACTGTGGGATCAGCGACTGCCACAGATCAGTGGCCGGGGGCCGGACTGGGCCCAGGCCCCGGGGCCGCGTGGCCAGACACTTCGGATAGTGGAGCGGGATGTCCAGTTACCGGCTTTCGAAGGCTGGTTATCTGTGTCTGTCGCGGCCGACCAGGCGGAGCTCGATGCCCAGGTTGCGCGCTTCAACCGGTTGCTGGTGGTTTCGCTGACCACGCTCGGTACGTTGTTACTGGTGATGATCGGGTTGCAGATCCGCTGGGGCCTGGCACCACTTCGGCGCCTGGAGCGGGATCTCCGGGCCATGGAGTCCGGCCAGACCCGTTCACTGACCAGTGATCTGCCCGAAGAACTTGCGCGGCTCTCCGAGGCCATGAATCAGGTGCTTGAGCGGGATCAGATACTGATTGAGCGGGGGCGCTCGGCTGCGGGCAATCTGGCCCATGCCCTGAAAACGCCGGTATCTGTGCTTACCACCCTGAGTGATCGTTTGCCGCCAGCGCAGAAAACCGCTTTCCGTACCGAACTGAGCCGCATCGACGACGCCGTGCGCCATCATCTGGCCAGGGCTTCAGCGGCCGGACCGGCCGCCCTGGGGCGTGTGGATCTTGGTGAAACCCTGGAGCCGGTGCTGTCGGCACTCAATACTCTCGCGGAACGCCGTGGCGTTACCCTCGAAAGCGACCTGGGCGATACGGGCGCGGTTCGGCTTGAACAACAGGATTTACAGGAAATTGCGGGCAATCTGCTGGAAAATGCCATCAACTGGGCGGAAAGTCAGGTAAAATTTCGGGTAGAAGGCTTGCCGGATGGTCTGGCGCTGATGGTGGAGGATGACGGCCCTGGCCTGTCTGACGCCGATATCGAGCAGGCTCTGACACGGGGCACCCGGCTGGATGAAACCCGGTCCGGTTCCGGTCTGGGCCTGGCGATCGTCAAAGAGCTGGCTGAACTGTATGGCGGCACGCTGACCCTGGCCCGATCTCCCCTCGGAGGGTTACAGGCCAGTGTGCGCTTTCCATCTCACTCATCGTCCAAGGCCCGCGGCGGGCAGTGATGCTCCTCCACCAGCGTGCCTTCATCCACGCTTTCCAGGTGTACATCAAAGCCCCAGAGCCGATGTACGTGCCTCAGCACTTCATCAGTTTCGTTGCCCAGCGGCACCCGGTCTACCGGGATGTGTCGCAGGGTTAACGAACGATCACCGCGAATATCCACACTCCATACCTGAATGTTCGGCTCTCGGTAACTGAGGTTGTATTGGCGCGCCAGCTTTTCCCGCAGCGCACGATAACCGGGCTCATCGTGAATGGCGGTGACGGTGTAGTGTTCTTCCCGATCGTCGTTTTCGATGGCAAACAGCTTCAGATCTCGCATCACCTTGGGTGACAGGAACTGCTGGATAAAGCTCTCGTCCTTGAAGTTGTGCATGGCGAAATGCAGCGTCTCCAGCCAGTCTTTACCGGCAATGTCCGGGAACCATTCCCGATCCTCATCGGTGGGGTTTTCACAGATGCGGCGAAGATCGGTGAAAATGGAGAAACCCAGGGTGTAGGGGTTGAGACCGGAATACCAGGGGCTGTTGAAGGGCGGCTGGTACACCACTGCGGAATGGCTTTGCAGGAACTCCAGCATAAAGCCGTCGTTCACCAGCCCCTTGTCGTACATCCGGTGCAGCAGCGTGTAGTGCCAGAATGTCGCCCAGCCTTCGTTCATCACCTGGGTCTGGCGCTGGGGGTAGAAATACTGGGCCAGCTTACGCACGATGCGAACCAGCTCCCGCTGCCAGGTTTCCAGCAACGGCGCGTTCTTCTCGATGAAGTACAGCAGGTTCTCCTGGGGCTCTTCCGGGTACCGGGGCCGACGGCGAATTGGATCCCCGTCGTCCTCCGCCTTCGGAATGGTGCGCCACAGATCGTTGATACGGCGTTGCTCGTATTCTTCCCGCTCCTTCTGCCGGTGGGCTTCCTCGGCGGCTGAAATCGGGGCAGGGCGCTTGTAGCGGTCAACGCCGTAGTTCATCAGCGCATGACAGGAGTCGAGTATCTCTTCCACCGCATCCACGCCATAGCGCTCCTCGCACTCCGACACGTAGTGGCGGGCGAACACCAGGTAATCAATGATGGCGCTGGCGTCGGTCCAGGTGCGGAACAGGTAGTTGCCCTTGAAGAAGGAGTTGTGGCCATAACTGGCATGGGCAATCACCAGGGCCTGCATGGGCAGGGTATTCTCCTCCATCAGGTAGGCGATACAGGGATTGGAGTTGATCACAATCTCATAGGCCAGGCCCATCTGGCCCCGCTGATAACCCTTGGAGGTTTGCAGGAACTGCTTGCCGAAGGACCAGTGATGATAGCCCACCGGCATGCCGACGGAGCTGTAGGCATCCATCATCTGCTCGGCGGTAATCACTTCAATCTGGTTCGGGTAGGTGTCCAGCCCAAACTCGGCGGCGCATTTGGCAATTTCCTCATCGTATTTCTGGATCAGTTCGAAGGTCCATTCCGAACTGGTGGAAATGGGCGTACCTGCCTTGGGTTGTTCGCTCTCCGGTGCGTTCGGGCGATCAATCAGGCTGCTCATGCCGCTTTCCTCTCGAACAACTGTCGGAATACCGGGTAAATGTCGCCAGGATCGGCAATCTGCTGCATGGCGAAGCTCTGGGGAAACTGCTCCATGATTTTCTCGTATTCGTACCAGAGCATCTGGTGATCCTGGGGCGTGATTTCGATGTAGGAGTAGTACTGCACCAGCGGCAGAATCCGCTCAGACAGCAGCTTGCCGCAGATGGGGGAGTCATCGTTCCAGTTGTCGCCGTCGGACGCCTGGGCGGCATAGATATTCCATTCCGCCGGCGAGTATCGGGCTTCGACAATCCGGTGCATCAGTTTCAGAGCACTGGATACAATGGTGCCCCCGGTTTCCCGGCTGTAGAAGAACTCTTCTTCGTCCACTTCCTTGGCGCTGGTGTGGTGGCGGATAAATACCACCTCGATCTTCTTGTAGTTCTTCTTCAGAAACAGATACAGCAGGATAAAGAAGCGTTTGGCGATGTCCTTGTGCATCTGGGTCATGGAGCCGGATACATCCATCAGGCAGAACATCACCGCACTGGTGGCGGGTTTGGGCTGCTTCAGGTGTTGCCTGTAGCGCAGGTCGATCTCGTCGATGAAGGGAATGCGTTTGACGTTGGCTTTCAGCCGCGCGATTTCCTCTTCCAGCACCTTGATCTGGTCTTCATGGCTGAAAGCCGGATCCAGATCGTCCGGTGCGCTTTTCAGCGCCTCGAGCTGTTTTTCCAGGTCCCGGATCTTTTTCTTGCGGGCGCCGCCAAGGCCCAGACGCCGGGCGTGGGCGCCCCGAAGGGAACGCACCACATCCAGCTTGGCGGGAACACCCTGGGTGGTGAAGCCCGAGCGTACATAACTGAAGGCTTCGGTGTCCTTGAGTTTTTTCCGGGCCAGATTGGGTAACTCCAGATCGTCGAACAGGAAGTCGAGGAATTCTTCCTGGGTAATCTGAAAGGCGAACTCATCCATGCCTTCGCCGTCCGGGCTGGCCTGGCCTTGCCCATGGCCCTGACCGCCGCCGCCCTCGGGTTTGGGGATGGTATCCCCGGCCACCCATTCCTGATTGCCGGGGTGCACCACCTCGCGCCGGCCACCGTGGCCGTGGTGAAATATGGGTTCGTCAATATCCCGGGAGGGAATGCTTACTTTCTCGCCCCGTTCGATATCGGTGATGGAGCGCTTCTGCACGGCATCTGACACCGCCTTCTTGATGTGGTGGCGGTAACGGCGCAGGAACCGTTCCCGGTTCACTGCGCTCTTGTTCTTGCCGTTCAGGCGCCGGTCAACAATGTGGGTCATACCCATGGTACTGCTCCCGCTGGCCGTTAATGGGATTTCCGAACACGCAGGTACCACTCGGCGAGCAAGCGAACCTGTTTCTCGGTGTACCCACGGTCAACCATGCGTTCCACAAACTGCTTGTGCTTCTTCTGGTCTTCTTGGCTGGCCTTCGGATTGAAGGAAATCACCGGCAACAGGTCTTCGGTGTTCGAGAACATCTTCTTCTCGATCACGCTGCGCAGCTTCTCATAGCTGAGCCAGGAGGGGTTCTTGCCACCGTTGTTGGCCCGGGCCCGCAGCACAAAGTTGACCACTTCGTTGCGGAAGTCCTTGGGGTTGGAAATGCCCGCTGGTTTCTCGATTTTCTCCAGCTCGTCGTTGATGGAGGAACGGTCCAGAATCTCGCCGGTTTCCGGGTCCCGGAACTCCTGATCCTGAATCCAGAAGTCGGCATAGGTGACATAGCGGTCGAACAGGTTCTGGCCATACTCGCTGTAGCTTTCCAGGTAAGCCGTCTGGATTTCCTTGCCGATAAACTGGACGTAGTGGGGCGCCAGGTACTCCTTGATGAAGCGCAGGTATTTTTCCTGCAACTCCGGCTGGAACTGCTCCTGTTCGATCTGCTTTTCCAGCACATAGAGCAGGTGCACCGGGTTGGCGGCAATCTCGGTGGTGTCGAAATTGAACACTTTCGATAGAATCTTGAAGGCAAAGCGGGTGGACAGGCCATCCATGCCTTCCATCACCCCGGCAGCATCCCGGTACTCCTGGATGGACTTGGCCTTGGGGTCGGTGTCCTTGATGCTCTGGCCGTCGTATACCTTCATCTTGGAGAAGATGCTTGAGTTTTCCGGCTCCTTGATCCGGGACAGCACCGAGAACTGGGCCAGCATATCAAGAGTGTCAGGTGCGCAGGGCGCTCCGGACAGTGAGCTGTGCTTCAGCAGCTTGCGATAGATTTCAATTTCTTCAGTGACCCGCACACAGTAGGGCACCTTGACGATGTATACCCGGTCCAGGAAGGCTTCGTTGTGCTTGTTATTGCGGAAGGTCTGCCACTCGGATTCATTGGAGTGGGCCAGGATCACGCCGTCGAAGGGCACCGAGCCCATGCCCTCGGTGGTGTTGTAGTTGCCTTCCTGGGTGGCCGTCAACAGCGGATGCAGCACCTTGATGGGTGCCTTGAACATTTCCACAAACTCCATCAGCCCCTGGTTGGCTTTGCACAGGCCGCCGCTGAAGCTGTAGGCATCCGGATCATCCTGGGAATAGTCTTCCAGCATTCGGATGTTGACCTTGCCCACCAGGGCCGAGATGTCCTGGTTGTTGTCGTCGCCCGGCTCGGTCTTGGATACACCGATCTGGTCCAGCACCGAGGGGTAACGTTTAACCACCCGGAACTGGCTGATGTCGCCGCCAAACTCATGCAGGCGCTTGACTGCCCAGGGTGACATGATGTTTTTCAGGTAGCGGCCGGGAATGCCGTATTCCTCTTCCAGAATCGGGCCATCCTCGGCCGGGTCGAACAGGCCTAGCGGGCTTTCGTTTACCGGAGAGCCTTTGATGGCGTAGAAAGGGACCTTCTGCATCAGGGCCTTGAGTTTCTCGGCCAGGGAAGACTTACCGCCGCCAACGGGGCCGAGCAGGTAGAGAATCTGCTTCTTCTCCTCCAGACCCTGGGCTGCGTGGCGGAAGAACGAAACGATGTTTTCGACGGCATCTTCCATGCCGTAAAACTCGTCGAATTCCGGGTAACGCTTGATGACTTTGTTCGAGAAGATGCGTGACAGGCGGGGGTCACGGGAGGTATCGATCAGTTCTGGTTCGCCGATGGCAATCAACATCCGCTCCGCGGCGGTGGCGTATGCCGTTGGGTCCTTTTTGCAGATCTCCAGGTATTCCTCAAGGGAGTATTCCTCCTCCTGAGTCTGTTCATACCGGTCTTTGAAGTGCTGCAGAATGCTCATAGATGGCCCCTCGCTTACTCTTGCCTGTTATAAATTCACGCAATGTCCCCGTTGCTGTTTCGCCGCCTGTCCCGGCGGTGTGTCTGGTTAAGGAATGAATGGGATGGTGTTAAGCAGGTATACGTTATCCGGAGGTTTCCGGCCTGCTTAATCTGAGCTTAGTTCAGAGTTCGGAGGTTGGACAGTGAGCAGTCAAATTAGGTTCATTAAATTATGTTACGGGCGGTAAGCCAGACGGGACACAAGGGACTTACCGCCCATGATCGAAGGTTATTTCTTGACGAGGGTAAAAACACTCTCTGTGGCGCCGTTTCTCAGGCCCCGGCGTTTGGCAAACGGGTTGTCACGGGCCATGTCCCGTTTCAGCACCTGGTTGATCTCATAATCCTCACCGTAAAGCCTGAACACTTCGTCGTCGGTAACGTTGAACGGCGGGCCCTGCATTTCCGAACTGTCGTAATCCAGCGTGATCAGCAGGATTCTGGTGTCGTCCGGAATAATAGCGGTGAGATGATTGACATAGCTCTTGCGCATTTCCGGGGGCAGGGCGATCAGGGCAGCCCGGTCGTACACCAGGCGAATGTGTTTGAGGTCGTCCGGCACCAGCTGGAAATAATCCCCACACCAGATCTGCAGGTCGTCATGGCGGAAGGTGGTAAAGGGTTCACCCGGGTGAACGATGGCTTTCTCCTGCGCTTCCTCGAAAAAATCCTTGCAGGCAACCTCGCTTAACTCCACGCCGATAATCGGATGTCCGCGATCGTGCAGCCACCACATGTCATGGGCCTTGCCGCACAGGGGAACGAACACGGCGTCGGTGCCGTTGCCTGCCAGTTCGGGCCAGTGGTCATGCAGGTACTGATTAACCGTGCCTTCGTGGAAGCCGATTTGGTCTTTTGCCCAGCGTTCGTGCCAGAATTCGTGTTCCATGGGTAGCCTCCCGGAGATTGATCGTTTTCCTCAGTCTACCTTAATCTGTGGGGTCGATGAGTCAGGAGAAAAGTATGAAAGCCGTTTTTCTGGATGCCGAAACACTGGGCGAGGATGTGGATCTGAGCCCCATTGAAAACATCACTGGCGGACTGACCTGCCACCCGCGCACTAACCCCGAGCAGGTGATTCAAAGGATTCAGGGCTTTGATACGGTGCTGGTGAACAAGGTGGTGCTGAACGGCGAACATTTTGAAGCCTGCCCGGAACTGAAAACCATCGCGGTGGTGGCAACCGGTCTCAATAACATCGATCTGGAGGCGGCCAAGGCCCACGACATCAAGGTAATGAACGTTACCAATTATGGCCGTTCCACCGTGGCCCAGCACACCATGGCTCTCATCCTGGCACTGGCCACCCGGCTGCTGGATTACAACCGGGGTGCCCGCAACGGCCAGTGGGCCAAAAGCGATATGTTCTGCCTGATGGACTACCCGATTATGGAGCTGGAAGGCAAAACGCTGGGCATTGTCGGCTACGGCGATCTTGGCCAGGGTGTGGCGGAACGGGCAAAGGCGTTTGGCATGAACATCGTCCTCGGCTGCCGGCCCGGCCAAGAGCCTGGCGAGGTGGATGGCTACCCTCGAATTCCGTTGGATGAACTGTTGGTGCAGGCTGATGTGCTATCACTCCACTGCCTGCTGACAGAAGAAACCCGCAACATGATTGGCGCCCGGGAACTGGGTTTAATGAAGTCGTCGGCACTGCTGATCAACACCAGTAGAGGCGGCTTGGTTGATGAATCGGCTTTGGCTGACGCCTTGCGGAATGGCGATATTGCCGGTGCGGGCTTTGACGTGTTAACCGAAGAACCTCCTCGCAATGGTAACCCGCTGCTGGCAGACAATGTTCCCAATCTGATTCTGACCCCACACTCGGCCTGGGCGAGCCAAGAGGCGCGGCAGCGAATTGTGGAGATTACGGCGCGTAATCTGGCGTCGGTTACCTGAAGTCGGGTGAAGGAAGCCCACCGCCAGGAGGATTTGTCCGGGTGTACAACAAATACCCGGTTTCCGGGTTGTTTACTGACAGCTGCCTGATAAGCTTGAAGAAACACTGACAAGCAGGATGTTACGTGGCTTCCACCCAGATGAAAGAGCGGCTCCAGGCTGCTGAAGACTGGATACTGTCCAATTCCAACCCACCGCAGACCTGGCCCTGGACCTGGCTGTATAAATCCGGGCGCTCGGCTTATGCCCTGATCCGCGATGTGATCAGTGGTCAGCTGACACTGCACGCCATGAGCCTGGTTTACACCACGTTGCTCAGCATTGTGCCGTTGCTCGCCCTGAGCTTTTCCGTGCTGAAAGCGCTGGGTGTGCACCAGCGCATGGAGCCATTCCTGTACCAGTTCTTCCAGCCGATGGGCCCACAGGGTGTGGAGGTGGCTGAGCGAATCCTGGGCTTTGTCGATAATATGAAAGTCGGTGTGTTGGGCTCGGTGGGTCTGGCCTTGTTGGTGTACACCGTCATTTCCCTGGTTCAGAAAATCGAGCGCTCGTTCAACATGATCTGGCGGGTGCCGGAAATGCGCTCCATGGCGCAGCGTTTCAGTAACTATCTGAGCGTCATCATGGTCGGCCCCTTGTTGATGGTTTCGGCTATCGGGGTAACCGCCACCATATTCTCTTCAGAAATCGCTCAGAATCTTATGGCCATCGAGCCGTTTGGTTCGTTGATTGTCCTTGCCAGTCGATTTACACCATTTTTCCTGGTGGTGGGCGCGTTCACCTTTGTTTACATCTTTATCCCTAACACCCGGGTGAAGCTGCGCTACGCGTTTATCGCCGGGCTGGTGGCCGGCGTTTCCTGGCAGGCTGGCGGCATGCTGTTTGCCTCGTTCGTGGCCGGCTCGGCCAAGTATGCGGCCATCTACTCCGGTTTTGCGGTCGGTATCATTCTGCTGATCTGGACGTATCTGAACTGGATGATCCTGCTGCTTGGCGCCAGTCTGGCTTTCTATCTGCAAAACCCGGGGGCCGTAGCCAAGCGCCGGAATGTCCAGCTGGCGCCGGAATTGCAGGAGCGGGTAGGGCTTGCCCTGATGTGGATGGTGGCCAAGCCGTTCAGCCGCGGTGAACCGGCGCCTCAGCAGGAGTCTCTGGAGCAGCAGTTGCGGATTCCCGGCGAAGTCACCCGCAAGATCAGCGACAAGCTGATCCGCGCCGGATTGCTGAATCTGGCGGGGCGAGATGGCGATCAGCTGGTTCCAGGGCGAACACTGGATCTGATTACGGTCGGCAGTGTGCTGCGGGCTGTGCGCAAGGACGAAGACCGGGTGGTGGATCGTCTTCCAGCCGGTGCCATGCCGCGGGAGTTGATCGATCTTGCGCCCACCAGCGATGACGTCAGTTTTGCCAGCCTGCTGAATGCCGATATACCGCCCGGGGCGGACACTGTCAAAGCACCGGCGTCAGGTCCGAACCTGTGAACTTTTGCCTTCCTGGAGCATTCTGAGCAATACCGTACGTACCCTGCCCAGTTGCTCCGGGGACAGGTGCACAATGCGAATCAGATTCTCTTCTGACAGGTTTCTTTGGCGGGCATGGCGCAGCACCTCCCGGGTGCCCAGAAGCAGGCCGTCGGTCAGTGCCGAGTGCGCCTGCCGCGGCGCCGGCCGTTCTGCCGATAACAGCCAGGCATGGTATTTGGGAGGCAGAGTCCAGACATTCGCCAGTAGCTGACAAGTGGCCCACTGATAGCGGGCCAGGGCCAATCTCAGCAACGCCGGCTCCGGTTCACTGCCAGAGCCCCTGGTGCGGTAGATACGCCCCAGTTCCCTGCGAATGGTGATGTACGCCAATGCTGGCAGCAGGCCAACCATGAAGTGGGCGCTGGTGTCGTCCCGGTGAATCTTGGCAATCATTTCCGCCGCTCGGGCGCAGGTCAGGCCCCAGCGCCAGGATCGTTGGGCGAAAAGTGCCTCGCGGCTGTTTCGGGCCGCCATCATAGGCCGCATAACCGCCGCAGCAATCACGTTCCGGATGCCGTCCACACCCAGCACGAACACCGCCTGGTCAACGGATTCTATGACGTGTTCACTCGGGCGGAAGTAGGGGCTGTTGGCCACCTGCAGCAACTGGTCGGTCAGTGACGGGTCACTCAGAATGATGCGGGTAAGCTCTTTGCGTTCGGTGGCGTCATTGGACAGTGCTCGCATCAGCATGGGTAAGCTGCCAGGCTTCCTGGGCAGTTCTTCCATTTCGTTCATTTGCAGGCGCCGCTCGAGCTCGGCCAGTTCCCTTTCGCCACTATCTGTGCCGGCACGAAGTCGCGCGGGTTCCACATCAAGCAGCCAGGTGAACAGGTGGTCTTCCAGTTGGCCAACAATGTCGCCTTCATCGTTGCTATTGCCGGGCTGGCTGGTGCTGGAAGGATTAAAAAGCCGGGTTTCGGAGGCAGCCTGTGGGACGGATTGAGTGCTGTTGAACAGGCCTGATATCCAGGAAAAAAAGCCCGGCATCCCTTGCCTCCGCATAGCGTGTATAAAGAATGGACTGGTTATCTGGCCAGTATAGTAGCGTAATGCAACCCTGCACAGCCCTGACAACGATCAGAAAAAGGACTCGCCAAAGACAAAGACCAGTTGGCACACACCGGCCACCAGACCCAGGAAGGCGCCCACCAGGATCAGTTTGATCTCGTCTTCCTGGAAGCACGGGCGCAGCAGATCCTGGAATTCTTCCGAGGACAGGGCATTCATCCGCTCCACCATGATGGACTCCACCGCCCGGGCACGGTCTCGCTCGAACACGGGGTTGTTGAAGGAACTCTGGGATATCGCGATGGCTTTTTCGCCCACCTGGTTTTTCAGGGTGGCAAAACCCGTTGGGCCGAACGCCATCTGGGTCAGGGCCTTGCCCATGCCTGCGGTTTCATCCACCAGTGGTTTGATGTGTTTTTTCACCATGTTGCGGGCGCGGTCACCTTTGGGTCCTTCGAGGATGGCGTTGATGATGTTGCCCACGGTCAGTATCTCGTGGGTCACGATGTGACAGAAGGATTCCGCCACTTCTGGCTGGCGCTTGAGGAACAGGCCCTGGATGCGCAGAGGGCCGACCTTGTGTTCATGCAGGGGCCGGAAGATCACATTCAGCGCAATCCAGTTGGTGGCCCAGCCCACCAAGAGGCCAAACAGGGGTAGTACCCAGATGGCCGGGTACAGGTACCACACGCCCATCTGGATAATGCCGAACAGAAAGCCGAAGTAGAGGCCGGAATTGATGATGAAGCGGAACTCCACGTCACCGCACTCCAGAAATATCCGGTTGAGCAGCTTTTTATCCCGGGCCAGGCGCTCGATGACCATGCCTTTGATGTCGAGCAGGTCTTCAATGTTGTCGGAGATGTCTTCAACCAGGTTGTCGACCAGTTGCGGGGTGGATTTGCGTACCCGGTCATAGACCATTTTGCGGGCCGAGGCGGGCAGGTTTTCCCAGAAGGTGGGGTATTCCCGCAGCATGAGTTCGTCGACATATTCCTCGATGCGGGGGTCGACGGTGTAGATGATGTGGGCGGCCAGGACTTTTGGGTCGATCTGTTCGAAGATCTCCTGAACGGTACCGATTTTGGAAATGGTGGCATCCACGCTTTTGGCGGCCATTTTGCGGGCTTTGGAGGGAATAATGCCCTGCCAGCCCAGAATCGGTGGCTTGCCGATGAACTCCAGAGGGTAGAAGGTCATTTTGATGGCGAGCCAGTTGGTGCTCCAGCCGATGAGGGCGGCGATCACGGGAATGCTGAGGTATTGCCAAAATTCCGGATTGGTAAGTAGGTTTATCATCCTGGGCTCTTAATTGTTTTCTTGGGTGCAGGCGCCCATACAAGGTGGCATTCCCGCCCACTTTTTGTCAGACAAGATAATGTTGTGCACCGACAGCTCTGTCAATGACTGGGATGCCAGGACGTGACGCCATGAATAGTCACCCGCCTGTCTCAGGAGCCGATATCCCCCCAGAGCCACTGACACAGGGCGATGGCGGCAACGGGTGCAGTTTCGGTGCGCAGTACCCGGGGGCCCAGGGCAACGGGCAGAAAACCGTTGTCCTCGGCCAGGGCAATTTCTTCAGCGGTCAGGCCGCCTTCGGGGCCGATCATCAGGGCGATGCTGGAGGGCTTTTCGAGGGTGTTCAGGGACCGTTCGGTGCGATGGTGTAGCACCAGGCGCAAGTCACAGGCCCGGGCGTGTTCCAGCCACTGTTGCACGGTCATAACCGGCTGTATTTCCGGAACCCTGGCACGGCCGCACTGTTCGGCGGCGCTGATGGCAACCTGTTGCCAGTGGCGAAGACGCTTGTCTTCCCGGTCGCCTTTGAGTTTGACGTCGCAGCGTTCGGTAGTCAGTGGCACGATTTCGCTCACGCCCATTTCCACCGCTTTTTGTACGGCGTAGTCCATGCGGTCGCCCTTGGACAGGGTCTGTGCCAGTACTACTCTGAGGGAAGATTCTGTTTCGTTTTCAGCGGCTTCCGTGACTGCCACCTGCACGTGTTTCTTTCCGGCTTCGGTAATGGTGGCGTGATAGTCCTGACCGTCACCGTTGAAAAGCAGAAGTGCCTGGCCCGCCTGCATGCGCAGGACCCGCCCCACATGGTTGGCGGCGTTGTCGTCCAGCTGGCACTGGCCGCCGACAGCCAGGGGGCTGTCGGTGAAGATGCGTGGGATTCTCATGGCGGCGGTTCTCAGTCCTTGACCGCGATTTCGATGCCTTCGGTGGCCACCTGAGCCAGATGGCGAATCTGTTCTTCGGTGATCACGTAGGGCGGCATGAAGTACAGCACGTTACCCAGGGGGCGCAGCAAGGCCTGGCGGGTGAGTGAATGCTTATACACTCTGATGCCACGGCGCTCCTGCCAGGGGAACGGGGTTTTGCTGGCTTTGTCTTTAACCATTTCAATGGCCATGGTCATGCCGTGCTGGCGGATGTCGCCCACGTTCGGGTGGTCGGCCAGATGGGCAACGGACTCGGCCATACAGCGGGACAGCTGGCGGTTGTTTTCGATGACGTTCTCATCCCGGAAGATGTCGAGCGTGGCCAGGGCGACGGCGCAGCCGATGGGGTTGCCGGTGTAGCTGTGGCTGTGCAGGAAGGCGCGCATGGTTTCGTAGTCGTCGTAAAAGGCGTTGTAGACGTTGTCGGTGGTGAGCACCACGGACAACGGCAGGTAGCCGGCGGTCAGGCCTTTGGACAGGCACATGAAATCGGGGGTGATACCAGACTGTTCACAGGCGAACAGCGTACCGGTGCGGCCAAAGCCGACGGCAATTTCATCCGCGATCAGGTGCACCCCGTAACGGTCGCAGGCTTCCCGCAGTTTGGTGTGGTAAACCGGGTGGTGCATGCGCATGCCACCGGCGCACTGGATCAACGGCTCCACCACCACAGCGCAGATTTCGTCGTGTTTCTCGGCCAGCAGTTTGTCCATGGCCTCGAACTGGCGCAGGGCGTACTCTTCATCGGTTTCGCCCGGCTCTTTGTTGTAGGCGTCCGGTGAGGGGGCGGTCAGCACTTCCATCAGCAGCGGCTGGTAGGTGTCCTTGTACAGGGCCACGTCGCCCAGGGCCAGCGCGCCCAGGGTTTCGCCATGGTAGCTGTTGCTGAGGTTAACGAAGTTCTTTTTGCCCGGTTTGCCGTGGTTTTTCCAGTAGTGGTAACTCATCTTCAGAGCGGCTTCGATGGCCGAGGAACCATTGTCGGCATAGAAACACTTGTTCAGGCCTTCCGGCGTTACCTCGATCAGCCGCTCCGACAGATTAACCACTGGCTCATGACTGAAACCGGCCAGAATCACATGTTCGAGCTGACCGATCTGTTCCTGAATGGCGGAGTTGATGCGCGGATTGGCGTGGCCGAACAGGTTAACCCACCAGGAGCTGACGGCGTCGATGTAGCGGTTGCCCTCAAAGTCCTCCAGCCAGACACCTTCGCCCCGTTTGATGGGGATCAGGGGCAGGGTTTCGTGGTCTTTCATCTGGGTGCACGGGTGCCACACGGATTTAAGATCCCGTGCGACCAGATCGGCATTGCGCATTGTAGTCTCCTGTCAGCTCCCGGGCCGTTTGTTCGGTTTGTTAAAATCCTCACATGATACTTGCCCGGGCCATCGCTTAACAGCGCCAGAATGTGAACCAATCGGTCTGGCTTGCTTGCCCGGTTTGCTTGCCCGCCCGGCCAATGTTGCCACGCCGGGCGACCGCAACAATAGGGGTAAGACAGGTTCGGAGGTAATCATGGAACTCAATCTGGAGCACCCCTACGAGCGGGGGCTTGATCAGGTGATCGAGCGTTTCTTCGATGAGGCGCATATTCGCAACAAAAACGAGCAACTGGGTGCCCGCAATCTCAAGGTGACCGAGCTGAAAAAGGACGAAATGTCGGCCAAACTGGTGATCGAGCGGGAAATGACCGCCTCGGCACCGGTGCCGGGTGTGCTTTCCGGTTTCCACCGGGAATGGAACCGGGTGCGGCAGGAAGAGCACTGGTTCCGCAAAGACGATGACGAGTGGCACTGCGAGTTTCGGGTGCGCATTGACGGCGTGCCGGCTAAGATCAAGGGCGCGATGCGGCTGTTGGGCAACGGCGACCGTTGTATCAACTACGTGAGCCTGTCGGTGCTGTGCGAGGTGCCGTTTCTGGGCCGGAAGATTGCGAAGTTTCTGGCGGATGACTCCCACGCCAAGATTGAACGTGAGTATGACGTCATCCGCCAGTTGCTTTAAACGCGAGGGTCAGTGAGCCAGTACCCGGGACAGGAATGCCTGGGTGCGCTCATTCTGAGGGTTATCGAACACCTCGTCGGGTTTGCCTTCCTCGACAATCTGGCCTTCGTGAATGTAAATCACCCGGTCGGCCACCTCGCGGGCGAAGCCCATTTCATGGGTGACGACCATCATGGTCATACCTTCTCGGGCCAGCTCCCGCATGACATCCAGCACTTCCCCGATCATTTCCGGGTCCAGCGCTGACGTGGGTTCGTCGAACAGCATCAGCCTGGGCTCCATGGCCAGAGCCCGGGCGATGGCCACCCGCTGTTGCTGGCCGCCGGATAGCTGGCTGGGGTATTTATCGGCCTGGTTGCCGATGCCTACACGTTCCAGCAGGCGTTCGGCGGTGGCGTTGGCAACCACTTCGGCCGTTCTTTTCACCTTCATGGGCGCCAGCATGATGTTCTTTTTCACCGTCAGGTGCGGGAACAGGTTGAACTGCTGGAACACCATGCCCACTTCCTTGCGGATTTCCGCCAGGCTGTTCTGATTCCCGCCTTTCGGGGCCAGAGGGTGGTTATCCACCTCAAGCGACCCGGATTCGTATTCTTCCAGGCCATTCACGCAACGAATCAGGGTAGATTTGCCGGAGCCACTGGCGCCGATGATCACCACCACTTCGCCCTGTTCCACGGTCAGGTCGATATCCTTGAGGACATGCAGTTTGCCGAAGTATTTGTTCATGCCCTTCATTTTTACAATCTGTGTCATTGCTCGGGCTCCTTCAGGCAGACGCGACACCACGGCGCTCAAGCAGCCGCAGGATCAGTGACAGGGACAGCGTAATGGCCAGGTACATGATGGCCACCACAAAATACACCTCGAACGCGGTGAAGGTATTGGCAATGTACACCTGGCCCTGGCGTACCAGTTCGCCCACGCCGATGACCGAGAACAGTGAGGTGTCCTTGATGCTGACGATGGCCTGGTTGCCCAGGGGCGGAATCATGCGTCGGAAGGCCTGGGGCCAGACAATGTTCCAGAAAGTCTGGGAGCGTGACAGGCCCAGAGACAGACCGGCTTCGGTCTGGCCTTTGTCGATGGATTGCACGCCGCCACGGACCACTTCGGAGATATAGGCACCGGAGTTAAGGGCGATCGCGGCAATACCGGCTGTCAGCGGGTCGATCGGGCCGCCAACCAGGTCGGGCAGGCCGTAGAAGATAAACAGCACCTGTACCAGGATGGGGGTGCCGCGGAAAATCTCGATGTAGGCAGTGGCGGGCCAGCGCAAGAACCAATTCTTGTTGATGCTGAGCAGGCCGAACACGATGCCCAGAACAAAACCGATGGCCAGGCCACCGAAGGAAATCATCAGGGTGTAGGGAATACCCTTGGCCAGGTAGGGAATGGAATTGATGGCCGCCTGCCAGTCAAACTGAAACTGGAATTCCACAGTGTGTTTCTCCGTTGGGTTGGGAGGAATCGGCCAGGGCATTGTGTGCCCCGGCCGGTTCGAGTGGCGGGTTACTTGTCTTCAGGCATGGGGCCGAACCATTTTTCATAAATGGTCTTGTAGGTGCCGTCTTCCTTGATTTCTGCCAGGGCCTCGTTAACCGGGCCGACCCATTTACTGCCGTTTTTCAGGGCAATACCGTACTGCTGGCCTTCATACAGGGGGCCTACGGTCTTGACCTTGCCTTTGCCGCGGGTGCTGGCGAAGTAGCCAACATTTGGGGCATCGTAGAAAACCGCATCAACGGCACCGGACATTAGCGCCATGTACATGTCCGAGCTGCCGGGGTACGGCGTTACACCGTCGTTGTCGTCCAGGCTTTTCATCAGGAAGTCATAGCTGGTGCTGCCAATCTTGGTGCCGACTTTCATGCCTTCCAGGTCCGACATTTCATCAACGTCGCCGTTGTTCTGGCTCACCAGGATGCGCAGACCGGAATCGTAGTAAGGATCGGAGAAGTCGACGATTTCCTCGCGCTCATCGGTAATGGTGATGCCGGCGATGGCAATATCCACGTTGCCGGTTTGCAGGGCCGGGATAATGCCGTTGAAATCCATGGTGTTGAGGTCGTAATCAAAGCCTGCACGTTCGGCGACTTCGGCAATGATCTCCATATCGAAACCGATCATTTCTCCGGTTTCCTGATCCATCATTTCAAACGGGACGAAGCTTGGGTCGGTAACCACGCGCAGGGTCTCTGCGCTGACTGAGGTTGCGGCTACAGACAGTGCCATACCAGCACCCAGTGTTTTCAGCCATTTCGTGCTCATGCTTTCTCCTTTCTGTTTTTTTATGCCCCGTCTGCCCGGTAAGGCAGTCTGTGAAAGCACTCTTTGTGACCGTGCATCACAGGGAGCGTTGATGGGGATGCATCAGATACAGTCTAGACTATGGAGACAGGATTTGCAGGAAATCAGGCGGTTATGAAAGGAAAGAGGGGCCGGAGCCCCTCTCTTTACCGGCTGGGAAGGCGTGTCAGAACGCGATTTTCTCCCGGTCGCTGATACCCAGGTTCTTCCAGATGGAAAGGCTGGGTTCAGCCTGGTTCAGGGTATAGAAGTGCAACCCTGGAGCGCCGGCCTTCAGCAGTTTTTCACACATGTCAGTGACCACTTCTTCACCGAACTTGCGGATGCTGTCAGTGTCGTCACCGTAGGCTTCCAGCTGCTTGCGGATCCAGCGCGGGATCTCCGCGCCGCACATGTCCGAGAACCGCACCAGGCTGGAGAAGTTGACGATGGGCATGATGCCCGGCACCACCGGAATGGTGACGCCCATCTGCTCCAGACGGTCGATGAAGTAGAAGTAACTGTCGGCATTAAAGAAGTACTGGGTGATGGCGCTGTTGGCACCGGCCTGTACCTTTCGCGCGAAGTTCTTCAGATCTTCCTCGGCGTTGCGGGCCTGAGGGTGAAACTCCGGGTAAGCGGCCACTTCCAGATTGAAGTGATCGCCGCTGTGCTGCCGTATGAATTCCACCAGTTCATTGGCGTAACGCAGTTCACCGGAAGCGCCCATGCCCGATGGCATATCGCCGCGCAGGGCAACGATCCGGTTGATGCCGTTCTCTTTATACACATCCAGCAGCTCGCCGATTTCCTCACGGGTACCGCCCACGCAGGACAGGTGCGGTGCCGTGGAGATGCCCTGCTGGTGCAGGTTCAGCACCGTCTCGATGGTGCGGTCCCGGGTGGAACCGCCCGCTCCGAAGGTGACCGAGAAGAAGTCCGGGTTCACCTCGGCCAGCTGGTTACGAACCGCTTGCAGCTTCTCCTTGCCCTGATCGGTCTTGGGCGGGAAAAACTCGAAACTGAAGCGGCGTTTGAATTGCTTCTGGGATTCCATGTTCGTTTCCGATTAGTACCTGTAGCTTTCCGGCTTGTACGGGCCTTCGACCGGTACACCGATGTATTTCGCCTGGTCCGGAGTCATCTTGGTGATCACGCCACCAAAACCTTCCACCATGGCGCGGGCCACTTCCTCGTCCAGCTGCTTGGGCAGAACCTGGACGTAAACGCCCTTGGCCTTGGAATCTTCCGGCAGGTCGGCAAACTTGCGCTCGAACAGGTACATCTGCGCCAGCACCTGGTTGGCAAAGGAGCCATCCATGATGCGGGACGGGTGACCTGTGGCGTTGCCAAGGTTTACCAGACGGCCTTCGGACAGCAGGATCAGGTGGTCGTTGCTGGCCTTGTCGCGGTAGATCACGTGCACCTGCGGCTTGACCTCGTCCCACTCCCAGTTTTTGCGCATGTAGGCGGTGTCGATCTCGTTGTCGAAGTGGCCGATGTTGCACACCACGGCACCGCTCTTCAGCGCTTTCAACATGTTGGCGTCACACACGTTGACGTTACCGGTGGTGGTTACCAGCAGGTCGGTGTTGGCCAGCAGATCCTTGTTGATGCCCTGCTCGGTACCGGTGTTCACGCCGTCAATGTACGGAGACACGACTTCAAAACCGTCCATGCACGCCTGCATGGCACAGATCGGATCGGCTTCGGTGACTTTGACGATCATGCCTTCCTGACGCAGGGACAGAGCGGAACCCTTGCCCACGTCGCCGTAGCCGATTACCAGGGCCTTTTTGCCAGACAGCAGGTGGTCGGTGGCACGCTTGATGGCATCATTCAGGCTGTGACGACAACCGTACTTGTTGTCGTTCTTGGACTTGGTCACCGAGTCGTTGACGTTAATCGCCGGGATCTTCAGGGTGCCGTCACGCAGCATTTCCTGCAGGCGGTGTACGCCGGTGGTGGTTTCTTCGGTTACGCCGTGGCACTTGGCAATTACCTGTGGGTATTCCTTGTGCAGCAGCTCGGTCAGGTCGCCGCCGTCGTCCAGGATCATGTTCGGCTCCCAGCCGTCTACGTCCGCACCGACGGTTTTGTGCAGGCACCATTCGTACTCTTCGTCTGTCTCACCTTTCCAGGCAAACACGGGAATGCCTTGCGCCGCGATGGCGGCTGCAGCCTGATCCTGGGTGGAGAAGATGTTGCACGAAGACCAGCGTACGTTAGCGCCCAGCTCGACCAGTGTTTCAATCAACACGGCGGTCTGGATGGTCATGTGGATGCAGCCCATGATGTTGGCGCCTTTCAGCGGCTGCTCCGCTTTGTACTTCTCGCGCAGTTTCATCAGGGCGGGCATTTCGCCTTCGGCGATCTTGATTTCCTTGCGGCCCCAGTCGGCGAGGGTGATGTCGCGGACTTTGTAGTCCTGGAAGTCATTCAATTTTTCGGCCGGAGTGCTCATGGTGTTCTCCTGTCAGTTTGGTTTGGGCGTATTCGGTGAAATGGAATACGCCCAGTTATCCGGAATGGTCTGTTCAGATGCCCGCAGCGTCTTTCAGGGCTGCCGCACGGTCAGTTTTCTCCCACGGGAACGCGGTGAAGGTCTTGCCACCGACGGTCATCTCGTACGGATCACGGCCGAAGTGGCCGTAAGCTGCGGTGGCCCGGTACATCGGGTGCAGCAGGTCGAGCATGTTGGTGATCGCGTACGGACGCAGGTCGAAGTGTGCACGTACCAGATCGATGATCTTGTCGTCGCTGATCTTGCCGGTGCCAAAGGTGTTCAAAGAAATGGAGGTCGGCTGGGCTACACCGATGGCATAGGACACCTGAATCTCGCACTTCTCGGCCAGGCCGGCGGCGACGATGTTCTTGGCGACGTAACGGCCGGCGTAGGCAGCAGAACGGTCAACCTTCGAGGGATCTTTGCCGGAGAAGGCGCCACCACCGTGACGGGCCATGCCGCCGTAGGTATCTACGATGATTTTGCGGCCAGTCAGGCCGCAGTCGCCCACCGGGCCACCGATTACGAACTTGCCGGTCGGGTTGATGTGGAACTGGGTGTCTTTGTGCAGCAGTTCAGCCGGCAGGGTGTGCTTGACGATCAGTTCCATCACCGCTTCTTTCAGGTCGGCCTGGGTGACGTCGGGGTCGTGCTGGGTAGACAGAACCACAGCATCGATACCCACAACCTTGCCGTTCTCGTAGCGGCAGGTGACCTGGCTCTTGGCGTCTGGACGCAGCCACGGCAGCAGGCCGCTCTTGCGGGCTTCGGCCTGGCGCTGAACCAGGCGGTGGGAGAAGGTGATCGGCGCCGGCATCAGCACGTCGGTTTCGTTGCTGGCGTAGCCGAACATCAGTCCCTGGTCGCCTGCGCCCTGGTCTTCCGGCTTCTGGCGGTCAACGCCCTGGGCGATGTCGACGGACTGTTTGCCGATGATGTTGATCACACCACAGGTGTCGCCGTCGTAGCCTACTTCCGAGGAGGTGTAGCCGATGTCTTTGATCACACCGCGTACCAGGTCTTCCAGATCGACCCAGGCGCTGGTGGTGATTTCACCGCCGACGATGGCCACGCCGGTCTTGACCATGGTTTCGCAGGCCACGCGCGCGTGCGGATCGTCGGTCAGGATGGCGTCCAGTACCGCATCGGAAATCTGGTCGGCCAGTTTGTCCGGATGGCCTTCGGAGACCGATTCGGAGGTGAAGATGTTGTAGTCAGACATAGGTGTGCTCCTCTTGAGCGATTGCAAATTCGTACCGGCTCCGTCCTGTTCGACCTACCGGCTGCCTTGGTTGTTGTTAGGGCATACGTAAAACTACCTACACCCATATCAAAAGTTTTTGATATTCCTGTGGCGGCGACTGGTTACGCCGCTTCTGTACTCTTCCAGAATTCTCTTACCTGTACCTGGAACCCGTTGCGCAGGCCTATAAACAGCTGTTCGCCAGCGGTCAGCCCGGCGTCTGCCGCCCAGGAAGTCAGTTCTTCCGGCTCGAAGCCCAGCCACAGGTCGCCGCAGTTTTCTTTGGCCCAGTCCTGGTCGTGACTGCACAGATCACTGACGACCAGACAACCGCCACTGTTCATCAGGGCTGCGGCGTCCAGAAAAATGTCCGCGGGGCTGGGCACATGATGCAGCACCATGTTGGCTACAATCAGGTCAAAGGCGTCGCCCCGCGCCAGCAGGGTGTCGGTCACGCCTTCGATCAGGTCGACGTTGTTCAGGTGTTCCTCTATGCAGGTGCGCGTCGCCTTGGCAAGCATGTCTTTGCTGTTGTCCAGGCCAACCACATGCTGGAACAGCTCCGACAGTACCGGCAGGAACCCGCCTTCACCCGGTCCGATTTCCAGAACGCTCTGCCATGACTGCCTCGCTGCACGCTTGCGAATAAGTTCCGCGGTAGGCTCGGCATACAGGTCAAAGGCAGCAATCAGCTCCTGCTGTTCCCGGAATTGTTCGGAGTGCCGGGAGAAAAAGGCCTGGGACTGTCCCGCCCGCTGCTCTCGTATGGCTTCAATCTTTTCATTAAGGTGCCGGGGCAGGGCAACCCTGTCGACGGTTTCGAAAATTTGGCGGATCGCCTGGTCGGCCAGTTTGTCACTGTCCAGATTCAGCGGGCGACGATAGAAAATGGCATTGCCTTCCCGCTGGGGCTCCAGCAAGCCGGCCTTGTGCATCACTTTCAGGTGATGGCTCATGCCGGACTGGCGCATGTCGAACATCTGGCTCAGCTCCAGCACACCGAAGGTGTCCCGCCGCAGCACCCGCAGGATTTCCAGGCGCAGGGGGTCGCCGCTCGCCTTGAAGATCGGGGCCAGTACGTCCACAGAGGACAATTCGTTCGCATGTGCATTGAGTGAGGTCATGGTTGGCAAGTGTAGGGGCGTTCGGTTGGTCGATCAATAGCCATATCAAAATTTTTTGATATAGATTTATGAGTTCTGTGAAATCAGTCGGTTTGGTGATTTTGTGCCGGCTTCATCGGAAAACCACTACATATGGATTTGCCCCGGCATACCCTAATCGGCGAAAATACGCGCCTTCTTTTTGAGCAGTATTTGCAGCTTGAAGTCTTTTCCTGAAAAACACTGGAGAATTGTCAATGCCGTCCCGTAAAGATCTCGCCAACGCCATTCGCGCGCTGAGCATGGATGCGGTTCAGAAAGCCAAATCCGGCCACCCGGGTGCGCCCATGGGTATGGCGGATATCGCCGAGGTGCTGTGGAACGATTACCTCAGCCACAACCCGGCCAACCCGCATTGGGCCAACCGTGACCGCTTCGTGCTGTCTAACGGCCATGGCTCCATGCTGCAGTATTCCCTGCTGCACCTGAGCGGGTACGACGTCAGCATTGATGACCTGAAGAACTTCCGTCAGCTGCACTCCAAAACACCGGGCCATCCGGAATTCGGTTATACCCCGGGCATCGAGACCACCACCGGCCCGCTGGGGCAGGGCATCGCCAATGCTGTTGGCTTCGCGCTCGCAGAGAAGGCACTGGCTGCTCAGTTCAACCGTCCGGGCCACGACATTGTTGACCACTACACCTATGCGTTCCTGGGCGACGGCTGCCTGATGGAAGGTATCTCCCACGAAGTCGCCTCTCTGGCCGGCACCCTGGGCCTGGGTAAACTGGTGTTCTTCTATGATGACAACGGCATCTCCATTGATGGAGAAGTAGAGGGCTGGTTCACCGACGACACGCCCAAGCGTTTCGAGTCCTACGGCTGGCAGGTTATCCCAAATGTTGATGGTCACGATTCCGATGCCATCCGTGCGGCCATTGAAGCTGCCCGTGCCAACACCGCACAGCCCACCATTATTTGCTGCAAGACCATTATCGGCTTCGGTTCCCCCAACAAGCAGGGCAAGGAAGAGTGTCACGGTGCCCCGCTGGGTGACGATGAAATCGCTCTGACCCGCGAAGCCCTGGGCTGGCAGCACGGCCCGTTCGAGGTGCCGTCCGAGATCTACGCCGCGTGGGATGCCAAAGAAAAAGGCCAGGCTGCACAGAGTGCCTGGGAAGAGAAATTTGCGGCCTATGAGAAGGCCGAGCCGGAACTGGCCGCCGAGTTCAAACGCCGCATGGCGGGTGACCTGCCGGCAGACTTCGCCGAAAAAGCCCAGGCCTATATCCAGGAATGCCAGGACAAGGGCGAGACCGTTGCCTCCCGTAAGGCGTCCCAGAATTCCCTGAACGCCTACGGCCCGCTACTGCCGGAACTGATGGGTGGCTCTGCCGACCTGGCCGGTTCCAACCTGACTATCTGGTCAGGCTGTAAAGGCGTGACCAAGGAAGACGCCTCCGGCAACTACATCTATTACGGTGTGCGCGAATTCGGCATGGCGGCCATCATGAACGGTATCGCTTTGCACGGCGGCTTCGTGCCCTACGGCGCCACCTTCCTGATCTTCATGGAATACTGCCGTAATGCCGTGCGCATGGCCGCACTGATGAAGCAGCGCTCGATCTTTGTCTTTACCCACGATTCCATCGGTCTGGGTGAAGATGGCCCGACCCACCAGCCTATCGAACAGCTGGCCAGCCTGCGCACCACCCCGAACATGAGCACCTGGCGCCCGGCCGACACCGTGGAGTCTGCGGTGGCCTGGAAAGCGGCCCTGGAGCGCAAGGATGGCCCGACGGCCATGGTCTTCTCCCGTCAGGGACTGCCGCACCAGCAGCGTGATGCCGAACAGCTGGCGAATGTGGCCAAGGGTGGTTATGTCCTGTCGGACAGCGAAGGCACGCCGGAGCTGATCCTGATCGCCACTGGCGGTGAAGTGGGCCTGGCCCAGGAGGCTGCAGCCAAGCTGCGAGAGCAGGGTAAAGCGGTGCGTGTTGTATCCATGCCGTCTACCGACGTATTCGATGCCCAGAGCGCCGAGTACAAGCAGCAGGTGCTGCCGCTGGAAGTCACCAACCGCATCGCCATTGAAGCGAGCATTGCGGACTACTGGTACAAGTACGTGGGCCTGGACGGTCGCATCGTTGGCATGACCACCTTTGGTGAATCTGCGCCGGCCGGTGAGTTGTTCAAGGAGTTCGGCTTTACTGTCGACAACATCCTGGAAGTGGCTGACGAACTGCTGGACGCCTGATGACCAACGCAACGCCGTTTCGAATTGCCATCAACGGGTACGGCCGCATCGGCCAGTGCGTGTTGCGGGCCCTTTATGAAAACGGCTATCGCGACCATCTGCAGGTGGTCGCGATCAACGAGTTGTCGGATATCGACACCATAGCCCACCTCACCAAATACGACTCCACCCACGGGCGGTTTCACGGTGAGGTGGCCGTGGATGGCGATAACCTGGTTGTGAACGGCGACCGCATCCGCGTATTGCGTCATCCTGAACCCGAGGAACTGCCCTGGCGACTGCTGGATGTGGATCTGGTGCTGGAATGCTCCGGCGCCTATTCTGACCGGGCCACGGCGGAAAAGCATATTGAAGCCGGTGCCCAGCGCCTGCTGTTTTCCCAGCCGGGCGATCCGGATGTCGACCGCACGGTGGTCTTCGGCATTAACGACGGGGACCTGAACGGTCAGGACGTGATCGTAGCTGCCGGCTCCTGCACCACCAACTGCCTGGTACCGGTCATCAAGGTCCTGGACGATGCCTTTGGCGTAGAGCAGGGCAGCACCACGACGATTCACGCCGCCATGAACGACCAGCCGGTCATCGATGCCTACCACCATCAGGACCTGCGCCGTACCCGAAGTGCCCTGCACAATATTGTGCCCGTGGACACTGGCCTGGCCCGCGGTATCGAGCGTTTGTTGCCTCATATGGAAGGCCGTTTCAGCTCGGTTGCCATGCGCGTGCCAACGCTGAATGTCTCTGCTATAGACATGGTGGTTAACGTGCGTGAGCCGACCGACATAGCCACAGTGAATCAGTTGCTGTGCGGTGCATCCGCTGGCTCATTGAAGGGTATCCTCGGCTATACCGATGAACTGCTGGCCAGTTCTGACTTCAACCATGATTTCCATTCCGGCGTGGTCGATGGCGGGCAGACCCGAGTCACCGGCGGCACCATGGTGAAAGTGTTGTGCTGGTTTGACAACGAGTGGGGCTTTGCCAATCGCATGCTGGATGTCAGCAGAACCTGGTTGAGCAAAACCTGAAGAATATTGTGGGGGCTGATCCCGAAGGGAGTCAGGCTCCAGCCTTAGGCTTAGAATTTGCACCTTTGAACCCATAACTACGGAACCTGATTATGGCCATCAAGAAAATGACTGACCTGAACCTCGCCGGCAAGCGGGTTCTGATTCGTGAAGACCTGAACGTCCCGGTCAAAGACGGCAAAGTATCCAGTGACGCCCGCATCCGCGCCTCGCTGCCCACCATCAAGGCCGCCAAAGACGCCGGTGCCAAAGTCATGCTGATGTCCCACCTGGGCCGCCCGGAAGAAGGCGTGTACGACGAAGCCTCCTCCATGAAACCGGTTGCCGAACACCTGGGCGCCCTGCTGGGCCAGGAAGTCCGCCTGATCAAGGATTATCTGGACGGCGTTGAAGTGGCCGACGGCGAAGTAGTGCTGTTCGAAAACGTTCGCTTCAACAAAGGCGAAAAGAAAGACAACGAGGACCTGGCCAGGCAATACGCCGCCCTGTGCGACATCTATGTGATGGACGCCTTCGGCACCGCCCACCGCGCCCAGGCCTCCACCCACGGTGTGGCCCGATTTGCCCCTGAAGCCTGCGCCGGCCCGCTGCTGGCAGCGGAGCTGGAAGCACTCGGCAAAGCCCTGGATAACCCAGCCAAGCCGGTCGTTGCCATCGTTGGTGGCTCGAAAGTCTCCACCAAGCTGGACGTGCTCAACGCTCTGGAAAAAGTGTGTGACCAGATCATCGTTGGTGGCGGCATCGCCAACACCTTCCTGGCCGCAGCCGGCCACCCGGTAGGCAAGTCCCTGTGCGAACACGACCTGATCGACACTGCCAAAGACATCGCCAGCCGCGTGGAAATCCCGCTGCCGGTTGACGTGGTGGTCGCCAGCGAATTCGCTGAAACCGCCACGGCGACGACCAAAAACATCTCCGACGTCAGCGACGAAGACATGATCCTCGACGTAGGCCCGGAAACCGCCGGCCAGTTCGCTGAACTGCTGAAAAACGCCAAAACCATCCTGTGGAACGGCCCGGTTGGCGTGTTCGAATTCGACCAGTTCGGTAACGGCACCAAGGCACTCGCCCAGGCCATCGCCGAAAGCGACGCCTTCTCCCTGGCCGGTGGCGGCGACACCGTCGCTGCCGTTGACAAATACGGCGTAGCTGACAAGATTTCCTACATCTCCACCGGCGGCGGCGCGTTCCTCGAATTCGTGGAAGGCAAAACCCTGCCGGCAGTAGCCGTGCTGGAAGAGCGTGGTAATTAAGACGCCACTCCAAAATCCAAAACGAACAGAATTCAAACCTCAAAACGTCAACGAAGGAGACAACCCATGGCCCTGATTTCGCTGCGGCAACTTCTGGACCACGCCGCCGAGCATGGTTACGGTGTGCCAGCCTTTAACGTAAACAATCTCGAACAAATGCGCGCCATCATGGAAGCGGCCGACAAAACCGACTCCCCGGTCATTGTCCAGGCCTCCGCCGGTGCCCGCAAATACGCCGGTGCGCCTTTCCTGCGCCACCTGATCCTGGCCGCCATCGAAGAATGGCCGCACATCCCCGTGGTTATGCACCAGGACCACGGCACCAGCCCGGCCGTATGCCAGCGCTCTATCCAGCTTGGCTTCAGCTCCGTGATGATGGACGGCTCCCTGGGTGAAGACGGCAAAACGCCGACCAGCTACGAATACAACGTCGACGTGACCCGTCGTACCGTTGAAATGGCCCACGCCTGTGGTGTCTCCGTAGAAGGTGAGCTGGGCTGCCTGGGCTCCCTCGAAACAGGCCAGGCCGGTGAAGAAGACGGCATTGGCGCCGAAGGCACCCTGGATCACAGCCAGATGCTGACCGATCCGGAAGAAGCCGCTGACTTCGTGCAGAAAACCCAGGTCGACGCTCTGGCTATCGCCATCGGCACCAGCCACGGCGCCTACAAGTTCACCCGTCCGCCTACAGGTGACATCCTGGCCATCGACCAGATCAAAGCCATCCACGCCCGCATCCCGGACACCCACCTGGTCATGCACGGCTCCAGCTCCGTACCTCAGGAGTGGCTGAAAGTGATCAACGAATTCGGTGGCGAGATCCCGGAAACCTACGGTGTACCGGTGGAAGAAATCGTCGAAGGTATCAAGCACGGCGTGCGCAAGGTCAACATCGACACCGACCTGCGCCTGGCCTCTACCGGTGCTGTTCGTCGCTTCATGGCTCAGAACCCGGCGGAATTTGACCCGCGCAAATTCCTCAAGGCCACCATGGTTGCCATGACCGATATCTGTGTCGCCCGCTACGAAGCCTTCGGCTGTGCCGGCCAGGCCAGCAAGATCAAGCCGCTGAACCTCGAACAGATGTTCGAACGTTATGCGGCTGGCGAGCTGGACCCGAAGGTCAAGTAAGACCCGTCTTGAAGCCCCCGACCTCCGGGGGCTTTTTCTGATGGGTGAGCTGAAAGCCCATCGCCCGTGTTGATCCCCGCACTTATCGCTGCAACAAAGAACAGGATGCCGACGGCAAGGGTTGTCGCTTCGAAGATTGGTATTGCTTAACGGCAGATTTTTGCGTTTTGGCCTGGATGGCCAATACTTGAAGGCATGCTCTTGCCGGTAATGGCCAAGGATGCCTTCCAATGAAGCTGTTCCACTGCGGTCGATGTGCCAACCTGCTTTATTTTGAAAACAGTCGCTGTACCCATTGCGGAGCTGACCTGGGCTTTGCCCCGGATGTCATGGATTTGCTGGCGATCGAGCCGGAAGGCGATAACACCTGGGCGACGGTCGCACGTGGTGATCTCTACCGGTTGTGTGACAACTATCAGAATCAGCGAGCCTGTAACTGGCTGATCCCCAAAACCGATCCGCATACCTTCTGTGTTGCCTGTCGCCTGAATCGCACAATCCCGGATCTCAGCATCGAGAAGAACAATGACCTCTGGCGTCGTCTCGAAAAAGAGAAACGGCGGCTTGTGTATTCCGTCTTGCGCCTGGGACTCCCGTGCGAACCCCGGAACGAAGATCAGCTTGGGCTGGCATTCGATTTTCTGGCCGATCAGCCGGCTATGTTTGACGAGCGTGAAAAAGTAACGACAGGCCATGCCAATGGCGTCATTACCATCAACATTGCCGAAGCAGACCCGGTGGAACGCGAGCGGATGCGCAACCAGATGGCCGAGCCGTATCGCACTGTTTTAGGGCATTTTCGCCATGAGTCCGGACACTATTACTGGGATCTGCTTGTCCGGAGTAGCCCGTGGCTTGGCAAATTCCGGGACCTTTTTGGTGATGAGACCAGGGACTACAGGCAAGCGCTGGACCAGCATTACCAATACGGCCCGTCCTCTGACTGGCAAAGCCGATACATCAGCGCCTATGCCAGCAGCCATGCCTGGGAGGACTGGGCAGAGACCTGGGCACATTATCTGCATATGGTGGATACATTGGAAACCGCCTGGCAGCTCGGTCTGCGTGTGAATACCTTGCAGCCCGAGGAAACAAGCGGCGAAACAGGCCCTGCCTTCGACCCCTGCCAGACCGGTGATTTCGATGCGCTGATCAGGCATTGGTTGCCTTTGACGCTTGCGCTCAACAGCCTGAACCGAAGCATGGGGCACGACGACGCCTACCCCTTTGTGCTGGCGCCTGCGGTGGTGGAGAAGCTCCGTCTGGTGCACCAGATCGCTCACGGACGTTAATGAAAGGATCCCGAATGAAAAAGAACAAAGCGATTGACTGGAAAAACTACGATCCCAACGACTTCTACGATGAGCTGATCGCTGCCAAAGGGAAGCCCAGACGAGCCGCGACGGCGATTACCGACTACCTGGGCAATCTCGGGTCCGAGGAGATCCAGGCGCGCCAGCAGGCTGCCGAACTGGCGATACTGGAGATGGGGATCAGTTTCACCATCTACAGCGAGGGCGAGAATATCGACCGGGCCTGGCCTTTCGATATCATTCCCCGGGTGATCTCGCTCCGGGAGTGGGAAAACATTGAACAAGGGCTGGCCCAGCGCCTGACGGCCCTCAACATGTTCATTAACGATATCTACAACGACCAGAATATCGTCAAAGACAAGGTCATTCCCAAGTACGTGTTCGCCAACTCCAAAAACTTCCGCGAGCAGTGCCGTGGTTTTACGCCGCCACTGGGGGTCTGGGCCCACATTTGCGGATCGGATCTGGTGAGGGACAAGGACGGAAAGGTATATGTTCTTGAGGACAACCTGCGGGTTCCTTCCGGTGTTTCCTACATGCTGGAGAATCGCCAACTGACCAAGCGGGTGTTCCCGGAACTGTTCGACAACAACAGTATCCTGCCGGTGGATGACTACACCAACCAGCTGTTCGACATGCTGGCGTCGATTTCTCCAAGGCCCCAGGATCATCCAAGAATTGCGGTACTCACTCCGGGGATTTTCAATTCGGCCTATTTCGAGCACTCGTTCCTGGCGCAACGCATGGGTGCCGAGCTGGTGGAGGGGGCTGATCTCGTCGTTGGTGAAGACGATTGCGTGTACATGCGCACAGTAGAAGGCCTGGAGCGCGTGGACGTGATCTACCGGCGCATTGATGACGACTTTCTGGACCCGGAAGTCTTTCGGGCAGACTCTACCCTGGGCGTGCCGGGCCTGATGCGAGCCTGGCGCAATGGCAAGGTTGGCCTGGCCAATGCGCCCGGTGCCGGAGTGGCCGATGACAAGGTGATCTACGCCTTCGTGCCGGACATGATCCGCTATTACCTCGATGAGGAGCCGATCATCCCGAACGTGCCCACCTATATGTGTGTGAACAAGCAGGACCAGGAGTATGTGCTCGAGCACCTGGACGAGCTGGTGGTCAAACCGGCGAATGAGTCCGGTGGTTACGGCATGCTGGTGGGGCCGCATTCCACCAAGAAGCAGCGCACCGAATTTGCCCGTCTGATCAAGAAGAACCCACGCAACTACATCGCCCAGCCCACGTTGAGTCTGTCTGTCGCTCCCACGCTGTGCGACGAGGGTTTGGCGCCGAGGCACCTGGATCTGCGGCCCTTCGTGCTGCAGGGCGTGCGAACCTACGTTACCGCCGGCGGGCTCACGCGGGTGGCGATGCGCAAGGGCTCCCTGGTGGTGAATTCTTCCCAGGGCGGTGGAAGCAAGGATACCTGGATCGTGGACGAGGAGAATTGATGTGCTGTCACGTGTAGCGGAAAGACTGTACTGGATGGCCCGATACCTTGAGCGGGCCGAGAACAATGCCCGGATGATCATGGCTTTCAATTCCCTAGCATTGGATATGCCCCGGGAGACCCAGCTGTCCTGGAAGGGACTGGTGGCGGTGACGGGCATGGGTGCGCTGTTTGACCAGCACCACCAGAAGGCCGATGAGCGCAACTGTGTGAAGTTTCTGATGGCCGACAGTTACAACCCGAGCTCCATCGCCTCCTGCATCAAGGCTGCCCGGGAGAATGTTCGCACCACCCGGGACCAGGTACCGACCGACGCCTGGGAAGTCATCAATGAACTATATCGTTACATCCAGGAGTACATCGACCAGGGGGTGGGGAAACGCGCGCGATACGATTTCCTGAACGAGATCGTCGGCCGCTGCCAGATGCTCAATGGTTTGCTGGCCGGGTGTATGAGTCACGACGAGGGCTACGACTTCATCCGGGTGGGTCGCAACCTTGAGCGGGCCGACATGGCCACCCGTCAGATTGAAGTGGGAGCTCTGCAGTTCCTCGATGGCTGGGACGGCACGGAAACCTACGGCGGGCTATTGTGGACGAGCGTTCTGCGCTACCAGAGTGCCTTCCAGATGTACCGCCACAACGTGCGGCGCAAGGTCAGCGGGCCTCTGGTGATTCGCTTCCTGTTGCAGAACGAACCCTTCCCGCGCTCGGTGCTACACAGTCTCAGCGAAGTGGCCGGTGCCCTCGGTCGCCTGCCCAGGAACGAGATTCCGCTGCGCACGGCGCTGCAGGCGGTCCGTCACACCCGTGAAGGCGACGTGGATGCGTTGATCCGCAAGGAGGACGTGATCCTGTTCCTGGAGAACCTGCAGCTGGAGATCGGTGAACTTCACGACGACATTGCAGAGACCTGGTTTCCTGTCTACGAGACAGCCTGAAACTCCCAACACTATTCGCCTGCGAGATAGGTTCCATGTCGATTCACGTTGCCCTGAGTCATACCACCCATTATCGCTACGAGCGCCCGATTACCCTGGGCCCTCAGATTGTTCGTTTGCGACCCTGTCCACATGCGCGCACCCGGATTCTCAGTTACTCGCTGAAGGTTGAGCCCGAAGGTCACTTCCTGAACTGGCAACAGGACCCGCAGGCCAACTATCTGGCCCGGCTGGTGTTTCCGGAAAAGACCGACGAGCTGAAAATCACGGTGGACCTGGTTGCCGAGATGGCCGTGATCAACCCTTTCGATTTCTTTCTGGAACCCCGGGCGGAGACCATTCCCTTCGACTATGAGGAATGGCAGACGGCGGAGCTGGCGCCTTACTTGCAGAAACTGCCGGAAACACCGGAATTCCGGAAGTGGATGGCCACCATAGACCGCAAGGAAACGCCCAGCGTCGATTTCCTGGTGGGCGTAAACCAGCGGCTTGCCAACCGGATCGATTATCTGATCCGGATGGAGCCGGGCGTACAGACGCCGGAAGAGACCCTGAAAAAAGGGTCCGGATCCTGTCGGGATTCCACCTGGTTGCTGGTCCAGACTCTCCGGCACCTGGGCCTGGCGGCGCGGTTCGTCTCTGGCTACCTGATTCAGCTCAAGGCAGACCTGAAAGCCCTGGATGGTCCCTCGGGCGCGGAGGAAGACTTCACTGACCTGCACGCCTGGTGCGAGGTCTTCCTGCCCGGCGCCGGTTGGGTGGGACTGGATCCGACGTCTGGCCTGTTTGCCGGTGAAGGGCATATTCCGCTGGCCTGCAGCCCGGATCCGTCCTCGGCGGCGCCCATTTCCGGCATGGTGGAAGACTGCGAGGTCGAATTTGAGCATCAGATGAGCGTCCAGCGCATCTGGGAAGCGCCGCGGGTGACCAAACCCTACACCGAGGAGCAGTGGCAACGCATTGTGGATCTGGGGCATGAGGTGGACGAACGCCTGACCGAGCTGGATGTGCGCTTGACCCAGGGCGGTGAACCCACCTTCGTGGCCAATCACGACCGTGATGAGCCGGAGTGGAACACCGAGGCGATGGGCCCCACCAAGCGGAAAAAGGCCATCGAGCTCTACCATCGGATGCGGGACCGGTATGGAGCCGGTGGGCTGGTGCACTTTGGCCAGGGCAAGTGGTACCCGGGCGAGCCGCTGCCACGGTGGTCCCTGAACTGTTTCTGGCGCAAGGATGGTGAACCAATCTGGCA
The DNA here is from genome assembly GCF_053628895.1 of Marinobacter sp. MBR-105. NCBI lineage: Bacteria > Pseudomonadati > Pseudomonadota > Gammaproteobacteria > Pseudomonadales > Marinobacteraceae > Marinobacter > Marinobacter sp. MBR-105. The sequence continues at coordinate 86,385 of NZ_JBRJHG010000002.1, read as the reverse complement.
GGATGAACGGTGGCTGGCGGACGAGCGTACTGAAGGCAAGGCAAACCCGGAAGATGCTCACCGGTTTTTGGGGGCCCTGGCGAGGGAACTGGGTGTCGATGAAAAGCACCTGTTCCCTGGGTTCGAGGATGTCTTTTATTACCTGTGGCGGGAACGACGGCTGCCGGTCAACGTCGATCCCTTCGATGCCAGGCTCGACAATGCCCTGGAACGGAAGCAGCTTCAGCAAATTTTCAGCCGGGGGCTGGATAAGCCCGTCGGCTACGTGCTGCCACTGCGTGTTTCCGAAAAGGAGAAGGCCTGGGAGACCGGACCCTGGTTCCTGCGCAGTGAGCGCTGCTATCTGATTCCGGGCGGCTCACCCATGGGCCACCGACTGCCGCTGGACAGCCAGCCCTGGGTGGAAGAAGCGGATTACCCCTGGATACACGAGCAGGACCCGTTTGCCCCCCGTGGTCCGTTGCCCGCCAGTGAGCAGATCCGTCAATGGAACAGCCGAAGCCAGTCTGGCCAGCCGTCTTCGGAGCGGAAGCCGCCGGCAAAAGGCAAGTCGGCCCCCGAGATTGTCCGCACGGCCCTGTGTGTTGAGCCCCGGGAGGGCATCCTTCGCGTTTTCATGCCGCCGCTGGCGGAGCTGGAACCCTATCTTGTGCTGGTCTCGGCCATCGAGAAAACCGCCGCAGAGCTCAAACAACCGGTCTTGCTGGAAGGCTATGAGCCACCTTCCGACCCACGGTTGAGTCATTTCCGGATTACCCCGGATCCGGGGGTGATCGAAGTGAATGTGCAGCCGGTCAAGACCTGGGACGAATTGGTAGAGCAGACCGAGACGCTCTATGCAGACGCCTACGAATGCCGGCTTACGTCTGAGAAGTTCATGATGGACGGCCGTCATACCGGTACCGGTGGCGGCAACCATTTTGTGCTGGGTTCGCAAACGGCCGAAGATTCTCCGTTCCTGCGGCGCCCGGATCTGTTGCGCAGCCTGATCAGCTACTGGCACAACCATCCCAGTCTGTCCTACCTGTTCTCCGGCCTGTTCATTGGCCCCAGTTCCCAGGCCCCCAGGATTGACGAGGCCCGCAATGACCACGTGTTCGAAATGGAGCTGGCCTTCAAGGAGATGGAGCGGTTATGCCCGGTGGGCAAGAAAATCGCGCCCTGGATGGTGGACCGCTTGCTCCGGGACCTGCTCACCGATGTCACCGGCAACACCCACCGGGCCGAGTTCTGTATCGACAAGCTCTATTCCCCGGACGGTCCGGGCGGGCGTCACGGTTTGCTGGAGCTGCGTGCCTTCGAGATGCCGCCCCATGCCCGCATGAGCCTGACCCAGCAGCTGCTGTTGCGCGCGCTGGTGGCACGCTTCTGGGAGCAACCCTACAAGCCGCCAGGGCTGGTGCGCTGGGGCACCGAACTGCACGACCGGTTCCTGCTGCCTCACTATGTCTGGCAGGATTTCGAAGATGTGATCGACGATATGAAGGCCCGTGGTTACCCGCTGGAGAGCGAGTGGTTCGCGCCCCATTTCGAGTTCCGGTTCCCCCGGATCGGCGACTACAAGGTCAAGGGCATCACCCTTGAACTGCGATCCGCCCTGGAGCCCTGGCACGTCACCGGTGAGCACGGTGCAATTGGTGGCACTGCCCGTTATGTGGATTCCTCCCTGGAGCGTCTGCAGGTGAGGGTGCGCGGTGCTGCGCCGGATCGTTACCAGATCACCTGTAATCAGGTGCCTCTGCCACTTCAGCCTACCGGCATGGTGGGCGAGTCGGTCGCCGGGGTCCGTTACCGGGCCTGGCAGCCGTCGCAGTGCATGCACCCGACCATCGGGGTGGATGGGCCGCTGGTGTTTGATATCGTGGACACCTGGAACGAACGCAGTCTGGGCGGGTGTGAGTATCACGTGACCCATCCCGGTGGCCGGAATTTCGAGACGCTGCCGGTGAATTCGTTCGAGGCTGAAGGCCGCCGTATGGCGCGTTTCTTCCGGATGGGACACAGCTCAGGCCAGCAACCCCTGCGGCCGGTGCCGGAGCACCGGGAGTTCCCGTTCACCCTGGATTTGCGGTATCACAAATAACATGTGTGAACTTACCGTTTGATACTGGCTCAGGGGGCTGGAAAGCGGCTATGCTTCCAGCTCATTGACTAACGGAGCCCGAATTCACGGTGGCGAAGCAGCGCGCAGTAACGGACATCCTCCGCCAGTACCATCCGGTGCCGGATCGGTTTGATGAGCTTGGTTCCCTGGGTTCCGGGCCAAAGCCCCATTGGCGGCCGTTGTTGCAACAGTTGAACCTTGAGTCGGTCGCCGGTCTCAATCTCAGGGCTCAGGCGGTTTCCAGCGCGATTGCCGAAGACGGGGTAACCTACAACGTCTACGAAGATCCCCGTGGCGATACCCGGCCCTGGGAGGTCGATCTGCTGCCGCTGGTTCTGGGCGCGGATGAGTGGCAATGGCTTTCGAAAGCGGTCGCCCAGCGAGCTGAACTGCTGGACAGCGTTCTGGGCGATCTGTATGGCGATCAGGCGTTGCTCAAAGAGGGGTTGATGCCGCCGGCCCTGGTTTACGGTCAGGCTGGTTTTCAATGGCCCTGCCAGGGCATACAGCCGGTGAGTGGCCGCTTCCTTCACCTTTATGCAGTGGACTTGGCGCGGGCGCCGGATGGCGGCTGGTGGGTGATGGCGGACAGGACCCAGGCCCCTTCGGGGGCGGGTTACGCCCTGCAAAACCGGTTGGTCATCTCCCGGGCGTTCCCCGCGCCCTTCCACAACCTGCCAGTGACCAACCTGGCGGAATTCTTCCAGGGGTTCCAGAACAGTCTTGCGAGCATGTCTCCGGCGCGAAATGAGACCGCGTTGTGTGTGCTTCTGACACCGGGCCGTTTTAACGAAACCTATTTCGAACACGTATTTCTTGCCCGCTACCTCGGTTTACCTCTGGTGGAAGGTCAGGATCTCACCGTGCGCGATGACACGGTCTACCTGAAAACACTTCAGGGCCTGCGTCGTGTGCATGCCATCTATCGCCGGCTCGATGATGGCTTTTGTGATCCGCTGGAACTCCGTGCCGATTCCGTGTTGGGTATCCCCGGCTTGCTGGGTGCTGTGCGAGCCGGCAAAGTGCTGATGGCAAACGCCCTGGGCTCCGGCGTTCTTGAAAGTGCGGCGCTGTTCGGTTTTCTGCCGGAGATTTCAAAAAAACTGCTGGGTTCACCTCTGGCTATGCCATCCGTGGCCTCCTGGTGGTGTGGTGAAAAACCCGCGTTGGACTATGTCATTGAGCACCTCGATGAACTGGTCATCAAACCGGCATTTGCGAGTATGCGCATGGAGCCGGTGTTCGGTTATCAGATGAAGGGGGCAGAACGGACCGCACTCATCAAGAAGATGAATGCCCACCCCCATGCTTTTGTCGGGCAGGAGTTGGTTCACCTTTCTCAGGCCCCGGTCTGGAAGGGTGATCAGAACCAGCCGCTGGCAACCCGGTCTATTGGCCTGCGCCTGTTCGCGGCGGCCACGCCCTCCGGCTGGCGGGTGATGCCCGGTGGATTGACCCGTGTCGCCATGGATGAGGGCGTGGAGGTCATCTCCATGCAGCGGGGCGGGTTGTCGAAGGATACCTGGGTACAGTCGCGTTACACTGCGCCATCCAAATCGCTGATCAAGAAACGGTTGCAGGTTTCCGACCTGCTGGATGGCGAGCGGGACACTCCGTCCCGTGTGGGCGAAAATCTGTTCTGGATGGGCCGACATTCTGAGCGGGCGGAAGGCACGGCTCGCTTGCTGAGGGCGGCGTTCAACCGGTTGTCGGGGCACGATCAGGCCAGTGAGGAGGCACTGCTTGGGCTCCAGCAGGCGGCCGAGCAGTTCGGTACGCTTCCTGAGCCGGAAAAAGATGCCGTACCCGAGCCCCTCCCCGAGGCTTTGCTGAGAGCAGTAAGTGACCAGGAATCCCCGGGGTCGATTGCGTCGATCATCCAGGCCTTGCTGTTCAATGCCAGCCAGGTCCGGGATCGGTTATCCACAGACAACTGGCACACACTCAACCGGGTCGGGAAACCTCTCAGTCCGGCGCCGGCGACGCCAGAACAATCAATCCGGGCGTTGAATCTGGTGTTGCTGGATTGCATATCGCTGGCTGGATTTGCCATGGATGACATTACGCGGGACGCCAGTTGGGTTTTCCTGGTGATCGGGCGGCGCCTGGAGCGGTTGGCCAATCTGTGCACCCTGATTTGTGTGCCGCTGTTCAGTGACCGTTTCAGTCGTAACGCCATGCTGGAGTGGCTGCTGGAAGTGGCAAACTCGGAAGTGACCTACCGGACCCGATATCGCCGGACACCAGAGCTTCTGGGGGTGCTTCACACCATTGTGATCGACGCGAGCAACCCCCATTCTGTGATGTTCCAGTTGCGCCAGTTGCAGAAGGATTTACCCGAAATGGGTCAGAAAACCGGACAGCTGTTTTCCCCGGATCTGAACGACTCCCTGCGTCGTTTACAAGGGTTGGATCTGCACCCGTTTGAGCGCAAGCATCCGGATCAGGCCTGCGGAGCTCTGGCAGAGCTCTTGTGTGATATCCGGTCAGAAGCCTATCGTGTATCGGATGAAATCCAACGGCAGTGTTTTATTCACACCCGGTATTCCGACCGGCCGGTGAAAGCGGATTAAGGCGCCTGTCATGACATTTGTCCGTTACCATGTGCGTCATGAGACCCTCTACCACTACGACCAGGTGGTGGGTGAGTCTCATCACCTGCTCAGGCTGACTCCGCGGGCGCTGCCCTGGCAGAGGAATCTTGAGCATCACCTGGCGATCTCACCGGATCCATCGGCACGTCGTTCCTTCCTGGACTGCTTTGGCAACCGGATTACCAAGATTCATTTCACTGGTGATCACGACTATCTGGAGATCATCAGCGAGTTCTGGGTGGAGCTGCGCGATCGACCGAAGCCGTCGGCAACTGCGGCAAAAGTACCCTGGGAAAGCGTGCGTGACAGCCTGCGGTATCGGGCGGACAGGACGTTTTCGCCGGCACATCTCGAAGCCACGGCGTTCCGGTTTGTGTCCACCAACGTACCCATCGATTCCCAGTACGCCGCTTATGCACGCGAGGCATTTCTCCCCGGACGCCCCCTGGTGGAAGCAGCGGATGCCCTGATGCGGATGATCCATCGCGACTTCCGCTTCGATGCGACGGCGACCGAAACCTTCACCCCGGTGGAGCAGGCGTTCAAGGCCCGTCGTGGGGTCTGCCAGGATTTCTCCCATATTATGATCGCCTGCCTGCGTTCGGTGGGACTGGCGGCCCGTTACATGAGTGGTTATATCCTGACTCACCCGCCGGAAGGAAAGGAGCGGCTGGTCGGTGCCGATGCCACCCATGCCTGGGTAGCGGTGTTCGTGCCGGATTTCGGTTGGCTGGAGTTGGACCCCACCAACGCGCTGAGGCCCGACCTGGAGCACATTACCCTCGGCTGGGGGCGAGACTTCTCCGATATAACGCCGATGCGGGGCGTGTTGCTGGGCGGTGGTGACCATGAACCGGAGATTGCCGTGACCGTTGTTCCGGAGGAGGAGTTTGCCTCGCTATACGGAGATGGAGAAACCTACCTGGAAGAACTCTCTCCCTGAGTTGAGGCCGTCATTCACTGCCAGGGCTAAAACAAAGCATTGTCTAGCCCTTTCTCGCCAGCCGCTCCAACGTCAACAACGTATCGGTGTAACGAGCAAATCGTGCCAGATACTCCGGTGACAACGTCTGCATCTCAGCAATAGCACGGCTTACCAACCGATGCGCGTTCATCGGCCCCGCTTCTTTCGGTGTGCTTTCAATGGCGTGTCGAATTCGCTCGGCAATAACGTGATGGCCCTGGTTTGCCTGGGCTCTGATCATGGCTTTCAGGGGGCGCGGGTTATTGGGTGCTGAGGCTGGATGTGCCTTTGGCGGCTCTTGTGGCGACTGCCCGAATACCCGTTGTTCCAGAACCGACTGCGGCGCTTCAACCGATGCCTCTGGGGTTTCATTCAGCTGGTTCAGCAACCCGGAAAGAGGCGAATTGCCGCCGACATCGGGGGTGGGCTCATCGCGCTGCCCGGCACTGTCCAGCCTTGCCTGATAGTCCGATATCGCCTGTTCCAGCTTCCGCCAGTGCGTCGTTCCCTTATGCAGCCCCTTTGCGCGCAGTCTTTGCTCGAAAGACTCCAGATAGCGGAATCGAACCGGGTCATTCTGATGGGCGCCGTTTTGCCTCAAGCTTTCCAGCAAGGAGGGGCCGGGGGCTTCGCTCATGGTCAATCACCTTCCCCGGTTTCAGTATCCTCAGCCGACGAAGGCGCCCGAGGCACGGTACTGATTTCCACCCGCCGGTTCTGGGCCCGGGATTCGGCATCGACATTGGGTACGGCCGGGTGGTGAGGACCAAAGGCGGCAGCGAATACCCGGTCATTGGGCAAGCCCAGCTCTGTGAGGGTTCGGGTAACCGTCAGGGCCCGCTGGGCCGACAGGCCCCAGTTGTCCTGATAACGGTTGCCCGGATGCATCGGCAAGTCGTCGGTGAATCCGCTCACCATCAGCAGTTCATCGTGCTGTTCCAGGTAGGCCTGTAGCGGGCGAATCAGTGATTCCAGTACTTCTTCACCTTCGGCCTGCAACTGGTCTGAATTCAGCTCGAACAATACGTTACCGCTGATGCCGATACGGCCATCGCGGAACGTCACCAGACCTTTGGTGAGCGGATCTTCGAGAGCTTGCTCCAGAGCCATCCGGCGCTGTTCTTCGGCTTCCCGCTTCTCGATCTCCTCGGCCAGGGACTGGCTGAGCTCCAGCTGAATGCCGATCACCCACACAAGAATCAGCGCCAGAATACCCACAAGCGCCGCCATCAGGTCCGAGAAAATAGCCCAGACCGGTGCCGATTGCTGTTCGCCGCCTTCCAGCTGTTCCATCACCCGGCCTCGCTGGATTCTGCCCGGCGCAGCGCCGCAGCGGCATCAATCACATCTTTCTGGGCACTGACGCTGAGATCAATCACCTCGCGGGCCTGGGCGACGTAGTAGGCCAGTTGCTCATCGTGCCGATTGCCGGCCTTGTCCAGCGCTGCCTGGATGTCCGCCAGGCCGGCGATGACCTGCTGGTTGGACTGGCTGAACAGCTCAATGGCCTGCATGAACGCATCGCTCAGGGCGCCGACTTCCTGGCTGCTGCCGGTAATGTCGTTGCCCAGTTTGCCCAGTTGCTGGCTCTGTTCCTGGATCAGGGTGTTGAAGCGCTCGCTGATGCCGGTCAGGGTTTCGCCGGCGCCGCGGATCAGCGTATCCACCGCCTCCCGCTGACTGTCAGCGGTGCTGCGCTGGTTCTCCAGCAGGGTGTCCAGCTCCTGAACCAGTCGCTGGCGTTCCTCCAGCAGCTCGTTTTCCCGCTCGCTGTTGCGGGCGATTTCCGACTGCAGCTGTCGGATCACCTCGGCGGCGGCCTTCGGTGTTTCCGAAGCCGTCTCAATCAGGCGGGTCATGGGCGCTTCCAGTGCAGTGCCCAGCTCACTCAGGTGGCGTGCTGCTGTGGCTTCCAGTTGTTCCATTCGCTCGTTTGCAGCCCGGGCTCGTTCGCTTTCCTGTTCCCGGAGTTGATCGAGCTGAGCGCCAACGGTGCTGAGCAGTTCCGCCAGCCCGGCCTGTTGCTGCTCAATCAACCCGGTGCTGCTGGTCTGGAAATGGCTTTGGTATTGAGTCAGCGCCTCATTGAATGCTGCCAGCATGTCGTCACTTTGAGCCTGCTGTCGGGCCAGACCGGCCTGCCAGTGTTGCGACACCTCAGCTCCGGCATTGTTCAGGCGTTCACAGCTCTGTACCAGTTGTTGCTGCTGTTCCTTGAGCCAGGTTTGGTGCTGATCGTTGATGGCGCCAAGCCAGGTGTGGAGTTGTTCCTGCAACTGGCTTTGAGTTTGTTCGTTCTGCTTTGAGAGGGTCGCCAACGTCTCCTGGTTCTGGGCCTGCTGTGCAATCAGATTCTGCTGCCAGCGTTCGCCGGCTTCTGCAGTGGTTTTCTGGAAAGCGGCGGTCAGTTCCGCTAACTGCTGGCGGGCATCATTAGCCCAGCTTTGTTGAAGGCTGTGAGCATCTTTCTGAAGCTGCTCCATGGCATGGATAACAATGGGCTCAATCCGTTGCGAAGCCTGTTTTGCGCTGTCATCCAGCGCCGATTTCAGGGATTGGGCCACAGAATCGGCCAGTGTCTGGTAGTGGCTGCCGACCGTGCTGTGGAATTCCTGCTGGTTTCGGGTCAGGGACTGTTCCAGTTGCTGGCCGAGCTGCTCCATGCGTGCGGTCATGCGCTCCATGGCCGAGGCCATTTCGGGCAGGGCTTTGGCCTGGCTTTCCAGTGCCTGGAACGCCTGGTGGCGTTGATGATCTGCGGATAGATGATGCAGCTTGTCGCGCAGAGCACTATCCAGTGCGCGGGAAGCCTGCAACCGGTCCCGGCGGCTCAGGGTGGAGGCCAGCCCCAGCATGGCGGAGGCCGCCACGCCGGCAATGGAGGTGCCAAAGGCCAGGCTCAATCCGGCAATCGGCGCGGCCAGGGCGCTGCGAATGGCGCTGAGTTCGGTGCTGTTGTCCAGTGCCGAGGCGGCGCCGCCCAGGGTCACAATCATGCCCGCAAAGGTGCCCAGCAGGCCCAGCATCACCAGCAGGCCGGTCAGGTAGGGTGTCAGTTGCGGGCCGGGTAATGCGGCGGCATGGCCCTCGATTCGCCGTTGCACCGGGAACTGCATCGGGGCGGGCAGTGTGCCAAGCCAGTGGTTAACCTGCTCCTGGCTTTCAGGTAACTGATGAACCTGTGCGTTCAGTTCGCGGGTTTGTCGGCGGAAATTCACCAGTTCGCCAAAGCCGAGACAGTAAACGGCGCCAATCAGGCCGGTAAACGCCAGCGCCAGCAGGTCGGAACCGACAAATCCGGCACCAATCCAGGCTACCACGGCCAGGCCGATGGCAAACGCCAGGGTAAAGAACAGTTTACTCATGGGGTGTTGTTAACCTCTTTGTGGCAAGCCTCCAGCAAACCCAGAACCGGTTCCAGCCGAACATCCAGTTCAGCGAGTAACAAAGACTGCGCTTCCTCGCAGTAGCGGTGGAACCAGTCGGCCGTTGTGGCCGGGGTGGGGCTTTGCTCCGGGGTGGTCGATCGGTGCTCGAATCGTTGTTCAAGAACCTTGGGAATATGGGAAAAACACTGTGCGGTATACCCGGCCATTGTTTGATCAAACACGGCGTCCAATTCGGCCAGGTGGGCCAGCTTCGGGCCCTGATCTTTCATCGATTTTCGAACCTTGTCCCGCAACTGACGGCTGTTGGCCGCCACTTTGCGTTGCAGCGCCAGCCAGGCATTGAGAGCGGCTTCAAGCTCGGGTTCACCGTCAAACTCCAGATCGGCGCCAAACCCGCGAATACGCTGAACCAGTGCCCTGCGTATTGTCGCCAGCTCCTCGGTTAACCGCTCTACCGTGGCGCCCTGAGGCGTGCCTGGCTGTTTCGCCCGATAACCAATGGCCGCATCCAGAGTCATGGTGTCGCCCAGGCCAAATAGCCGGCTCAGGCGCTCTGCGAAGCAGGGCAACTGGCTGCCATCCAGCGTTGTCGCTGAATCATCCAGTTGGCGCAATAGCCTGGCTCTGGGACCAGTATTTGCCAGAGGTTGCGAGGGCATTGGCTGGGGTTTCACTCCGGTTTCCGCACAGGTAGCGTTCAAAGCTCGCTATTCTACTGGCTAAGCGGAGTGAATGATAATGACTGTAGCGTGAGAAATGAGCGCCTATCTGGCCTCAGGCACCGGCTCAGGCCGGCGCCAGGCAACCAGGAAAATCATCAGCCCGGCTACGGCGGTTGCAGCTCCTACGTAGCCAGTGGACTGCCAGCCGAAGCCGGCGGTAATGGCCATCCCGCCCAGCCATGGGCCCAGGGCATTGGCAAGATTGAATGCGGCGTGATGGGAGGCAGCCGCCAGAGTCTGGGCGCCGGTTGCCACATCCATCAGGTGGGTTTGCAGCGCCGGGCCCAGAGCCACCATTAAAGCGGTCAGGAAACAGACCACGAGCAAGACGGGCAATGAGCCTGTGGCAGAAGGAAAGACGCTCAGAATCATGGCGCTGAATACCAGGATCACGCCAACGGCCCGGAATTGCAGCCGGTCAAACAACCAGCCACCAAGCAGGTTGCCCACAAAACCGCCCAATCCGAATACCACCAGGGCCACGGGAATCCAGGCAGCATCCACTCGAGTGACTTCCAGCAGTGTCGGGGCAAGGTAACTGAACACAGCGAACATGCCTGCGAAACCGATAGCGCCAATGGCCAGTGCAAACCAGATTTGTGGTTTGTTAAAGGCGCGGATTTCGCTTAACGGGCTGTGCCTTTGTTCCTGAGGATTTTTGGGCAGGAACAGGGTTACCAGCACCGCGGTGAGTAAAGACACCAGGCCAACAAAACCAAAGGCATAGCGCCAGTCCATGGATTGCCCCATTACCGTGGCCAGGGGATTGCCGATCAGCAGTGCAAGAGTCAGCCCCATCATGATCTGGCTCACCGCCTTGGCCCGCTTGTGTACCGGCACCAGTGAGGCTGCCACGAGGGCCGCAACACCGAAGTAGGCGCCATGGGGCAGTCCGGCGATAAACCGGAAAAGCAGCAGGGATTCGTAATTGCTGGCCAGGGCACTGGCCAGGTTGCCCAGCGCGTAGAAGGGCATCAGTAGTATGAGCAACTGCCGCCGGAAAAGTTGCGCACCGAGAATGGCCAGAATGGGTGCACCGACCACCACGCCCAGCGCATAAGTGGAGATAAGATGACCTACCTGTGGTTCAGAAACGCCGAGATCCTGAGCAACATTGGGCATCAATCCCATAATGGCGAATTCACCGGTACCGATACCAAAGCCGCCCATCGCTAACGCAAAAACGATTAGCCAGGTCGGAAGGCCCGAATCGGGATTGTGGGTGGCGGCGCTCAATCTGATCTCCTTGATTTCATCAGGGAAGAGAAAGCCCGCCATTGTCAGGATTGGGTGCGCTAGCAGCTATAAGCGATTATGAGGATGGACGTTAGCTTACTAATTCAAGCCGTAGCGGCGTTCGCGCTCAAACCGGAAAAAGCCCTCTTCCTCTTCCCGTTCGATGGTCGGGGCAGAAAACCCGAAATGTTCCTGGCGAAGATCCGTTAACGCGGCCTCCAGTTGATCGCCGTTCAGGCGGTTCTCCAGGGCGCGTCTTTCGGCCATATAAGCTTTGCCTTTCTGCCATTTTTCCTCCCGGCGCTGGTCTTCCTCGGCCAACTGGCGAACGGTTTCTTCGGAGTAGCCTATCTGGCGGCGCAGAGCGTTGATGGTTTGCTGGCGTTTGTCTGCCGGCAGGCTGGCGAGTTGTTGTTGAACGCTGTCCATGGAGAACAGGGCGTGGCCGGTCGCACCGGAACCCGCCAGTTGCCGGGCCAGATCGGCACCATAGAGTTCGTCTGCGGTGGTCTGTAGCTGGTGAGCCAGTTCGGTCAGTGGCATCTGGTTGGCCTGGTCCAGCCGCGCCAGAGTCTGCTGGAACTGGTCCGATTTGGCTTCCACCGGGTTCTGCTCCTCGGCCCAGATCTGGCTTGCCAGGGGGCCGAAAATCGCTTCGCGTTGCTGCCAGAGCTCGGCGTAGCGTTCCATGTCCGGCAACCCCTGTAAACGAAGCTCGTGATTGTCGAGCCACCGGTTATACAGGTCCAGCTTGGCCATTAACGCGAAAATGCTGTCGGCCAGTTCCGGAAAGGCCGTGGTGACGGCGGACTGGAAAAGCTCGTCACCGGCATCCGGATAACGCGCCAACAGGTTTCGGCGTTCGTTATACAGACGTGCCTGGGTGGCCGGCTCGGTGATGGTGTCGCCGTACAGTTCCAGGTACTTAACGGCCAGTTCAACAACGCGTTGGTCGCCGCTTTGGGTTGGCTCGGTGGTGGGCGTCGCTGCCGCACGCGAGGGGGTGGAACCATTGGGTGCTTGCATAGCCGCCGGCTTTGATGACTCGGGCCAGTAATGAAAACCGCCCGCAATCACTAAGGCCAGGGCACCGAGCGCCAATACGGAATTGAGTGGTTTCATTGCAGCGGTCCTGCTATTGGTTTTGCCGAATGCGGTCCCGGCCGCCGTTCGGCCGGGACACCTGGGGCTCAGAGGAGCGGTTGCAGTTTCGGCCAGATCAGATCAGCGATCTTTTTCGAACCGCTATCCGCCGGGTGGATACCATCAAAGATGATGTCGCGGTCGTTGATTACCCAGCGCGGATCCACAAACGTGCAGTCCAGTACCGAGTTCTCGCAGGCCCTGGCCAGTGTGGCATTGCCGTAGTCCACTGCCTCTTTCATATCATCCAGCCGGAACAGGCCGTTTTTGGTGTAGTAGTAGCCGGTCAGAATGCCGTTCTGAACACCGGCTTCCGCCATCTCGTTCAGGAAATCGACGCCTTCCACATAGATATCATCGATGAAATCCCGGCATTGCTGGCTCAGACGCCCGAAGCGCCACCAGGGTGTCTTGCAGTTGTTGGAGTTGAAGGCAATCGCAGGAATCAGAATGTCATTCCCGCCGGCATCACCCACAATGGTTTTGATATCCGGGTTATCGGTAACTGCTTCCCGGAACTGATTGGGAATGGACGGGGCAATCAGCTCTCCGGACAGCTCTGCACCGGAGACCGTATAGCGCCGGAAGGTTTCGCCGGCTTTGGCCTCCAGCTGATTCTGGATTTCACCGGAGAGGGCCAAGATGGAATCACCAACGAAAACCACCTGGTCGTTGTCGGCGTCGGTTACCTTGTCGTTGCTGAGCAGATAGCCGAGCTCACTGCAGCCGGTAAACAGCAGGGCCGCGCCCAGCGCCATGGCTGGCTTGAAGGTTTTGCCCAGGAACCCGGGCAGGAACGAACGGTGTTCATTAGTTGTCATTGTTTGAACTCCTTGTGTAAGGGATAGACGGTCCGTCTATGGGTACTGCCTATTCAATATCGTCCACAGGCGCCGGTTTGCAGAATGGGAGAAGGGGCTTCGCGGTTGTCAGATCCGGCCATCTGGCGGTCATTGTGAACCGCATCTCACTGCTTGACCTGCCTCAAATGCCGCTCAGCCACGGCTTGTATTTTTTCCATCAGCGTCAAATATAGGTAGTCAGAGAAACCTCTTTGGTCAGATGCGAGGAGCGCCATGGATTTCAAAGACTATTACGCCGTCCTCGGTGTGAGTGAGTCTGCCACGCCCGAGGAGATCAAGAAGGCCTACCGTAAGCTGGCGCGGAAGTACCACCCGGATGTCAGCAAAGAGGCCGACGCGAGCGACCGTTTTAAAGATGTGGGCGAAGCGTATGAAGTGTTGAAAGATCCCGAAAAACGGGCCGAGTACGACCAGTTGCGCAAGTACGGTGCCCGCGCCGATGGCTCATTCCAGCCGCCACCGGGCTGGCAGAGTGCCTCCGGCTTTGGCGGTGGAGGATACACCGAGGCCGACGCTCGCCAGTTCAGTGATTTTTTTGAGGAAATCTTCGGCGGTGGCCGGCGTGGAGGCTTCGGGGGTGGCGGTTTTCGCCAGAGCATGAGAATGCGGGGCGAGGATGTGCATGCCCGGCTGGCCCTGTTTCTTGAAGAGGCTTTTAACGGTTGCGAGAAACAGGTGTCGTTCACGGTTCATGAACCGGATGACCATGGCCGCCTGATACCACGTCAGAAAACCCTGAAAGTAAAGATCCCCGCGGGAATGCGGGAAGGGCAGCACATCCGGCTCAAAGGCCAGGGCGCGCCCGGCGTTGGTGGCGGGGAGCCTGGCGATCTGTTTATCGAAGTGGAACTGGCGCCCCACCCGCACTTCAGTATTGAGGGCCGGGATGTGCTGGTTACCGTGCCCATTTCGCCGTGGGAAGCCGCCTTGGGGGCAACGGTCACAGTGCCAACGGTGAGCGGAAAGGTGAATGTGAAGGTGCCGAAGGGGGCCACCAGCGGGCGCAAACTCCGGCTCAAGGGCAAAGGCTTTCCGGGCAAACACCCGGGCGACCAGATTGTGGTACTACAAGTGGCTATGCCCGAACAGCACACGGCGGAAGCCGAAGCACTCTACGAGAAGCTGGCTGAGCTGGAGAAAGGCTTTAATCCGCGCAGCAAGCTGCACGTGTGAGGGAGGCGAACATGACGAGCAAAGACCGGATTCTGACGGTGGAAGTCACCGACACCGATGGCAGCACCTTCTCACTTCGGGAAATCTGCGAACGCGGGGACTGCCATGCAGAGTTTGTGATCAAACTGGTGGATTATGGAGTCATCGCGCCACTGGACGAGGTGCCGGAAATGCGCCAGTGGCAATTCGACGTGGCCGCACTGAGTCGCCTGCAGAAAGCGCTGCGCCTGCAGCGGGACCTGAAACTCAACCTGCCCGGGCTGGCCATGTCGCTGGAGCTGCTGGACGAAGTGCAGGACATGCGGCGGGAGGTGGACCGCCTGAACCAACGCATTCGTCAACTGATGGGCGAGTAGCGGTATTTTGTCCCGGGGGCTGAACGTCTGATTCAGCTCCCGGACTTTTCCAGTGCCTGTATTTCGGCGTAGATCTTCTCTGCCTCCTCCATCAGCGTGCCGTGACTGCGCAAATCGCCATTGCGCTGCGCATGCAGCGCTTTTGCGAGCTTTTCCTCATAGGCTTTCTGCAGTTTTTTCTTTGGATCGCTCTTCAGGAATCCCAGCATGGCCAGTTTCTCCACTTGGTGAGTGTCTCTGCATATACGCTATGTGGCCGGCGAAGTTCACACCGGCGCTTACATAAGCGCTCACATAGGCCCGCCTTTTGCTATACATAAAGATAGAACGTCGGCAGGGAGCCGGTTGTCGGTGTGCAGGAAGCGTCGCGCGCGAACGCTAGCGGAGTCCCTATGTCCATACGTTTTTTCAAACACCTCGTGACCAGTCGTCTTTTGCGACCGGTGTTTATTGTGCTGCTGGTGGCTGGCCTGATACAGGTCGTTGTCAGCCAATGGTTGATATCGAGCCAGGTTGAGCGCCTGGTCGAGACCGCAGGCACAGCGCTGGAGGCCAGCAGCAATAATGTCAGCGCCTCGTTTGGCGAAACTCGTGAGGATGTCCGGGGCCGTCTGGAGCGCATGCGCCAGAAAACCACCGACGAACTCTCCGCGGAACTCACGCGCCAGCAGACCGAGCAGCAGGAGCGCGTGGCCGGTAATGTTCGCACAGCCGTTATGGCGGAAGCCCAAGGCCTGGCTGACGTATTGGCGGCGGTGGCAGCACCTTTGATCTGGGACCGTGACATCCCCCGCCTGACCGATCTGGTGGAACTGGCGGATGCCAGGGATTCTGTTCTGTTTGCGATTTACTACGATCAGTATGGCGAGCGTCTGACCCGATACGTTGATCGGACCGACGATCGCGTTCGCACTCTGATGGAGCAGGGTGAGGGCCGGGGTGCTGCAAACCGGGTCCTGGATGCCGCCAGCAGGGACCCCGATGTGGTGATTATCAGTGCTGATATTGCGCCACAGGGATCGGCCATCGGCGAGTTGAAGCTCGGGTTGTCACTGGAAGGCATCAATCGTGACCTGGCCCAGCTCGAGGCGGAATTCGGGGCAACCATTGCGGGCAGTATTGACGCACTCAGAGAAACGCTGGGCACAGAAACGGAGCAGGTGAACCAACGGTTGCAGCAACAGCTCGCAGGCATGGACTCCGAAACCCGCACCAGCATGGAAAACACCGTGCAGGCGCTGAACGATGAAGCCGCCAGTCTGTCCACCAAGCTGTCGCTTCTGGCCGTGGTGTCGGTCGTGACTCTGGTTGTGCTGGTGGCAGTGGTACTGGGCGGCGGCGTACTGCCCAGAATTTACCGTCTTAGCCAGGCCATCTGGGGTATTGCCGACGGCGAAGCCGATCTCACCCGGAGAGTCACACTCAAAGGCAAGGATGAACTGACGGAAATGGGGCACGGGGTAAACCGGTTCATTGCTCGGATCCAGGAACTGGTCTCAGACGTCAAGGCCTCGGCAGAGTCCGCCGCCGGTCAGGCGGAGGCCCAGCGTGATATCAGCCGCCGCGCTGTGGCCGCAGTGAATCGTCAGGAGCAGGACGTCGCCCAGGTTTCCGGCACCATGGAGACCATGTCCCGGAGTATTTCCGAAGTCGCCGGCGATGTGCAGGACATTGCCGGGGAAGTCCGGAACGTCAGCGCCGAAAGTGCGGCCACGGCGGAGATATCCCGTGAAGTGCGTGATCGTCTCGACAAGGTCGTGCGGAATGTTGAGCAGGCGGTTACGGCGGTTCATCAGCTAGATACCCAGAGCAAAGAGATTGGCTCGGTATTGTCCGTGATCGGAGCCATTGCGGAGCAGACCAACCTGCTGGCACTGAATGCCGCCATCGAAGCCGCACGCGCTGGTGAATCCGGCCGCGGGTTTGCGGTGGTGGCGGATGAAGTGCGTACCCTGGCCAGCCGAACCCAGGAGTCGACCACCGAGATTCAGGCCATCATCGAACGGTTGCAGCAGGGCAGTCGCCAGGCAGTCAGCACCATCGGTGAGGTATCCGGGCAGGTCACCGAATCCTCGGCCGAGTTTCACCGTGCCGATGAGCACTTAGACCGTATTAACCAACTGCTGGTCAGCCTTCAGGAAAGGGCCCTGGGGATCTCCCGGGTGGCGGAAGATCAGAGTGGCCACGCCAGCGAAGTCAGCGTTAGCGTCCGTGACATCGCAGATTCCTCCCGGGAAACCGTTGATTCCATAACGCGCTCGGACGAGGCCAGCGGCGAGATCGCCAGAACCCTGTCGGCCCTGCAAACAAAGGCATCCCAGTTCCGGGTCTAGCGGGCCCGGACACTTCTACCGGAACGATTCACGAAATTGTCATCTTCCTGAACTGGACAAATTTAAAATTTGGGATTATTTTCCCATTTAAATATTTGGGAAAATAATCCCAGATAATGTGGCGCTGAAAAAGGCGCCGGATTCTGTCAAATCAGTCGGGAGAAGGAAGATGAAGCGCAACGGCCTTTCAAAAGCAATCAAGTTGGTTCTGGTCGGTACATTAGCCAGCGGTCTGGCCGCCTGTGGTGGCGGCGGCTCTGGCTCCTCCGGTTCAGTAAGCACCGGTGCCAACGCCGAGGGCACCAGTGTGGGTGCCGTCACCGGTTTTGGCAGTGTCTACGTCAACGGCACCCGGTTCGCCACCGATGGCAGCGTGACCAGTGACGACGGGATCGAGCGGGAGGATCAGCTGGAAAAAGGCATGGTGCTCAAGGTTAAAGGCAGCTGGGATTCACGCGGCCAGGGGCAGGCGAGTGATATCCGTTACGACGATACCCTCCGTGGGCCACTCACCGGCGCAAGCTGGGACTCCGTTGCAGCTGCGGGTGAATTGCAGCTGCTGGGGCAGACGGTTGCGCTGACCAACCAGACGGTATTCCGGGGGGCAACACCCGACACGCTTGCGGCTAACCCTACCGGTTACCGGGTGCGCGTGAGCGGCTGGCGACTGGACGATGGTAGCTTCCGGGCCAGCTATGTAGGCGCCAGAGCAATCGGCATGGACTTCGATGACGACAACGAAGTCGAACTGGAAGGGGTAGTTCAGAATCTGGATGCGATGGCACAGACCTTCACCATCAATGGCTTCAATGTCGATTACCAGCTGGCCACCGGTGATGATGACTTTGATCTGGATGACCTGAGTAACGGCATGACGGTAGAAGTGGAAGGTTATCTGCAGGGCGCCACCTTGATGGCCCGAGAAATTGACGACGAAGATGACCTCTTTGACGACAACGACGATGTCGAAATCTCCGGTGATATTTACGATTACGACAGCACCGCCCGCACCTTCCGCATCAATGGCGTACTGGTGCAGATTGATGGTGACACCGACTTTGACGACATCAGCGCCGGTAGCTTGCAGGATGGCGTGTTCGTAAAAGTGGAGGGCGACTACCGAAACGGCGTTTTGCTGGCCGATGAAATCGAAGGCCGTGAGGGCGATGCCGAGCTGGATGGCCAGATCGAACAGATCGACCTCAGCAATGAGTTGCTGGTTGTCAGTGGCGTTCGCGTACAGCTCACCGCCAACACCTTGATTGATGACGACGACGATGATGACGACCGCCGTAACCGGGTGGACGACATCAATGCTTTCAATGTTGGCGATTACGTGGAAGTGGAAGGCCGTCAGCGCGCGGACTACCTGGAAGCCTTCACCATTGAACGGGAAGACGGCGACGACGATGACGACTTTGAGCTGGAAGCCCGGGTCGATGCCCTTGGCAGCAACTCCGTTACCTTCATGAATCTGGAAATTCTTCAGGGTAATTTCAGTCTTTCCGGCGTTCGGGTAGGCGATGAGGTGGAAGCGGAATATCGCAAAACCACCGGTGGCCAGTACGAACTGGTTGAAAATCTCGACGACTGATCGATAACACTGGCGCGGGCCGCAACCAACAGGGCCCGCGCTGGCTTTTACGATCACGATGGGAATACAATCCCAAACATGACCGACGCCAAGACCAAATCCCTGCACCAAGCGCTGTTTCGCATTCTGCGCCCGATGGCCAGGCTGCTGCTGCGTAACGGGATTCCCTTTGGTGAGTTTTCGGAGCTGGTGAAGCGGGCCTATGTGGAAGCGGCGCTGGAAGATTTTTCCGATGGCCGCCGTAAACCGACCGATTCCCGGGCGGCCGTCATGACCGGGCTGACCCGTAAGGAAGTACGCAAACAGCGGGAGATCCTGGCGGGCGAAAACCCGGTTCGGGAAACCACCTCCCACGCCAACCGGGCCTCACGAGTGGTCTCCGGCTGGGTTCACGACATCGGTTTCCAGGCTAGTAACGGAGAACCCGCCGCCCTGGCCTTTGAAGGCCAGGGCAGCTTCAGTGAGCTGGTTCGAAA
The DNA here is from genome assembly GCF_053628895.1 of Marinobacter sp. MBR-105. NCBI lineage: Bacteria > Pseudomonadati > Pseudomonadota > Gammaproteobacteria > Pseudomonadales > Marinobacteraceae > Marinobacter > Marinobacter sp. MBR-105. The sequence goes on along the minus strand of NZ_JBRJHG010000002.1, from coordinate 67,438 downwards.
ATACAGCGGCGACATGACGCCACGGGCCGTACTGGATGAGCTGCAACGTGTAGGAGTGGTCAGTGTGGATGTGGACAGCGGCCAGTTGCACCTGAAACAACGAGCCTATGTTCCCACCGGAGACAGCGAAGAAATGCTCCAGATCTTCGGCGAAGACGTATCTGATCTTGTAGCCACCATTGATCACAACCTGGTGAGCGGTGAACACGGGCAGCAACCCCTGTTTCAGCGAACGCTCACGTACAACGGTATTCCACCAGGCGTCATCAGTGAGTGGCGCGAGCGTGCCGCAAGGCAGTCCCAGGCCCTGCTGGAAGAACTGGATAGCTGGCTTGGGCCCCACGACCGTGGAGTATCCGGCCGGGAGGGCGGCGAATCGGTTCGGACCGGCCTGAGCATTTTCTATTTTGAAGAGCCGGTTCAGATGAACAAGAGCGGAGACAAGGAATAATGGTGCTCTCAGTCATGGCCGGACAAATAGACCGTTGGCAACCTACAGAACTGGTCAGCATGCTGCTCTCCCCGGGCGCACGCCAGGTGGTGAACAGCTGGCTGAAAACCGACGTTTTTCTGGATGAACAGCACCACCCCCGAATGCTGCTTTCCATGCCCCACGATCCCCAGTCATTTGCAGATCTAGTCCAGGCGGCGAACCCCAATCTGGTGCCCGCTGTTGTTCTGAACGAACTGCTCCGAAAGGGCATCGTGGAATCCCTGGAAAGCGGTCATGTTCTGTTAAAACGCAGCGCCTATGCTCCCCTGGGAGAGAAAGGCACCGATCACATCGGCGACTACGACACGGATTCCGACTTCGACAACCGTCGCCGACGCCACAGCGATCCCTGATGATAGCGTGCCGGCCCGGATGGCCTGCAGGAGAAGACAATGTCCAGAAGCCTACCCAGCCATAACCTGCTCAAGTTCACCGCCATTCCCCTGGCCCTTGGCATCCTCAGCGCCTGTGGCGGAGGCGGCGGTGGCGGCATCGGTATTGCCGATGGCGGCATTCGTGGCACCGGCTCCAGTGTCGGCCCGGTGTCCGGGTTCGGGAGTGTGTTTGTGAATGGGGTGAAGTTTGAGACCCGGAACATACCGAATCGAAGCGTAGACAGTAATGATGACATCTCGAGTGAGGACAAGCTTGAGAAAGGTATGATTCTTCGGGTCGAGGGTGTCTGGCGGCCGGACAACACCGGTGAAGCCGAGCGGCTGGAATACGATGATACCTTCCGCGGCCCAATATCGGATGTCGTTCTTCCCGATGCTGCGAATAACACCCCCGGCAGCTTCCGGTTGCTGGGACAGAATATCCGTTTTGATAATCGAACCGTGGTTCGCGTCGGCAATGGCGAACTGACCGATGGCATGACGGTGCGTGTCAGTGCCTGGCGAACCGGCGATGGCTACCGGGCAAGTTATGTCGGTTCGGTAACGACCGGTCCCGATTTCCCTCTGGAGCTTGAAGGGCAAATTGAGGAAGTAAATCAGGAGGGGTTCCGGATCGGTGATCAATGGATTCAAGGTCGCTTTACTGCCGGTTATCCCGGAAATCTCACGATTAATGATGTGTTGGTCGGAGCACTGGTAGAAGTAGAAGGCAGGTTCCTGTCGCCCGGTAGAGATATTATTGCTGCTGAAATCCGGTTTGCTGATGACCGCCGGTTCCGGGGCGATGAGGATGAGGATATTGAACTGTCCGGGCCGGTGCAGTCACTGAACCTTTCGGGATCGACGTTCCTGCTCAACGGTGTGCCGGTCGATTTCGATAGCAAGACCGAATTTGATGATTTCTCGCGTTCCCGCATTGCCGATGGCCTGCTGGTTCAGGTGGAGGGCGAATTCAGATCCGGCCGGGTATACGCGGAAGAAATTGAATTGCTGGAAGGTAACGCGGAAGTTGAAGCGGCGGTTCAGAGTGCTGACCCTTCGGCCAACGAGCTGATTGTAGGTGGCGTAACGGTCCGGATCACCAACAACACGTTGATCGATTCGGATGACGATATCACCAACAATGTCTTTGATGCCGATTTTCTTGAGGTTGAAGGTATTGAGCGACGAGACGAAAACGATCAGGTCTTTCTGGAAGCGCTCAACATCGAGATTGAGTCCGCCGAAGATGAGTTTTCGCTGAAAGGCCGGCTCGAGACCGGGAACTATCCTCTTGTAACAGGCACCGTGAAGGTACTGGGTGTCAGCTTGTTATACGATGAGGGCGCCTACACGGAGGTGGAGAATGACGATGACGAGGATTGGCGTGATTGCAGTGTCGTGAGCATTGACTACGAACAAAGTGGCAATCAATTCCGAGCCTTGGGTATCGAGTGCGAAGATGACGATTGAGGCCGCCTGATGAACCACCTCGCCCACACCTTCCTCGCCCCGGACTCACCGGAGGCGAGAGTGGGCAGTATTCTCGGGGATTTTACCCGGGGACTGGACTGGGATCATGTGCCGTCGCCGGTGCTTGCAGGCGTGCGGCACCACCTGGCGGTTGATGTATTCACCGATCAGCATCCGCAGGTGCTGGCCAGTAAATGCCTGTTCTCAAGGGAGCGCCGGCGCTTTGCCGGCGTGGCTCTGGATATCCTCTACGACCACTTCCTGCTCCGGCACTGGGAACAGTTCAGTGACTGGGACAAAGATACCTTTATCCGGACCGTATACCGGGATCTGCAAAACCACCAGGCGCTGATGCCCGACAACATGGCGGTGGTGACCCGTCGCATGGTCGAGCATGACTGGTTTGGCGCCTATCAGGATCTGGACAACATCGGCTATGCCCTCGATCGCGTGGCCAGCCGAATCCGCTTTGCCAACCGGTTTACCGGCATCATCGACGAAATCCGGGCCAATGAATCGGAACTGGAGGAACATTTTCTGGCCTTCTTTCCGGAACTTCAGGCCTTCGCCAACCGCTATCCGGAATCATCCCATCAGGCGTGAACGGGCCTGCTGATATTCCGCTTCCAGACGCTGAACCAGTGCCTCAACCGACACCACATCGTTAATCTGACTCACACCCTGACCGGCGGACCAGACGGTCTTCCAGGCCTTGGCCTCATCGTCCATGGGCTTGAGCTTCTCGCCGTAGTTCACATCGCCGGCCTGGTTCAGCTTCTGCATATCAAAGCCAGCGGCCTCCAGGCTCTGGCGCATAAAGCTGGCCGGTACACCGGACACCGCCGGGGTATGGATGATATCCGCTGATACGGCTTTGATGATCATGTTCCGATAGGCATCCTCTGCCTCGGATTCCTCGGTATTGATAAACCGTGTGCCCATATAGGCCAGATCTGCCCCCAGCGCCTGGGCTGCCAACAGATCCTCTCCGTGGGACAAACCGCCGGCCAGCAAAATGGTGCCATCGAACACCTCACGGATTTCATGCACCAGTACAAACGGGTTGGTGGTACCGGCATGGCCACCGGCGCCGGCGCTGACCGCAATGATGCCATCCACCCCGGCTTCTGCCGCCTTGCGGGCGTGTTTCTGATTGGTGACATCGTGGAATACCAGCCCGCCGTAACTGTGCACGGCTTCCACCACCTGGCTGGCGGCGCCCAGGGAGGTAATGACAATTGGCACCTGATGTTTTACACAAAGCTCCAGATCCGCTTGCCAGCGCGGGTTGGTGCGGTGAACCACCAAATTCACGGCATAGGGCGCGGTTGTCGCGCTTGGTTGCTGCGCTTGCCATTGCGCCAGCTCGTCATTCATCTGCATCAGCCATTGCTCGAAACCCTCACTGCTGCGCTGGTTCAGGGCCGGAAAGCTGCCTACGATGCCGGCTTTGCAACAGGCAAGGGCCAGGCGGGGTGAGGAAATCAGAAACATGGGGGCGGCAATTAACGGAAGACGAAGCTGATTTTGGAGCTGTGCGGGAATTGGCATGTTGAGTCCTTGATTTTTATTGGAACTTTCTCAAGCTATGGGGGATCTTAGCCTGTTCCCGCAGAGCCGCGAAACCGGTTTTCTGAGATAGTGTGTTATTAACCTCTAGACAAGGAGCCCGTCATGGGTGAAGCAAAACGACGTAAACAGACCGGCGCCCCCTCGCCGCGCAACACGCAGGGCCGCAAATCACTGATCATCGTCCTGTCACTGGTGATCGGGGTGGCCGTCATCGCTGGCCTGTACTTCGTCACCAAACCACCGGCACCCAGCTCCGACGCACTTCCCGTGGCGGCCCCTAACGCCGACGAATTCCCGGCCATTGTTGACCAGTACGGCATTTCCGTTGGCAGCGAAGATGCGCCGGTTGTCGTCCGCGAGTTCGCCGACTACCAGTGCCCGGCCTGCGCCCGCTTCGCCGAAGCCAGCCAGCGCCTCAAGAAGGAATATGTGGAGTCCGGTAGAGTCCGTTTCGTCTATTTCGACCTGCCTCTGCGCCAGCACCAGAACGCCATGCCCGCCGCCCTGGCCGCCCGTTGTGCGGGTGATCAGGACCAGTACTGGGCCATGCACGACAAACTTTACGGTTCCCAAATCGACTGGAGTGGCTCCAACGACCCGACGGCCACCTTCACCCGCTATGCCAACGACCTTGGCCTGGAAGAACGCCGCTTCCGCCGCTGCATGGAAACCGAACTGCATAGGGAAGCTGTCGAGCAAAGCCTGCAAGTGGCCGTCCAGCTCCGGGTTGCCAGCACCCCGACAGTCATGGTCGATAACATCCAGTTGACCCGCCCCGGCTGGGGCCAGTTGTCGGCGGTTGTAGAACGGGAGTTGGCCAAAGCGGAGTAATGCGGCCATCCGCAACTTGCATCGGGGGCCTGGTTGATTAAACTTTGCCCCTCGCGCCCACCGGCCGTGACAAATATCAAATCATGCTCCGGATTTACGATCCGGCCCGCAGGAGAAAACCATGAGCAACGAAATCGTCGTCTGCGCACTCTACAAGTTCGCAGTCCTCAATGATTACAAAGATCTACGCCAGCCCTTGCTGAACCTGATGCTGGAAAAGGGCGTGCACGGCACCCTGCTGCTGGCCCGCGAAGGCATCAATGGAACCATCGCCGGCAGCCGAGAAGGCATCGACGCTGTGAAAGCGTGGATTGGCAAAGACGACCGCTTCAACGGCATCGACTACAAAGAATCCTTCGTCGATATCCAGCCGTTCAAACGCACCAAGGTCAAACTCAAGAAAGAAATCGTCACCATGGGCGTCGATGGCATCGACCCGAAGCGGATTGTCGGCACCTACGTGGAGCCGCAACAATGGAACGATCTGATCTCTGATCCGGACGTTGTCCTGGTCGACACCCGTAACCAGTACGAAGTCGAGATCGGCACTTTCAAAAACGCCGTCAATCCGGCCACTGACACCTTCCGCGAGTTTCCCGAGTATGTGAAGCAGAACCTCGACCCGCAGAAGCACAAAAAAGTTGCCATGTTCTGCACCGGCGGTATCCGCTGCGAGAAGTCTACGGCTTATCTGAAAGAGCAGGGCTTCGAAGAGGTGTATCACCTCAAGGGCGGCATCCTGAAGTACCTGGAAGAGGTTCCTCAGGAGCAGAGTCTGTGGCAGGGTGAGTGTTTCGTATTTGACGACCGGGTAACGGTGAATCACAACCTGGAACGTGGCGAATACGACCAGTGCCACGCCTGTCGCCGGCCGATTACCGAGGCCGACAAACAGCGCCCGGAATATGAACAGGGTGTCAGTTGCCACCAGTGCATCGACAGCCTGACCGAAGAACAGAAAGCCCGTTTCAAGGAGCGTGAGCGCCAGATGCGCCTGGCCCGTGAGCGGGGAGAAGAACACGTCGGCGGCGAGGCCGCACGCATTATTGCTGAGCGAAAGGCCCGCAAGAAGGCCGAACGGGAAGCACAGGCGCGCAGGAGTCTGGAGGGGGAAAAGCAGCGTAAGTCTGCTGTGAATTAACAGCCCCTGAGTAAGGAGACAGTATGTTGATCAGAAAACCCCTGGCGGTTGCCTGCCTGGTGGTGGCCCCCGTGGCCTGGGCCCAGGAAAGCGGCAACGTCGAAGGTGAGGCTGAGCTTGGCATTTTGCTGACCTCTGGCAACACCGAAGAAACCAAGGTGAATGGTCGGCTGGCTCTCAAACATGAGACAACGATGTGGCGGAATACCGGCGAGTTCAGCTCCCGGTACACCGAAGCTGACGACGAAACCACCGCAGAGGAATATCAGGCTGCGCTGGAATCCGACTACAAGTTCGATGAGCAACAATACTGGTTTGTCAGAGGTTCCTGGGAAGACGATCGTTTCTCCGGTTACGACTTCGAGTCTACCTTGAGCACTGGTTACGGAAACCGAGTCTGGCAGGTGGGAGAGCGATCGTTCCTCGACCTTTCTGGAGGCCTGGGTTATCGGTATAACAAGCTTGAAGAGGTGAATGACGATGGCGACGACGCCGAAAAGGAAGCGATCGCAAGATTAGCCGCCCATTTCGACTACGCCTTATCCGACACCGCCCTGTTCCGGCAGAAGCTCAGTACCGAAATCGGACTGGATGAGAACAACACCATCAGCCAGTCCGAAACGTCCCTGCAGACCAGTATCGTGGGTTCGCTGTCGATGAAAGCGGCGTTCCGCGTAAAGCATGTATCCGATGCGCCCGCCGGTACTGACAAGACCGACACAGAAACGTCGTTGTCGTTGCTGTACGGGTTCTGACACATCCGGTAGCCACAAACAAAAACGGGGCAGGGAAAGAATCCTCTGCCCCGTTTGTTTTTGGGGTTATACGTTGTTTCTCAGGCCCAGTTCGTCCGGGTAGGGCGTCAGGTATTTCTGGGAGTGCAGGTAGTCTACCGGTTCCTTGCGTTGGGCCAGGCGCAGCAGCGTCATGGGCACCACCAGAGGTATCTCACCGCGCCGGTAGGCTTCGATCTGCTCCAGCAGCACGGTTTTTTCCTCGGCCGACATGCCTTCTTTCAGAAAACCCAGCAGATGCTGCATGGCATTCACATGCGAGCCACGGCTTACCCGTTGGGTCATGGCTTCCATGAACTGATGGATGTAGCGGTCGGCAATCTGTTCCAGAGGTTCGGATTTGAGGTCGCCCAGCATCGGGCCCAGTTGCCGGTAGATCTTTTCTGAATGGGCCAGTAGCGTGAACTTGTGGCGGGTGTGGAAGTCAATCAGCGCCTGCTTGGTCAGGTTTTCGCCTGCCACGTTCTGCATCCAGTCGTCGTAGGCAAATACCCGTTCAATGAAGTTTTCCCGCAGCATGTCATCGTGCAGGCGGCCTTCCTCTTCCACCGGCATCAGCGGGTAGGCTTTCATCAGCGCCTCGGCAAACATGCCGCGGCCATCCCTGTGCATGAAACTGCCTTCGGCGTTGTGAATCTTGATGCGTTCCATGCCGCAACTGGGCGATTTCGCCATCAGGATGTAGCCGCGAAGGTTGGCCAGAGAGGGTAGTACCTCGGCAATGAAGTTCTGCATGCCTTCGGTGTGGTCTTTGCTGCCCTTGCTTTCCACCAGATGAAGACCGTCTTCATGCTCACGCAGATGAATGGCGGGGCGGGGAACGCCTAGGCCGGCTTCCAGTTCCGGACAGATGGAGCGGAACTCGAAGTGCTTTGCCAGCACCTGGGTGCAGTAGCGGGAGTGTTTGTGGCCGCCGTCGTGCCGAACTTCCTTGCCCAACAGGCAAGTGCTGATGCCAACCGGTATACCGCTCACAGGCTTCTCCAATACACAAAAGTGACGTTACTGATACCGCTTACGTTGATTCAGTGTAAACCGATCAGAGCAATGCACCCAAGGTACTCATGAAGACGTTTTGTTACGTTTCTCCCGGGCAGCCAGGCTGGTCGCGTAAATGCCGCGGACATCCCGGGCAAATTGCTCGATGGAATAATCCTCGGCAAAGGTCCGGGCTTTGTCCGACAGCTCGGTGCGCAGTTTGTCGTCCTCAAGCACCCGTTGGGCTTTCTCAATCCAGCGGGCCTGGTTCTCCGGAGTCTTGTAGCCGTTCAGGCCGTCCCGAACCACATCTTCAATACCGCTGGAGCGAACCGCTACCACCGGCAGCCCGGCAGACATGGCTTCCAGAATGACCATGCCCTGGGTCTCGGATTTGGAGGCGAACAGGAAGGCATCGCCAAGGTTGTACCAGAGCGCCATCTCCTCCGGCTGAACCGCGCCCACCAGGGTAAAGTGAGAGCCCAGCTCCAGGCTGTCAATTTTCTTCTGTAGCCGGTCCCTCTGGTGGCCATCGCCGATCATCAGAAACCGGAATGGCACGTCGCTTTCCTGCCGCAGCCGGTCGATGGCTTCGATCATGAAGTCGATGTTCTTCTCGTTGGAAAGCCGGGCCACGCTGATAAAGACCTTCTCGTTGCTCAGCCCCAGTTTTTTCCGGAGTGCCTCCACGTCTGCGGGTTTCACAGCCTGGAAGCGCTCGTACTCGATACCGGTGGGTTGTACGAAGGTGGGCGTGGTCACCCCGATCATCCGCAGGTATTCCTCGGTGGAGTAAGTCGGTACGATCACGCCATCGCAGCGGTTGGCAAAGCGTTTGATCAGAGCGTGGGAAATCAGGTTCCGGAACAGCATCCCGGGCAGGGGGACAAAGTGAGCGTAGTGCTCCAGACGGGTGTGATAGGTATAGATGGCCGGAATACGCAGCTGACGGGCCATAAACAGCCCCAGGCTACCCAGCCAGAACGGATGATGCAGGTGCATCACATCCGGCCGGAAGGCCCGCACCTGCTTGCGGATACGGGCCAGGAAAATGTTGGCCAGACGGAATTCCCGTTTCTCGCCCATGGCCAGCAGTGATGGTACCCGAACTACCGCATCCTCATGACTGGGCTGGTCGCGATACCGGGGCGCGACAATCTGGGTGCTATCTCCCAGATGTTCCAGGCCACGGCGCAGCCGTTCAATGGAAATCGGAACCCCGCCAATGAAAGGCAGATAGTTGTTGGTGAACATGGTGACCCGCAACGGCTTTTCGAGCCACGGGGTGGGGTCCAGGTCGTAATCCGGGTAGTAATCCTTGCCGATGAAGATAACCTGGTAAAGCTTGATGGTCAGCGCCAAAAACACCGAGACGATCAGAATGAAGTTCAGATAGCCGGTGTAGAACAGGGAATACACGAAGAACCAGAAGCTCTCCAGGCGCTTCCAGACCGGATGCTGGCCCACTTCCAGACGCTCCATCTGGTAGCTGACGTCGCCGTCTGGAGAGACCCGTACGTCCACGTAGTGGTAGAAGCTATCCTCCGTATTCAGCACCAGCCCGCCGGCACCCCCGGTGGTGATGTAGGGCGTGCCATCCACCACTTGCTCGTCAAAAAGCGACAGGTTGGCCGAAAACACCAGGTCGATGCCTTGCTCCCGAATCAGCTGCAGCAGCTCCTCCCGGAAGGCGGGAGGTTGCAGGTAGTCGTCTTCATCGTCGAACAGGGCAGGGGTTTCCGGTTGCAGAAGCGGGTGGCCAATAAACAGGATGTGGGCGTTGCTGGTGTCGTGGGCCAGAAGGTCCCGGAGCCAGCGCATCTGCCAGCGCCAGGGCGTTTTCCCGGTGCTGTCCAGGAAGATCAGCCGGGTATTACCGGCCCGCACACTGTAGAAATGGGGCCCGAAATGATCATAAAACCGGAAACTGCCAAAATTCTCGTATTCGTGCGGGCCGAAGGTGAGCAGATAGGGAATGTCCAGGTGGCTCAGAGTGCCATACAGTGCCCGGTATTTATCCTCGCCACCGCCGCTCACGGCATTGCCGGACGACACCAGAAAGTCCACACCGGCCTGATTCAGGGTCGGGATAAACCGGCGCTCGAAGATGCCCACGGAATTGTTGATGTTGCCCACCACCGCAAAACGGATACCGGAGCCTGGCGGAGTGCGTTGGTGGATGCGTTCAACCTGCTCGCTGTGCAGAGCCTCAAAGTCCTGTTTGAAGAAATTCAGGTACACCTTGTAGCCCACCAGCGCCACCACAATGGCCAGGCACAGATAGAACAGCAGTTTAAGCGGGTTACGACGGATCATTCCGGCCTCCGGTGGCTTTTGATCAGTTCCCTCTGCATCACCAGCAAACCGATGAGCATGCCCAGGTAGATAGTGAGAAAACGCCAGGCAATAGTGACCAGCACCAGGTGATTGCCCGACAGGATATCCCGGAAGAAACTGCCGAACACGCCTTCCGATATGCCAGAGGCTCCGGGGGTGGGGGAGAAATACATGATGAAGGTGGTTACCACCAGCAAGCCCAGAGTGGTCAGGTAATCCACCTCATAGCCCAGGCCGTGAATCAGCAGGGCCGGAAAACTGAACAGGCTGAGCAGGAACACGGCGGTGAACACTACCGACAGCAGCACGTCCCGTGGCGCGCCATGGAGGTATTCGCTGAAACACAGGGCAAACCGCAGCATTTCCCGCCGTAATTTGAACTGCCAGCGGTCGTGCCGGCGGTGGTTGATCAGATGTGCCTTGCGCAGGCCTGCGACAAGAGCGCTCAACGGCAGGATCATCCAGCGTGTCCGGAACAGCAGCACGGCGAAGAATCCCAGATAGAGCGACACAAACACCGCCAGTGCGGTGCCGATACCGGACGACCAGATGCCGCCGTCCAGGGCCTCCAGGCTCAATAGAAAGACCGGTGTCAGTGAGAAAATGAACGCCACCGCGAGTACCGTTCGGATAGTGGTGGCCGCCGTGGCGCGGGCCACGGGCACGCCATGGCGGGTGAGATACCAGATCTGGGCAAACCCGCCCCCGGTGGCCATGGGCGTTACGTTGGAGAAAAACAGATTAATGAACACCAGCCGGAAGATCTTGCGCAATGGCAGCCGGTGCCCCAGCGCCTTGAGGGTGTAGTGCAGGCGCAGACCATCGGCCATGAAGTAGATCAGCAGCAGGGCCGCGACCGGCAACAGCAGAGTGGGAGAAAGCAGGCGATCGTCGAACTGGAAACTGCGGCCGGCGAAGCGGTCGTAGACCGCATACAGGCCGGCGCCGGTCATGATCAGGAACAACAGGGCGAAGGCTGTAAGCCGTCGCCAGGAAGTCCGTTTCTGGTAGTTGCTGTCAGTGCTGTTGGTCATGCTCTGCCCGTCTGTTGGTGGCGGGCAGTGTACCCTGTGCAGGGCAGTGCTTGTCCAGTTCGGCTTAGTGACCGTACACCATCAGATTGGTGTTGGTGATAGCAAAGTCTGTGAACTGGACCGAGCCGATGCTGGTGTCACCCATGCGGAATACCGGCATATCGATATCAGCCCGGAATTCCACATCGTGTACAGAAAGGCCTTCTTTGCCAGAAGCGGCACTGGTGCCCCGGGACAGGTTGGCTTTAGCATGGGCCATACCAAAGTGCCCCAGGGTATCCGCGCCACGGCGGTTATGGATCTGTAGCCCTTCAATGCCAACGGCGGCGAAGTTGAACAGCAGAATCACGTCGGCTGCGTCCCAGTTCAGGCTACCATTGCTGATTTCGAAATGGGTATCGAGCTGCAGTTCGGAGCCGGACACCACGTTGCCATTGGCCAGGGTGCGAGTGGCGCCGCCGTTATTGCGGATAACCAGATCGGTGGGGCCGATGTAGCCCTGCAGCAGGATGTTTGACAACAGACTGGCGCTGCCTTCACTGCCGGTGGTGGTAATACTGTCGATGGCCAGTTCGAAATCTACCGCCTGCAGATAGTCGGTCAGGCTGGTGGGGTCGCCGTAATCGCTGGCCCCGAGATGGATCACCAGGTCGCCGTTGTCGAACTGTTTGCCGAAACTGCCGCCAACCGAGTATTTCGCCAGCGCGTCCGCGACATCGGGATTACTGGTATCGAGCAGACCGGCGTTGGCGCGGCGTGCTATCTCGGAGAAACCGTGCTCCAGAACTTCGCCACTGCCCGCGATATCAATCGTCAGCTTCATGTTGTCCAGCACGGTATCGTTCTGGCCGGACAATCTCAGGCCGTTGATCCCCAGGGAGCCTTCATCGGTCCAAATCAGGTGATCAATATTGAGCTTGGTTTCCAGTTCAATGGTTACACCGGCCTGGCCAGTCACACCCGCCAGGGTTGTGTCATCCAGCGGCTGGAACTCGGCCATGGCAGGCACGGCTAATGAGGCACCGGCCATCAGACTCAGGCAGGCGAGGGATTTTCTGGCCTCAGGAATGAGAAAAGACATGTTGGCCCCGGTTCGTTCGACGATTTGTTGTTATTGATTGCTTCAGAACACCTGACGTGTGCTGATCAGCCGCAGGGACAACATAACCAGAGCTGCGGTCGTTAAAAGTTACACATTGTTACTTTAAGCCTGAAGGCGGGGGTGATCTGTGAGGCTGGTCACAACCTGAACAGTCGTGACCGGTGTTTCAATCCAGTGCCTGGCGGATGAGGTTTTTCTGATGTTCAGCGAAGCCCCGGATCAGCTCAGTGGCTTTGGTCGCATCCCTCGCCAACACCGCCTGCGGCAACTCCGAGAAAAATGTGCTGGTGGTCGCGAGGCCCTGGCGATAGCGGTCTGCTCCGAGATAATAGGCACGGCTTACGGCAGGCTTGAAGTTGGACAAGGCCTCGGTCAGGTAGGGGTTGGCGACAACCTCACAGCAGGCTTCCATCACGTTGAAGCTGGCTTCCACCACCCGGGTGATGTCGGGTTGGGGTTCTTGTATGCGCTCGACCACCTGAGATACCGCGGCCAGTACCCGGTCTCTATCGGATTCCTTCCAACGTTCGCACAGGCGCGAAGCCAGCATCATCAGCAAATGCATGTAGACGTCGTAAAGCTCTGCCGCGTACTCGGCATTCAGCTGGGTTGCGGAAGCCCCTCTCCGCGGCGTGATTTCCACCAGGTGCCAACGCTCCAGGGTGTAAAGCGCCTCTTTCACCGATGCCCGGCTCACTTTGAGTTCCGAGGCCAGGGTGGCCTCCTGAATGCGTTCTCCGGGGGGAACCTGGCCGGTCATGATTCGCTCTGCCAGATAGTTGGCGATCTGCTCCGCCAAAGTGTTGGGCACCTGAAAATCCATAAGAGCTCTCTGAACAGGTTTAACAAGCCGGTTGGCTAAGGAGGGCAAAGCACCGGCAGTCGTGGAAATGCGCATGAGTCTATCACAGCCTGTAACGGGTCAGGGATGGTCCGGCGGAAGATATCCGGTTCGTGAACCTTGTCATCTCCAGAATAACATTTTATTTGACGACTGCAATATTGTTAGACAATAATGCATGGAGGCTGGGGTCTCATCAAACGCCCGGTTCCGATTCCTACAAAAAGGAGCAACCATGAGCTCAGAGTCCATCACTTTCAGTACAGAAGCCGGTCGCCGCCGGCTGTTGTTAACCCTTAAAAAATACAGCTACCTCATTGCGATGATTCCGTTGGTGTTGCCTCCGTTATTACTGGCTGTGGGGGAAAGCACCGGTCTGGTCAACGCCTTCTCCTGGGGCGTCCCCGTGGTTGTGTTTGGCATTATCCCTCTGCTTGATCTGATGCTCGGAAAAGACGCTCTGAATCCTGATGAACAATCCGATGTGCCGCGGCTTAATCAGGAAAAGTATTACCGGGCCGTGACCCTGATCTGGGTCGTCGCCTATGCAGCGTTATTGGGATGGGGTGTCTGGGTACTGGCCTCCGGCGTTTTCAGCCTGGTGGGCGCCCTTGGCTGGGTTGTATCCATCGGTATCGTCGGCGGTCTCGGGATCAATGTGGCCCATGAACTGATTCATAAAGACGACAAACTCGAAACCTGGGCCGGCGGATTTTTGCTTTCCATGGTTTGTTATGCCGGGTTCAAGGTTGAGCACATTCGTGGCCATCACGTGCATGTTTCTACACCAGAGGATGCCTCATCTTCCCGCTACAATCAGTCGCTCTACAGCTTTTTACCACACGCATACGTGCACAACTTTCTGAATGCCTGGAAGCTTGAAGCAGAGCGCCTCAAACGCAAAGGTCATGCTCCAGTCAGCTGGCGCAATGAGTTAATTTGGTGGTACGGAATCAGTGCGCTGCTGCTGGTTGTGTTCAGTGTCGCGTTCGGCTGGCTGGGGGCGCTGTTTTTCCTGGGCCAGAGCTTTATCGCGTTCACGCTTCTTGAGATCGTCAATTATCTGGAGCACTACGGCCTGCATCGTCGCAAGCTTGAAAACGGTCGATATGAACGAACAACACCGGAGCATAGCTGGAACAGCAATTACTTTCTGACTAATGTGTTCCTGTTTCAGTTACAGCGTCACAGCGACCATCACGCCTACGCCAAGCGTCGTTACCAGGTCCTGCGCCATCATGAAATTGCACCCCAGCTTCCTGCCGGTTACGCCACCATGGTGGTGCTGGCATGCTTCCCGCCACTCTGGCGCAAGGTTATGAATCCGAGAGTGGAAGCCTATTACCGAGGGGAGGAGCATCAGCTGCAATCCTGACGCTTTCAGGCTTTCCCAATTGGCGTCTTCGGACGCCAGACCAACTTCAGAGTGTCTCTGAAGAACGCCGGCTTCGGTCGGCATTAACGCCCTGCGGGTACCTGTCTCTGGCCCGTGGGGTCTTTTTTGCTCTTGAAATTACCGTGGGTCGCACAAAGGTATAGGGTTCGAATCCTTGAACTGAAAGGGAAGCCAACATGCCCAAGCATTTTGAGCAGGCCCCGGGCCTGTACGATGACCCCGTTCCCGAAACCGAAGGCTATGTCTTTAACCAGACCATGATGCGCATCAAGGAGCCTGAGCGTTCCATGGACTTCTACACCCGGGTACTGGGCATGCGCCTGGTTCGCAAGCTGGATTTCCCGGAAATGAAGTTCACGCTCTACTTCCTGGGCTATCTGGACGACAAGCAGGCCCAGTTTGTGCCAAACGATGATGGCCACCGCACTACCTACACCTTTGGCCGGGAAGCGATGCTGGAGCTTACCCATAACTGGGGCACCGAAGACGATGCCGACTTTGCCTACCACAACGGCAATGATGAGCCCCAGGGCTTCGGCCACATCGGCATTGCCGTGCCCGATGTCTACGCTGCCTGTGAGCGCTTCGAAAAGCTGGGCGTGGAATTCGTGAAAAAGCCGGACGACGGCAAAATGAAAGGCCTGGCGTTCATCAAAGACCCGGATGGCTACTGGATTGAAATCCTGCAGCCAGACATGCTGGAGAAACAGCGCAAGGACAGCTGATCACTACGCTGTTTCTGATCCCGGCGTTCAGCTTTCCTGGCTGGCGCCGGGCGCCTTGCCATAGCGCGAGGCGACAATCACCGCCACCGTCAGAATGAATGCGCCCGCAACGCCAATCTGCCCCAGTTCCTCTCCCAGAATCAGCCAGGCCAGCAAGGCAATAAACAAAGGTTCGAGCACGACGACAATGCTGGATACCGTCGCCGGCGTGGATTTCATCCCGGTAAAAAACAGCAGATAGCCAATGCAGGTGGGCACCACGCCGATGTAAAGCACCATCAGCCAGTGCTTTAGCCCCATCGTCTCCAGCCCCGCAAAGCCGCCGCTCATGGCCACCACGGGCAACAGCAGCAGTGCGGCGGTACCAAAGCAGATAAAGGCGGTGGTAAACACCGGTGTGCCCGTTGAGTTGTAGCGGCTGGTCAGGGTAAAGCCGGTGTATACCGCCGCCGCCAGCAGCGCCATCAGAATGCCTGCCAGTCGCAGGGTGCCGGCGGTGTCCATGTCACTGACTACCAGCATGCCCGTGCCCAGAATCGCGGCAATCGCGGCCAGGATAGTAAGCAGCCCTGGTTTCTCGCCCAGCAATGGGGCAGCCAGAATAGCCACCAGTACCGGTGGCAGGCACAGGGATATCAGGGTGGCAATGCCAGCCCCGGTCAGATCCACCGCCAGCAGATAGCTGCCCTGATAGAACGCCTGGAACAGCCCCAGGGCGGTGAGGGTGAGCATGGCCTTGCCGCTGAGCGAACGCAAAGAGCTACCGGGTACCGTCTGGCCGGGATTGCGGGCCACCAGCTGCCGCTGCTCGCGCCGCATCAGTAGCCAGAAGAATGGCAGCGCAACCACCAGGCGTAAAAAACCGAGGGTGATGGCCTCCAGTTCCGTACCGTTGAACAGAAACTTGGCGACAATCCCTGTAGTGGCCCAGAGCAAAGAGGCCAGGGCAATAAGAAGTGCTCCGTGGATCATGACAAACTGCCGGTTGGAGAAACAAACAGGCAAGGGTATCAGCGGTAAGTGCGTGGCGCCATAAGGGAAAGGAGAGGGGCAGCGAGGCTGCCCCGGGGCTTATTTCACGGCGAGGCGGTCGGCGTTCTTTTCAACCGTACGCGCGCCAATACCCTTCACATCGGCCAGTGCTTCAATGCTGGCAAAGGGGCCGTTAGCTTCGCGGTAGTCAATAATGGCCTGGGCTTTGCTCTCACCGACACCGCTCAGAGACGCCAGAGTGGCTACATCTGCGGTGTTGATGTTCACGGCGGGCTGCTCGCTGGCGAAGGCGGCAGAGCCAGTGATCAGGCTGAAAAACAGAACAAGGGTGGCCAGAAATGAGGTTGGTTTCATTGGTGATCTCCTGATTGTAATAACGTTGTTATGAACAGTCAGGCACGACAACCCATTGAGAGTGTTGGTGATTCGAAACGGTGCAGAATAAAAGGGGGACGTGGGTGCGAGGGAGGGTTAGTGCACGGAAAGGGACTACTGTCCGTGTAGTCCCCAAATTCCGTGGCTGACCCCTGCCTGATCCATCAGGCTGCGCATCATCCTGTGCGCTTCATCCTTGCAGTCATCCCTGTAGCCCTTATCCAGCAGGCAACTCCGAATCCGTGGAGTTGTTATCCGTAAGCCAACGTCCATGCTGGCTTGTCATCCCTGACATTATTTAGTCTACGGAAGATAAAATTTCGGGAAACCGGACATCCGCCAGACGGTTTGTGCGAGATATCCCACACCACTGTGAGTGTTAAGCTGGACCGGAATTCATTGTTTTCAGGGTGTTTTTTCGGGCAATTTATTGCCTGAAAATCAGCGCGCTACCAGATGGTGCAGTGGGATTTGCCTGCTCTGCACCAATTGAGGGCGGCGGGTTGGCCGAGGCACCGGATTGAGGCCTGAAACGGCGCACCAATTCATTGCAGAGCCGGTCCGGGCATGTTTCTTGTTATTTAACATTATGTTTTGTAAGTGCTTTTTTGGTTGTTGGAACGGCGAATGCAATTGGCTGTTTGCGTTTGACGACCCAAAACCAACGAAAAGGACGCACAACATGAGCATCAAAAAACACGTGAAACTGGGCCTCTCTGCATTGGCGCTGTCTGTCTCTTTGAATTCTGTTGCCGCCGAAGATCCCATCAAGGTGGGTATTCTCCATTCCCTGTCCGGCACCATGGCCATCAGTGAAACCGCACTGAAAGACACCATGCTGATGCTGATCGAAAAGCAGAACGAAGCCGGTGGCGTACTTGGCCGCCAGCTCGAGCCGGTGGTGGTTGATCCGGCTTCCAACTGGCCGCTGTTCGCCGAGAAAGCCCGTGAGCTGCTGGAGAAAGAAAAGGTCGACGTTATCTTCGGTAACTGGACCTCGGTGTCCCGTAAATCCGTTCTGCCGGTGGTAGAGGAACTGAATGGCCTGCTGTTCTACCCGGTTCAGTACGAAGGCGAGGAATCGTCTGAAAACGTGTTCTACACCGGTGCGGCGCCCAACCAGCAGGCGATTCCCGCGGTGGATTACCTGATGAACGACCTGGGGGTTGAGCGCTGGGTTCTGGCGGGCACGGATTACGTTTACCCGCGCACCACCAACAAGATTCTGGAAACCTACCTGAAAGACAAAGGCGTGGCCGCCGGCGACATCATGATCAACTACACGCCTTTCGGCCACTCTGACTGGCAGACCATCGTGTCTGACATCAAGAAGTTCGGCAGCGCCGGCAAGAAGACCGCCGTGGTTTCCACCATCAATGGCGACGCCAACGTGCCCTTCTACCGTGAACTGGGCAACCAGGGCATTTCCGCCACCGACATTCCCGTGGTTGCGTTCTCCGTGGGTGAACAGGAACTCTCCGGCATCGACACCGCTCCGCTGGTTGGCCACCTGGCTGCCTGGAACTACTTCATGAGCGTGGATAACGACGCCAACTACGACTTCATCGACGCCTGGGTTGCCTACAAGGGCGACGATGCCGCCGTGACCAACGACCCGATGGAAGCCCACTACATCGGTTTCAACATGTACGTTGAAGCGGTGAAGAAAGCCGGCACCACCGACGTGGATGAAGTGAAAGACGCCATCATCGGTGTGAGCGTACCGAACCTCACCGGCGGATACGCCACCATGATGCCGAACCATCACATCACCAAGCCGGTGCTGATTGGAGAGATCCAGGACAACGGCCAGTTCTCCGTGGTCTGGGAAACCCCGTCTACCGTGGCTGGCGATGCCTGGTCTGACTTCCTGCCAGGTTCCAAGGACCTGATCAGTGACTGGCGAGCGCCTCTGCGCTGCGGCAACTTCAACGTGGTCACCGGCAAGTGCGGTGGTGGCTCGGCTGACGTGGCCTCCAACTAAGCTCCAACCGGGCACAGCCGGGCAGGCCTGAGCCTGCCCGGCACCGCTCCCGAATTCCCAAGCCAACAGGAATGAATCATGAGCATTCACCGATTGCTCGCCAGGATGGTATTGGCTGTCTGTCTGGCCCTAGGGGCCACACTGGCGAATGCCCAAGCGCAGACGAATGCGCCCGAAGCGCTGCTGAAACGGCTCGTAGAAGCCGGGCAAGCTGAAAAAACCGACTTACTCAAAGCCCTCTCCGAAACCGGCGATGAACGCGCCCGGGGCTGGCTGGAAGCCGTTCGCGACGGCAAACTCGCGATGATTGAAGACACCGGTGCCCTGGTAATTGTGGTTAATAACCGGGGCCGTAACTGGCAGATCGCCGACGCCCTGACCGGCGAAGACCTGGGTGAAATGTCGCGCCGGGATCTGCAAAGCCTGCGGGTGAACAACGCCCTGCGGGCCGACATCGAGGGCATCCTCTCGGTGATCGACCTGACCGTGGCCGACCCAGGCCAACGCCTCGATGCTGCGCGCAATCTGCTGGGCGAAGTGAATGAAGCGCTGGCCACCCAGCTCCAGGCCCGTTTGCAGGTGGAAGACAACGGCCAGGTGCGTGACATGCTCACCAATGCCCTGGCCATTTATCAGGTGGAGCAGGGCGATGTTGAGGCGGTAGCCACTTTGTCCGGCAGCCTGAACCCGATCGTGCGTGCCGCCCTGAATAATGCTGTGAACAGTGATGACCCCGCGCTGGCGGCGGCGGCCGAAAAAGCCCTGGCCAGCATTGAACAGAAACTGAAACTCAACCGCGCTGCCGAGACCCTGTATTTTGGCCTGTCTCTCGGCTCGGTACTGGTGCTGGCCGCCATTGGTCTGGCCATCACGTTTGGTGTGATGGGCGTGATCAACATGGCCCATGGCGAGCTGATCATGCTCGGTGCCTACACCACCTGGGGCATGCAGCAGCTGTTCCCGGGCCAGCCCGGCCTGGCCCTGATCCTGTCCATCCCGGCCGGTTTCCTGGTGGCAGCACTGGCGGGCATCGCCATCGAGCGCAGCGTTATCCAGTACCTGAAAGGCCGCCCGCTGGAAACCCTGCTGGCCACCTTCGGCATCAGCCTGATTCTTCAGCAACTGGTGCGTACCGTGATTTCCCCCCTCAACCGCACCGTGGTTACGCCCGAGTGGATGAGCGGCTCGATCATGGTGAACGAGGCGCTGTCTCTCACCCTGAACCGCCTGTACGTGATCGGCTTTGCCCTGGTGGTATTCGCCGGGCTGATGCTGATCATGCGCAAGACCCGCCTGGGGCTGGAAGTCCGTGCTGTTACCCAGAACCGGGCCATGGCCCGCTCCATGGGCATCAAAGCCACCAAAGTGGACATCATGACCTTCGCCCTGGGCTCCGGCGTGGCCGGGCTGGCGGGCGTGGCCCTGTCGCAGATCACCAACGTCGGCCCCAACCTGGGCCAGAACTACATCATCGATTCGTTCATGGTGGTGGTGTTCGGTGGCGTGGGCAATCTCTGGGGCACCCTCATTGCCGGGCTTTCCCTGGGCACCATCAACCAGCTGCTGGAACCCTGGGCGGGGGCGGTCCTCGCCAAAATCATGGTGCTGGTGCTGATCATCCTGTTTATTCAAAAGCGGCCACGCGGGCTATTCCCGCAGAAAGGCCGTGCGGCGGAGGGCTGAGTTATGGCGACATCACAAACCTGGCTGCTCCGGCCCTTCCAGGAGCGTTCCACCCAGCTTTTCCTCGGTGTGCTGTTCGCCGCCCTGGTGGTGGTTACCTTCCTGCACCTGTTTATGCCGGAAGACAGTGCCCTGCACGTAAGCGCCTACACCGTTACCCTGCTGGGCAAATACCTCTGTTACGCGCTGCTGGCGGTGGCAGTGGACCTGGTGTGGGGATATCTGGGCATTCTCAGCCTGGGCCATGGCGCCTTCTTTGCCCTCGGCGGCTACGCCATGGGCATGTACCTGATGCGCCAGATTGGGGATCGCGGCGTGTATGGCGATCCTGTATTGCCAGACTTCATGGTGTTCCTGAACTGGCAGGAGCTGCCCTGGTACTGGCAGGGCTTCGACATGGCCTGGTTCGCCTTCATCATGGTGCTGCTGGCCCCGGGCCTGTTGGCGCTGGTGTTCGGCTTCCTGGCTTTCCGCTCCCGGGTAACCGGCGTGTACCTGTCCATCATCACCCAGGCGCTGACCTTTGCGTTGATGCTGGCATTCTTCCGTAACGAGATGGGCTTCGGTGGCAACAACGGCCTGACCGACTTCAAAGACATCCTCGGCTTCGACCTGCGCAGCGATGCCACCCGGCTTGGCCTGTTCCTGGCAACCGGCATCGCGCTGGCAGTGGGCTATGTCGTGTGCCGTGCCATTGTGACCAGCAAGCTGGGCCGGGTCAGCGTGGCCTGCCGCGACGCTGAAGCCCGTACCCGGTTCCTCGGCTACCGGGTGGAACGGGTGCAGCTGTTCGTGTTCGTGGTCTCCGCCATGCTGGCGGGCGTGGCCGGCGCGCTGTACGTGCCCCAGGTGGGCATTATCAACCCCAGCGAATTCTCGCCGCTGTTCTCCATCGAAATCGTGGTGTGGGTTGCCCTCGGTGGCCGCGCCACCCTGTATGGCGCGGTTATCGGCGCCTTGCTGGTGAACTACGCCAAGACCGTGTTCACCGGCATCATGCCGGACGCCTGGCTGTTCGCCCTGGGCGCGCTGTTCGTGCTGGTGACGGTGTTCCTGCCCAAGGGCATTGCCGGGCTGTTGCAGAAACGCCGCCAGAAGGACGAGGACCAACCCGGCGCTCAGGAGGCCACCGCATGAGCATCTTTGAACAACTTGCCAACCGGGATCAGGTATTTGAGTTTCTCACCCCCGTGGCCTCGCCGGTTGACGTGCGCCACGGCCCGATCCTGTACATGGAAGACGTGAGCGTGAGCTTCGATGGCTTCAAGGCCATCAACAACCTCAACCTCACCATCGACGACGGCGAACTGCGCTGCATCATCGGCCCTAACGGGGCGGGTAAAACCACCATGATGGACATCATCACCGGTAAAACCCGGCCCGATACCGGCTCGGTGTGGTTTGGCAGCCGCCACAACCTGCTGCGCATGAACGAGCCGGATATTGCCACCCTGGGCATTGGCCGCAAGTTCCAGAAGCCCACCGTGTTCGAGGCTTTGACTGTGTTCGAAAACCTCGAACTGGCCATGGCCGCCGACAAACGCATCCTGCCCACCCTGACCGCCATCATGACCGCGGAATACCGGGACCGGATTGACGAAATCCTGGAAATGATTGGTTTGCAGGCGCTGCGCGACAAGCCCGCCGGCATCCTCTCCCACGGCCAGAAACAGTGGCTGGAGATCGGCATGCTGCTGATGCAGAAACCCCGGCTGCTGCTGGTGGACGAACCCGTGGCCGGCATGACCGAACAGGAAATGGAACGCACCGCTGAACTGCTCACCAGTCTCGCGGGCAAACAGTCCGTGGTGGTGGTGGAACATGACATGGGCTTTGTGCGCTCCATCGCCCGCAAAGTCACCGTACTGCACCAGGGTAGCGTGCTGGCCGAAGGCACCATGGACCAGGTCTCCAACGACCCGGACGTGATCAAGGTATATCTGGGGGAGGAGGCCTGATGCTCAAGATTGAAAAGCTCAACCAGTTCTACGGCGAAAGCCACACCCTCTGGGACCTGGAGCTGGACGTGCCCCAGGGCCAGTGTACCTGCGTGATGGGCCGCAACGGCGTGGGCAAGACCACGCTGATGAAATGCATCATGGGCGAGGAAACCGTGAAAAGCGGTTCCATCGAGTTTGCCCGGGATGTGGAACTCACCAAAAAGAAAATCGAAGACCGCTCCCGCCTGGGCATCGGCTACGTGCCCCAGGGCCGGCAGATCTTCCCGCTGCTGACCGTGGAGGAAAACCTGCGCACCGGTCTGGCGGTGCGGGCCGATGGCAGCAAGCAAATCCCCGAGCGCATATACGAGCTGTTTCCGGTGCTGAAAGAAATGAAACACCGCCGGGGCGGCGACCTCTCCGGTGGCCAGCAGCAACAGCTGGCCATTGGCCGGGCGCTGGTGATTGAGCCGCGCCTGCTGATCCTCGATGAGCCGGGGGAGGGTATTCAGCCCAACATCGTGGCCCAGATTGGCGAGGTGATTCGACGGTTGATTGAAGAAGACGGCCTGACCGTGCTGCTGGTGGAACAGAAACTGCCCTTCGCCCGCAAATACGCCGACCGCTTCGCCATCCTCGACCGGGGCCGGCGCGTGGCCGAAGGCGACATTGCCGGGCTGACCGATGAACTCATCAAACAGCACCTGACCGTATGACCGCCTATCAAGCCATCGACCGCCACGCCTCCGGCCACCGTTTCGACACCGAACGGCGCTGGGCGGCGGCCCTGGAACTGGGGTTTGAAGCCCGCGCCGAGAGCGAACCTGCGCCGGTAACCCGGCTGGTGCGCCGGCGCCACCATGGCCCCCTGCGGGTGCAGCGCCCCTTCTACCCGGAGGGCAAAACCGGCTGCTGCCATGTGTACCTGCTGCATCCCCCGGGTGGCCTGGTGAGCGGCGACGAACTGCGCATCGACGCCTCTGTGGCCGAAGGTGGCCACGCGCTTTTGACCACCCCGGCCGCGGCGAAACTGTACAAGGCCGACAGCCATGGCGTGGCCTGGGGCCAGCACACCCGGTTGCAGGTAGCCAAAGACGGGATTCTGGAATACCTGCCCCAGGAAACCATCGCCTTCGACGGCTCCCGTGGTTTGCAAACCACCACCATTGAACTGGCAGCCGGCGCCCGCACCCTGGGCTGGGAAGTGCTCGCGCTGGGCCGCCCGGCCAGCGACCTGCCGTTTGCCACCGGCGAACTGGAACAGCGTTTCCATTTAAGCCTGGACGGCCAGCCGCTGTGGCTGGAGCGCCAGCTGCTGGACCCGAAACACCGCCGGTTCAACGGCCCCTGGGGCCAGGGTGGCGCCACTGTACAGGCCACCCTCTGGGCGGTCGGGCTGGACGACGAAGCCGCCGCCATCGAATTGCTGAGAGCACAGTTACCAGACCACAACCGCTGGGCCGTCACCCGGCGCCGGGGCGTGCTGCTCCTGCGCTACCTGGGGACCGAACGCAACGATGCCTGGGCCCTGTGCGAACAGGCCTGGCACCTGCTGCGCCCCATGCTCGCCAGCGTACCGGCCCACACACCCAGAATCTGGCTTACCTGACGCATAAGAGACAACGGAGTCATCCATGGAACTCACCCCCAGAGACAAAGACAAGCTGCTGCTGTTCACCGCCGCCCTGCTGGCCGAACGCCGCAAAGCCAAAGGCCTGAAACTGAATTACCCCGAAGCCGTGGCCCTGATCAGCGCCGAAATCATGGAAGGCGCCCGCGAAGGCCGCACCGTGGCCGAACTGATGAGCGCCGGCACGGAAATCCTCACCCGCGAAGACGTGATGGACGGCGTGGCTGACATGGTGCACGAAGTGCAGGTGGAAGCCACCTTCCCGGACGGAACGAAACTCGTGACGGTCCACAATCCCATCGTCTAAGGAGCAGACACATGATCCCCGGTGAATACCAACTCAAAGACGGCGACATCGAACTCTGCGCCGGCCGCGAACGCATCCAGCTGGACGTCGGCAACACCGGCGACCGCCCGGTGCAAATCGGCTCCCACTACCACTTCGCCGAAGCCAACCCCGCCCTGGACTTCGACCGCGCCAAGGCCCGCGGCTACCGCCTGGACGTGGCCGCCGGCACCGCCATTCGTTTCGAGCCCGGCCAGACCCGATCCGTGACGCTGATTCCGTTTGCCGGAACGCGCGAAATCTATGGCTTCCGGGCGGAAGTGATGGGGCCGTTGGAGGACACGAAATGAAAATCAGCAGACAAGCCTACGCCGACATGTACGGCCCGACCGTTGGGGATCGCGTCCGCCTGGGCGACACCGAGCTGTGGATAGAAGTAGAAGAAGACCATACCCACTACGGCGACGAAGTAAAATTCGGCGGAGGCAAAGTCATCCGAGACGGCATGGGCCAGAGCCAGCGCTGCGACGACGCCGTGATGGACACCGTGATCACCAACGCCCTTATCCTCGACTGGTGGGGCATCGTCAAAGCCGATGTAGGCATCCAGAAAGGCCGCATCGCCGCCATCGGCAAGGCCGGTAACCCGGACACCCAGCCAGACGTGACCATCGTCATCGGCCCCGGCACTGAAATCATTGCCGGCGAAGGCAAGATTCTCACCGCTGGCGGCATCGACCCCCACATCCACTTCATCTGTCCCCAGCAGGTGGAAGAAGCCCTGATGAGCGGCGTGACCACCATGCTCGGCGGCGGCACCGGCCCGGCCACCGGCACCAACGCCACCACCTGCACGCCCGGCCCCTGGCACATCGGCAAGATGCTGCAGGCCGTGGACAGCCTGCCCATGAACATCGGCTTCCTGGGCAAGGGCAACGCCAGCCTGCCGGAGGCGCTGGAGCTGCAGGTAAAAGCCGGCGTGATCGGCCTCAAACTGCACGAAGACTGGGGCACCACCCCGGCCAGCATCGACAACTGCCTGACCGTCGCCGACCAGTACGACATTCAGGTGGCCATCCACACCGACACCCTGAACGAATCCGGCTTTGTGGAAGACACGCTGGCCGCCTTCAAAGGCCGCTGCATTCACACCTTCCACACCGAAGGCGCCGGCGGTGGCCACGCTCCGGACATCATCACCGCCTGCTCCAAAGACTATGTACTGCCGTCGTCCACCAACCCGACCCGGCCCTACACCGTGAACACCATCGACGAACACCTGGACATGCTGATGGTGTGCCACCACCTGGACCCGAACATCCCGGAAGACGTCGCCTTCGCCGATTCCCGCATCCGCCGGGAAACCATCGCGGCGGAAGACATCCTGCACGACATGGGCGTGATCTCCATGATCTCCTCCGACTCCCAGGCCATGGGCCGGGTGGGCGAGGTAATCTGCCGAACCTGGCAAACCGCCCACAAGATGAAAGTGCAGCGAGGCCTGCTGCCGGAAGACCAGGAGCGCGGCGCCGATAACTTCCGCGCCAAACGCTACATCGCCAAGTACACCATCAACTCCGCCATCACCCACGGCATCGCCCATGATGTGGGCTCTGTTGAAGTGGGCAAACTGGCGGACCTCGTGCTGTGGAGCCCGGCCTTCTTCGGCGTAAAGCCGGCCTGCATCCTCAAGGGCGGGATGATTGCCGCCGCCCCCATGGGCGACCCGAATGCCTCTATCCCCACACCGCAGCCAGTGCATTACCGCCCCATGTTCGGCGCCTTCGGCAAGGCCGCCAGTGCCACCCGCCTGACCTTCGTCAGCCAGGCCGCGCTGGACGCCAACATTGGTGAGGAACTGGGCCTGGACAGCCCGCTCTCTGCCTGCAAAGGCGTGCGGGACGTGCGTAAACAGCACATGAAACTGAACGACGCCTGCCCGCACCTGACCGTAGACCCACAAACCTACGAAGTGCACGCCGACGGCGAACTGCTCACCTGCGAGCCGGCGACCGAGCTGCCCCTGGCCCAGCGTTATCACCTTTTTTAATCGAGACAGCTTAAAGCTGTTCCGAGCCGGACACTGGAGACAACCATGTTGGAACTGACTAAACGCATCACCCACGTAGACGCCAGCGAAATCCACGACAACCTGGTGCTGCCCTACGAACTGCGCATTCGCGGCCGCCTGCGGGCCACCACCGAAACCAACCTGGACGTGGGCCTGTTTCTGGACCGCGGCCCGGTGCTGAGAGACGGCGACCTGCTGGAAGCGAAATCCGGCGAGATCATCCGCATTCGCGCCGCGGAAGAGCCGGTGGTCACCGCCCGCGTAGAAACCGGCCTGCCGCTGGCGCGCTTGTGTTACCACCTGGGCAACCGGCACGTTTCCCTCCAAATTGGCTCCGGCGGTGCGATCGGTGAAGACGAGCGCATGGGGTGGGTGCGCTTCCCGCCCGACCACGTACTGGAAGAACTGGCCGAACGCCTGGGCGCCACCGTGGTGCACCACACCGCCACCTTCGACCCGGAACCAGGCGCCTATAACCAGGCCGGGCAGGGCCATTCGCACGGTCATAGCCATGGCCATTCCCACGCGCATTCGCACGGTGAAAGCCATGACCACACTCACGCTGCTGGACATACCCATGCTCACGACCACAAACACACCCACTGAGCCGGCAGCCATGGCCGGTGAGGGCGAACCCGGCGGCGACCTGGCCTTGCTGGGGCTGATGCAGCTGGTCAGCCCGGCTTTGCCCATCGGCGCCTTTGCCTGGTCTCAGGGCCTGGAAAGCGCCTTTGAACTGGGCTGGGTGAACAACGAAGCGGAACTGGCCCAGTGGATTGAAGGCGTGCTGGAAGACGGCCTCAGCCGGTGCGAGTTGCCATTACTGGCCCGGCTGCAAACCGCCTGGGCGAACGACGACGGCGCCACCATCGCGCACTGGAACCAGTGGCTGCACGCCACCCGGGAAACCGCCGAACTGAGCGACGAAGACACCCGCCTGGGCGGTGCCCTGAAAACCCTGCTGGGCAACCTCAACCTGTTACCGGACCAAACCCTGATTCCGGCCGAGTCCGGCTACATCACCCTGTTTGCCTGGGCCGCCCAGGTGCGCCGGGTTCCGGTGCGGCAAACCCTGCTGGGCTTTGCCTGGGCCTGGCTGGAAAACCAGCTGGCGGTGGCCTGCAAAGCCTTGCCCCTGGGCCACACCGCCGCCCAACGGATTATCGAACAACTGCGCCCGGCACTGGTGATTGCCACCGACCAGGCGCTGGCACGGCAAGACCACGAACTCGGGCCCATCCTGCCGGGCCTCGCGCTCGGCAGTGCCCTGCATGAAACCCAGTATTCACGGCTTTTCAGAAGCTGAATATAAACATCAAGGAGATACAGCCATGACACATTGTCTGAGAGTAGGCGTCGGCGGCCCGGTCGGGTCTGGTAAAACCGCATTGCTGCGCCAGCTATGCACAGCCCTGCGGGACCACTACGACATCGCCGTGGTCACCAACGACATCTACACCCGGGAAGACGCCGACTTCCTGCTGCGCCACGAAGCCCTGGCCGCAGACCGCATTCTGGGCGTGGAAACCGGCGGCTGTCCCCATACAGCGATACGCGAGGATGCCTCCATGAACCTGGCCGCCATCGACGACCTGCAAAGCCGTCACCCCGGCCTGGAACTGGTGCTGGTGGAATCCGGCGGCGACAACCTTTCCGCCACCTTCAGCCCGGAACTGAGCGACCTCACCTTGTACGTGATCGACGTGTCTGCCGGCGACAAGATCCCCCGCAAAGGCGGCCCCGGCATCACCAAGTCCGACCTGCTGATCATCAACAAGATCGACATTGCCGAACAGGTACACGCCTCCCTGGACGTAATGGAGCGGGACAGCAAAAAGATGCGCGGCGAACGCCCCTTCGTGTTCACCAACCTGTACGACGGGGTAGGGCTGGACACCATCATCAGCTTCATTCTGGAGCGCGGCATGCTGCCTGAAAGGCGTCCTGAAAAACTGGCCGAAATGGCCTGAGCAAACGAACCAATACGATTACAGAACCACCAGGAGCAACACCATGAAACTGACTTCAAGACTTCTCGCCACCGCTGCGCTGCTGACCGCCTCCGCCACCGCCATGGCCCACCCCGGCCACACCGAAGGCGGCTTCACCAGCGGCCTGCTGCACCCCATGCTGGGCCTGGACCACCTGCTGGCCATGGCCGCCATTGGCTTCTGGAGCGTGCGCCAGAGCAAACTCATGAAAAACGCCACCCCCGCCTTCGTCATCGGTGGCATGATATTCGGCGCCGCCCTGGCCTGGGGCGGCCTGAGCCTGCCGGGCGTGGAAACTGGCATCACCTTCTCGGTATTGGTGGCCGGTATCCTGATCGCCACCCTGGCCAAACTGCCCACCGCCGTGGGTGGCACCCTGGTTGGTGCGTTCATGCTGTTTCACGGCTTCGCGCATGGGGCGGAAATGCCCGAAGGCGCTACGTTGGCGGCTTACCTGGCAGGCTTCTCCTTCGCCACGCTGGCCATCACGCTGGTTGGGCGTGGGCTGGGTAGTTTGATGTTGAAGGCGGATAGCCGGTTTAGTCGGGGGGTTGGGGGTGTGTTGGCTGTGGCGGGGGCGTACCTGGCTGCTGCTTGATACCGTAAGTCCTCCAGAAACGAAAAAGCCGCCCGGGAAACCGCGCGGCTTTTTCAGTATATGGTTTACAAAATTTGACCTTGACGGTATGGGAAGTTTACTGAAGAGTAGGTTAGTGTGTAGTTATAAGAAACGGATTGACAGCTGTTAAGGAAAACCGATGGACTTCGGCCAGCTATTCAACACCCTCCTGTACTCTCTACCGAATCAAGTCTGGTATTTCGTACCGCTGTTCATCCTGTTACCCATTCTGAGAACACCCTGGTTCAAAGGCAAGGCCGGCGAAGCCATGGTCAACATCGCCGCAAAGCTGTTTCTTGATAAAACCCGTTACCACCTCATCAAAAACGTCACCTTGCCCACCGAAGACGGCACCACTCAGATCGACCACATCATAGTCTCCCGGTATGGCGTGTTTGTGGTGGAAACCAAGAATATGAAGGGCTGGATCTTCGGTAACGCAAAACAGCGGTATTGGACGCAGAAGATCTTCAAGCACTCGCAGAAATTCCAGAACCCGCTGCACCAGAACTACAAACACGTGAAGACACTGCAAAGCCTGTTGGGCCTGAGTGATGAACAGGTATTTTCGGTAGTGGTCTTTGTGGGTGATTCCACATTTAAAACGCCCATGCCGGAGAACGTGACCCACGGTGGTGGGTATGTCCGCTTTATCAAAGCCCAAATCGATCAGCGGCTGTCGGATGATGAGGTTCAGAAAGTGATCGAAGCTATTGAATCCGGGCGGCTGGCGGCTACGTTCAGAACTCAGCGGGAGCACGTGGCGCATGTGAAGGAAATTGCGGCGAAGAAAAGCAGTGAGCCACGGTGCCCGAAGTGCCAGGGTGAGATGGTAAAGCGCACGGTGAAGCGCGGAGAGAAGATCGGGAAGGAGTTTTTTGGGTGCAAGGCATTCCCCAAGTGCCGGGGGCTTCGCCATTGGGATAGAGAAGTTGCCAGATGATGACAAAGGCCTGGCACTTTTGGGTAAGATTCTGAATTAATATGAAAAGGTTCATGTATCAAGGATTGAAGTTGAATTGTTCATAGCCGTCAGGTGACTGCTATAACTAAACGTGCGGACCAATTGATGTTGAACGTAGAGAGATACAATGGCTGAAAATGAAATTATCCCTGCCCCAAACACGGAAATAGTTGAAGCGGCTGGCGTGCCTAACTTACTTCAGGATATTCGTCCCGAATGGAAAGCTAAGAATCTTATCCAGAGAGTTACTAGGCTTTTAAAAGCTGATCCAAGCAGCGCATGCCAAAGAATTTTTAATGCAGCGATACACGATCTGAAAGAAAAAATTGTTGTGGCCGGATTAGATATTGCTGAAGAAGCCGCTAAACAGCATCGCCTTCCGCCGGTGTCAAAACATGAGGACATAGAGAACTATTCTGTCTCAAGAACTATCGATCTAGCATACCGAATGGGACTTCTGTCAAGGCCGGAATATCGTAGAATTACAAGGGCATATGATATTAGAAAAGATTTAGAGCATGAAGATGATGTTTATGAGGCTGGAGTCGAAGATTGTGTGTACATGTTTAAAACTTGTATTGATGTGGTTTTAGCAAAAGATCCAGTCCATTTGCTAAAACTTACCGACATAAAAGATGTTGTTGAGAATCCAGACCCATCTGTAGTTGGTGATGAAATTATTGAAGATTACAAGCATGCACCTGTTCCCAGGCAATCGGAAATATATAAATTTTTAATAGGAAAAGCTTTGGACAAGGAGCAGCCTGATATCGTGCGTCAAAATTGCTATAACGCACTTCACTCACTGCGCGAATACACTTCAAAAGAAGTACTGCTTGACGCTGCAAGAAAGCATGTCGAAAAAATTGCCAGAGGAATTCCCGATCACGCTTTAGTAAGAGTCTGTCATGCCGCTGGTACATTTCCTTACCTGAAAAAGGCACAAATTAATGCCTTTTTTAGAGAGTTTTTGGGGCAGATGGAGTCAGTTGGTTACCACTGGGCAAAATATAGTGCTCATGGTGAATTGTTACGAAATTTGAAAGAAGTTGGTGGATTAAAGTACTGCCCACAAGATCTATTAGAAGATTACTGTTCTTGGCTATGTCTATGTTATATCGGTGAGCCTGGTGGCTATGGCGCAGGATATAATCGCAATGTTTTTTATAGCAACTCCGGAGCGCCTCTGTCTTTAGAGATCTTGCAGGCAGACAAGTCGAGGACTCTTTCGGTATGCGAAAAATTAGAAAAAACGAAAGAAATCAGAAGAGCATGCTCAAACCAACACGTTGCTCGGCGATTTGAGCAAATATTGGAAGAATTGGAATGACAAATCAGCGCGGCGTTGCATCAGAAGATTCATGAACTCGGTGTTAGTTGCTTTCGGTGTCTACTGGTAGGGATTTAAAATTGATTTCAAGAAAAGATGTTACAGAAGTATTCACGCCACGCATGAGTGAAGTTAATACATCTATGTATGTGCACAGACCTGCACTTGAAAAGGCAATGCAGAGAGCAATAAAGCGGAATTCGCACACTCTCCTTTTCGGAGAGAGCGGGAATGGGAAGTCCTGGCTCTATAAAAAGGTACTTGAGGAAATGAGGGTTCCGTTTGTCGTGGCGAACTGCGCTAATGCGTCAAGAATGGGTTCGCTAACCAAAGAAATATGTAACACATTGATTGAACCTGGAACTGTTAAAAAGTTGGGGTTTAGTGAGGAAAAGGCTGCGGAAATTGGAGCCTATTTTGCTAAAGGAGGAGTTAAAAATACCAGCAACTATGAAATCGCTTTGGATGAGCCGTTGCTTGAAGCTTTTAAATTATTTAATGATGTTGCTCCTGAAAAGAAAATACTCGTCCTAGATAATTTGGAATCTATATTCGCTTCTGAAGAGCTGATGACAGAGTTGGCAGATATAGTTATTTTGCTCGATGATTCTAGATACTCCGCTTGCAATATTAATATATTGATTGTTGGAATACCTAATGGCGTTTTGCAGTATTTCAGAGAAACGAAAAACGCTGAATCAGTTGCCAATAGAATAACAGAAATTGATAAAGTTTCAGGTCTAGACTCAGGCCAAGTTCAGTCAATAGTTTCAAAGGGTTTTCATCAGCTTAAGATTAGTTTAACAGGGGCATCTTTGAAAGAGATTTCTGATCATGTTTGGAACGTTACCCTTGGGACAGCGCAGAGAGTCCATGAATATTGTGAACTTTTAGCTTATGCTATTGAAGATAACGCGTGGAAGTTTGAAAGTGAACTTTTGAAAAGAGCGGACAGAGATTGGCTGCTTGGAGGGCTAAGGCATAGCTTTCAAGTAGTCGAGGGGCATCTGAATAGTAGGGAAACTTCTGTAGCGAGAAGGAATCAAGTAATCTATTGTATTTCAAGGATTAGAGTCCATCAATTTGACTCTAATATTATTGATAAACAAATAAGAAAAGACTTTCCTGGCACCATCCCAGAGACAAATATGGGTATTGGTGCGATTTTGGGAGAACTTTCAAAAGGTGAAACGCCTCTTTTAAATAGAAACGAAAAAACGAACTCTTTTACTGTGCGAGATTCGCGTTACTTAATGTGTATTAGGCTTATGCTTTATAAGGAGTCAGCAAGCCAGAGGGTGGTGAAAAGAAATTTTTATAGATGATGCAGGTAAAGATGCGCACAAGATGACGACCATAAATTGTCAGTTTTGCTGAAGTTTAACTTTTCACTACATTCATCCCACTGACAAGGACGTTCGAATATGAAATGGGCTTTCATTGATTACGAAAACATCGGAAACCTCGGCAAGGTGAATCTCTCCGAGTACGAGCGAGTCGTCGTGTTTCTTGGAGCAAAACAGCCCAAGCTGGACTTCACGGAAACAAAATACGACAAGCCCATCAACATGGTCGTTGTTCAGCTGAAAGTTTGTCAGGCGAATAATCTGGATTTTCACCTCGCGTACTATCTGGGCAAGTATGACGGTCAGGCCGAGCGTTCGGTCGCGTTCGATGTGATCAGCAACGACACCGGTTTCTCGCCGTTGATTGCCCACATCAAGGCCAGTGGGCGGGCGTGCAAGCAAGTCAAGGTGGCGGGTGCCACGGGTGATGCGGAGAAGTTGATCAAGAACCTCTCCGCAAAGCCACGAGAGAAACGCCCCCAAAAGGTCACAGCCCTTCGTAATCACATTGCCTCTCACCTGAGTATTCAGGGCAATGAAATGGCTATCCAGAAGGCGGTTAATCTACTGGTGCAGGAGAAGTTTTTGAAAGTGTCGGATACTGGCGTGGAATATCTTGCCTGAAGGTCTAGCCACTGCCGGTGGCGCTAACGGAGTATGACGTCTTGGACCCAGTAAGTTATGTTTTTACTGCTTACCTCAATACCGTGCAGTCGACGGTTTCGAATCATTTCAGTGAAACCAGAAATCTTGAGGTGACGCCTGTTGTTGTCGAATATGAGGGAGTTCCCATCTCCTACCAGTATCAGATGTGGCGTGTTCGCTCCGAGAGTGTGTGCGCCAACTATAAGCAGGAGATAGGGCAGTTCTCTGAGTGCACCGTGAAGGCATCGCAGTTGTTCAACGCGCTATGTTCGGAATTGAAGCAGACTAGTTCCAGTAACTGGCAGCAAGCGAAGTTCCAGACAATGTATTGCAACGCGGCGATATCTTTCAAACCCACAGTAGCAAATATTGGGGCGGCACCAGCGATGTCGGGTTTGGATGAGGCTCGTCAGGCCTGCAATGCAGCGACAGTTGCAGCCATGGGGAATAGTGATCCCAGGCTGGCGCGAGAGCGAGATAGGGCTTGTGATCACTACCGTGGCTTGAAGGAGCAGTAAGCATTTGGCGCTCAGTTCTCGAGGGCGCTCAACCTTTCCATGCGTGGCCGGAAGGCATTAACGAACGCATTCAGCGTTTCGGAGAAAAATGCTTTTTACGCCTGGGTTAGATACCGGAGGCCAATCCCCCTCAATTCGCCGATGGGTGATTATGCGGCAGTTTTTGTCATCCCATTCAACCGTCAACGGCAGTTCGCTATTGATAGCCTCTGCATGCCAGGCGGAGAAGTGGCTGGGTTTGCTTGCTATCCTATTCCACCGGAGATGGACTTAACAGGTCAGAGGTTTGGAACTATCCTGCTTGTCACTGTCCGAAACAGTGGTTCTACACAATAAAATTTCTGATCATCGGAATCTTTGCCGCCATCGTCGCTTTCCTGATCTGGCGCAGCAAACAAAACACCGCACCTGAAGAGCAAGCCTGCGCCATCGAAATCGGCAGCCTGCTCAAAGCCAATCCGGGTGCCCAGCCGCAGGTCATTGCTGATGTCTTCAGAAAACACGGTGTTGATCAATCTCGGTGTAAGGATGTGGGCGCAATGGTGATGCCGCAGTTGCGAAAACAGGGCCTGAAACCGGAAGATGCCCGGATTGTGATGGGGCAGGTGAGGGCAGCTTATCCTCTTGTTCCCTAAGCTGAATCTATTCATTTGTTGATCGGAGAGCGCTATGGCTGGCGGTTGGTCACGGGATGGCGCAGTTCAGGATCAGATAGACGCGAGCGTCGAAGACGAAGTGCAACGGGCACGGAGCCAGCTTGGTGGCGGAGAGAGTGCTCGCTATTGTGATGAGTGTGAGTGGGCGATTCCTGAAGCTCGCCGCAAGGCCATTCCGGGTGTGCGGCTTTGCATTGCCTGCCAGTCTGCGCTTGAGAAGCAGCAATCGACTTCACGCGGTTTTAATCGGCGGGGCAGCAAGGATAGCCAACTAAGGTGAGTACAATGACGGCCTCTATGGTCTCCCGTTGAGTTTCGGCGCTCTTTTCATGGCAGATTCATTGCTATCGTCCGTTTTTGCATCAACTTTCCTGAGCCCCCGTGGCGCAAGGTTGTCGCCTAGTTAACCCTAGGTTTCCAACACAGTTATCCACAGCTTTTGTGGGTAAAGTCTGTGGTATACCTACCAGCAAGGGGCTGTGCCGACACCGTTCGCTGCCGGGTGCCCCAATGATAACGTCATCAAGGGAAGATGACGTGCTGATTAAATAGTTCCTGGATTTCCCTACGAACAAGCTACTGTTCTAGCGCTACGTCCTCATCATCTGTATTCGGTAAAGGTGTTGTTTTAGTAATTTTTGGCGGAGGTGGTGTCCAGGCTTTCAGCGACTGGCCCGCTTCCTGATAAAAGTGAGGCACTGCTTTTTCTAGCTCCTCGACAAACACCTTCCGGCCACTGAACTTTCCAGCGAGATCCACTTCGTAAACTACTTCAAGCGTAGTGGCCGCTGTTTTCGATGTATCCGATTCCAGCAACTCCGGTGAATCTCGCAAATCTTTCAGGGCCTGGTAGGTGGTTTCTGCTTTACCGGGTCGAGTAGCTCGAATGTAGAAGCCGGCGGGCTCGGTTTTTTTCAGTTGGCGCAGGAGCCAGTTCACTCTTGCTTTGGTGCTCTGTTTGTCCTTGGGAGCCGTAAGGCGCATAGAGCAGTAGATCATTCGCCGTTGCAGGTCTGCGGTCACGTCCAAGTCTGCAGCCGCGTTGATAATGCTGAGTGCACAATTAAGAATTGGTGTTTTACAGAATGCTTCGGCATCGTCTTTTACGCGTTTGGCGGGGTCTAGCCGGTGTTCGTTTTTCAGTTTCAGTGACACGTCACTACCGGTTAAGCGGGACATTATGAGGCAAAGATCCCGTTGCTCTTGATGCCAGGCTGCAATCGTGTTCTGGACTTCATCACTGGTTTTGGCCAGTGGAGCATTACTCTTCACTTTGTTGACGACGTCTTTCCATTCAGCATTCATCTGGTCGAAGTGACTGATGCCGGAACGGTCGCTTTCAAGATAACGCAGTATCTCGCTGAGTATGAATACCTGGTCTACGTCTTCAACGCTGTCGTTCTTGAGTAAAAGCTGACACTGAGTGCGAATGAAGGCCCAGGACCAATGGAATAACGCTACGGACTTGGTGGCGCTTTTCGGAAGCTTCACAGGGTGATGAGTTGGCAGTGCTGCGAATTGGTTGGTGATGGTGATTACAGCGTCCAGACCGTGGGTTTTAGCTTGTTGGAGGTAGCGCGAAACCTGTTCCTCACCGATCGTGTCGTTGTTTACCTTGGCTTCAATCAATGCCCGCCACTCCCGGCGTCCTGTGCGGAGAATCAGAAGTCCATCCGGCCGGTCTTTCTGTTTGGCGGCTTTCTTGTCCTCGTTCTGGAAGACCACTTCTGTCCAGGCTTCCAGCGTGGCATTTGTGCCTACCCTGACATTCAGGGATTTCAGGAGTGCCTGGCGCAGTTCCAGGACGGAGCGGAGGCCCGCAAGTAGTACCGAAACGGATTTCTGTTCCCGCGCACTGTCGGCGGCTATTGGGATGAGTCGGGCGGGTTCCCCACCAGAGAGGAAGTCAGGACGGTTGGTCACGGCTAGCTCCATGCTTTTATTCGATTTAGGTTCCTATTTAAGCGTAGCAGTGATTCGAGATAGTGCCGGTTTGATGTGTAAAAGATTTTAAAACGGAAAAGGCTTTCCCAACTCTTTTGCAAAGAGGCTGAAAAGTGGCTCTTCCAGAGCAGCCCCGGCGACGATTTGGCCAATTGCTTCTAGCATTTGGTTCATCAAGGCCTGTTTGAGCCCGAAGCTTCTGCCCTCCCGCACCAGACTGAACATAAACCTGAGGCGCGGTGTTCAGTCTGGCACCCATAAAGTGGTCGCCCTCTTTGGCCGCAGAAAGCAGAACCTGGGCAAAGACTGGGGAGCGCCGGTTTGGGCGTTGTGGGCCGCTGTGATGGCTGCGGCGACAGAGACCGATTCGCGCCCGTGACAGTTCAAGTGGGCATGGGAAACCCCTGTCATGGGTTGTACGTTTGCA
This sequence comes from Marinobacter sp. MBR-105, assembly GCF_053628895.1. NCBI lineage: Bacteria > Pseudomonadati > Pseudomonadota > Gammaproteobacteria > Pseudomonadales > Marinobacteraceae > Marinobacter > Marinobacter sp. MBR-105. The sequence continues at coordinate 30,945 of NZ_JBRJHG010000002.1, read as the reverse complement.
CTGGGTCTCGCCACTATGGGGGTTAGGCGCGCTCGGACCTGAGAGCTGGGTTTAGTGGTTAATGAGAAAAAAGTGCTGACGACACCGGTCGCTGTCGCAGAGCATTGTGGTTTTCAGCGTCTGTGCGCTGGTCATTGCGATTGCGGGCACACGCATCACTCGGGTGGTCGACCAGCTCGCCGACCGGACCGGGCTGGGTGAGGCTACCGCTGGAGCCGTGCTTCTGGGGGCCGCGACGTCCCTCAGTGGTTCGGTGCTCTCGGTAACAGCGGCCTACCGCGGGCACCCGGAGTTGGCTGTGAGTAATGCTCTCGGGGGCATCGCAGTACAGACCTTTTTTCTGGCTATTGCCGATATGGTCTACCGTCGTGCAAACCTGGAACACGCGGCGGCTTCGGCGCCGAACATGATGCAGAACGGACTGCTGATCGCGCTCCTGGCATTGCTCCTTCTGGCGCCGACCTTGCCGGATGTGACCGTCTGGAACATCCATCCAGTTACCCCGATACTGCTGGGCTTCTATTTCTATGGCACCCGGCTCATACAGGGTGCCGGCGACAACCCCATGTGGTACCCCTCCGTTACTAGCGATACCCGGCAGGACGAGCCGGAGAGCGAGAGCAGCTTGCCATCATTGAGCCGTCTCTGGACCGAATTCCTGGTGCTTATGGCCACGCTTGGCGTGGCTGGACTGGTGTTGGAGCCCGCCGCCACCACCATCAGCGCGGAAGCCGGGTTGAGCCAGACAATCGTGGGTGTTCTTCTGACTGCGATCAGTACGTCTATTCCTGAGCTGGTCACGTCGGTTGCCGCGGTAAGGCGGGGTGCGCTCACACTCGCGGTGGCCGGCATCATCGGCGGGAATGCCTTCGATACGCTGTTTATGGCCGCCTCGGACATCGCTTACCGGCAAGGCTCGCTCTACCATGCAATGACCCTCGATTCGGAACGTTGGGTCGCACTGACCCTGTTGATGTCGGCCATCCTGATCATGGGGCTGATACGTCGGGAACGCTATGGCGTGGGACGAATCGGTGCGGAGAGCCTGGCAATCATGGTGCTCTACGGGCTTGGTGTGGTGCTGATGTTTGCTGGCTGAATAGCGGTGTCATCCATAAGCGATGAGCTATCTGAGACTCACGAACGAAAAGCACGCGAGCCAGACAGTGATCGAAACGCGCCTGGAATTTCAGGGCGATGGTACAGCCTCTCGAGGGTTATGTCTGAGATCCGAAGGGTTAACGGGAGCCACGCAGTGCTTTATCGTGTAGTTAGATGAATGCGATGCAAACAGGAGGGGATAGCGATGACGGCACCAGGCGATCAGCTTCGCGTGTTCTACGATGGCGCCTGCCCGAGCTGTGTCAAGGATCGCAGGCTTTATGAACGACTCGCGGGCAGGACCGGCGAATCGGTGGAGTGGGTGGATATCACCGGCCGTGATGAGGAGTTGAAGGAACGTGGTATAGACCCGCAATCCGCGCTTCAGGAGCTCCATGTGGAAGATGGCCAGGGCAACATCCACCGGGAACTGGATGCCTATATCCTGTTGATGTCGCGGGTCTGGCTGCTGAAACCGCTTGCCTGGCTGATTGGTTTGCCGGTAATTCGGCCTGCGCTGGCAAAGCTGTATCACAAGTGGGTGAACGAGCGGCTGGAGCGAACCGGGCGCATGCCGGATTCAAAGGAAACGCAGAGATGCACCGAGGCGCGCAAGGCCGAGGTTGAAGATGGAAAAAAAGACCCATCCCGGTTTAGCTAAGATTATGATTCCAGGTTCCTGAGCGAACAGCGCGGACACGGAGGCAGCATGAAGTACTTTGCCTACGGCTCGAATATGTCACTCCTCAGATTAAGAGCGAGGGTTCCAAGCGCAGAGCGCATCGGTACGTTCACACTCTTTGATCACGCCCTTCGGTTTCATAAGTGGAGCAGGAAAGACCAATCCGCAAAATGCGACGCACTGTTTACCGGCAATCCGGAGGACTTCGTTATTGGCGCGCTGTTTGAGATACCGCGCAGCGAGAAAGGCCCGCTGGATAAAGCTGAGGGTTTGGGCTTCGGTTACGATGAAAAGCGGGTCAGGGTTACGGATGCTCTCGGCAATTCCGTTGATGCTTTCACCTACTGTGCAACGTCAACGGATCCCTCTTTGCTGCCTCACTCGTGGTATTTGAATCACGTGATCGTTGGAGCGAAAGAATCCGGCGTTCCTGCCGACTACCTGGATGCCATTTCAGCCACGCCAAGCCAGGAAGACCCTGATCGAGAACGGGATGCGAGGGAGCGGGCTATCTACGGTTAAAGGCGGCCCGCCTGCCCATAATATTCCATTAGTGCCCTCAGGAGACGATCCGTCATGGGAAAATCGGGACAGGTTTAATTTGGCGACGTCTCTGATGGCTCAGGAAAGAAGATCCAGGAAAAGCAGATCTGTCCGGGTTTCGCCCTCGCTCAGTCAGCGTCATTTACCTTGCAAACTGAAGCCGTCCAATTCCAATACGAATTGCCTAGTTAACTTTTTCAGCCGCCTTGTGTGCTGGTCGGACGTGAGAAAGCCCGTCGCATCGAAACAATCTCCTGCAAAAGGAATAGAAAGTTGGTCAGGCGAGACAAAGGCACCTACATTCGAGAACAACTGCCTCGAAGCTTGCAGCCCTCGTACCCCACCTAACTTACCTGGCGAAGCAGACATTAATAACACCGGCTTACGTCGAAACGGTCCCGCTACTAGATGGTCAGGAACAGGTCGTGAAAGCCAATCGACGAAATTCTTGAGTAATGGCGTGAAGAAACCGTTGTATTCGGGGGAGGTGACAATAAAGCCCCTGGCCGTACTGATTTGCTCATGTATAAGACAGAGATCCTCAGGCAACCCATTCCGGTCTTCACTATCTCCATTATACAAAGGAATGTCGAAGTTACGCAGGTCTAGGAAGGTCGAAGATACCCCCTCACTTTCTAATTCATTTACAACAGTCTTGGCAAGCATAACATTAATCGAATGATCACGTAGGCTGCCCGAGAAAACAACAATATTGCCTGTTTGGCTCATACCAAAGCTCCATTAGTTAAATATCGGCTCCGGATTTATAGCACTGGCCTATGCTCTAATCAATAAATGATATGCAGAAAAAATAATATCTAAAAAATAGCAATTTTTTCCAATACTGTTATGACTTGATTGCCGAGAATGTGCTCAAAATCTATTAAATGGAGATGATAGATGAGTGCTACTAACTTCTGGCCACGCGCTACTAAATACGACGTTCATGTGCTTCCACTGGATTTTCCGGGAACTCTTAGTAACACCGCGAGAGCCTTGATAAATGAAACTCTTGTTTTAACTGACATGCTCAGAGCCAATCAAAACACAGAACATCGTTGGCAGAGCCAAATCACGGCGTTAACGACGCAGCGGCTTAAAACTGCCTTTCTATCACTATCTACCCACCTGAATGACAAGGACTCTAAGCTGGCACTAGAATGGAGAGCTCAAACGTTTGATGATCAAAATGCAAAGAAGGAGCTATCCGAGAAAATTGCTCAGATGGACGAAAAAGAACTGCTGTGCTATTCCGGTGCTATGTCGACTTGGGTGGGAAAGTCCAAAGAGCTATTTTATTCGACCTTTTACGCAACTCCGAATCAAAATCTTCAATATGTGTCAAATGTTGTAGATAATAATATTGATGAGGCTGTTTTAACGCTTAGGAAAAATATAAACGCAGAGCTCAAATGTTTGCCGTTCTGTGGATACAAAATTGTAGATCTATTTGCTTCCTCAGGTGAGGCCAATTTATACCCCAAGCACTTCGCATATTTCATGCCTGAAGATGAGGGTGTCAAGTACGCAGGATCTAAAAGAACAATCGTATTCGCCAACGTTTACTCCGCTTTATTTGAGAATATTTCGACACAACGTCTCGCATTTTATGGCTGGGACAGTAGTGATCTCCCCTCTAATAACGACCTTAGCACCTACCTGATCGCCTGGTTTCGGGGGCACGATCTTGGTCACTCAATAGTAACCCCTACGACCAGCTTTCGTGCATTGAGCAAGTGTGACCGGTGGGGTTCAATGGTGATACAGGAAGCCTTGGCGGACATTTTTGGTCTGCTAATTTGTACTACCAGTTCTATAGTTAATGAATTGAATCTGAACAAAGAAAAATTGGCCCGAGTATACTTATTGGAGATGCTCCGCTACCTGAGAAGAGGACCGTGCGATTTCCCTGATGCGGGTGCCGCCTACGTCCAGCTCAAGTTCTTTGTCGAGTCCGGATGCTTGAAGTTAAACAGTAATGGTGAGATTCGTGCTGACCTTACAGGATTTTATCCTGCGGTTTTGAGGTTGGCAGGGCATCTAACTGAAAATATTCTTCAGGGCAACATCGAAAGCGCTGAACTTTTCATGCGTAGCTATTGCCCGCATCACGACGTTGAAAATTGTACCAGTATCATGGCGAACTTGGGCGTGATTACTGACAATATTGAGTATGAACAAAGAATAAGGGAGGTCTAAGTGGAATTTTTTAATGGCTTCCTGTTGAGTCTTTCCTTATGCCTCGATATTGGCATAGCGAATGTTGCAATGATTACTTTGGCCATGCAGCGAGGATACTTCCAAGGCTTCTCCCTGGGTGTTGGTACGTGTATCGGCGATTTAATCTATGCCGTTTTGGCACTTTTCGGTATGGCTGCCTTGTTGCAGTATGAGTCTGTTCGATGGACTCTTTGGGTCGGTGGCTCAGTAATTCTTGTGTATTTCACATACAAGATGCTTCGCTCTGCCGTCGTTGAGAGTCATTCTGTCGAAATCGAGGACACCGGCGCATCGTCAAGTTATCTTCAAGATTTTTCGAAAGGTGTATTCTTAGCGATGTCCTCTCCCACTGCGATACTGTGGTTTGCTGCGGTGGGCGGAGTCATTATTTCACGATCTGGAGATCAAGGTCTCCAAAGTGCCTCTCTTTTCCTAACCGGCTTCTTTGCGGCTGGTATATTTTGGGCTGGTGTACTCTGTTTCGTCGCTAGTCAAGGAGGAAGGGTGCTGGGGGAACGGCTGCTTAAATACTCATACTATGCTTCAGCTGCCATTTTTGCTTATTTTGCAGGGTACGTCATTATTACAGGTTATGCAGAGTTTCTAGGATAGTTTTATTTATTGTGATCGATAGTAAAGGTCAGGTGTCATAGCCATGACCTTTTTAAATGTATTTATAAAGTGACTTTGATCATAAAATCCTAGATCAGCCATCACATCGATTGGTCTAATTCCATCTTTAATCATTCTTCGGGCCTCAATTAGTCTCAGTTGCATATGATATTGCACTGGAGCGATTCCGACCTCCTGTCGGAATACTCTAACAAAATGGTACTTGCTGAGTCCGACTGATGATGCAAGCGATGAAAGGTCGATCTTTCTATCAAGGCAATCTTTCATGTTGTTTATTGCCATATTAACCGAATGCCTTTTTCGTCCGGTAACAGGCTTATCTTCTTCTAATAGTGTGGCTAGCAGCCAGAGAATTGACTCTTCCTTGTACTCAGTAGAGCTTCGTGCAGTTAGATAGCACTCTTGTATAGCTCTAAAGATCTTGTCGTTTTTCAGGGCGCCTTGTTGAAGTAATGGATAAGAGTCTCGATGAGCAATATTATTGTCTATCGCGACCTTTTTTATTGTTTCCGGATTTATATGTAGACTGACGAATTCGACGCCATCGGCACAGAATTGTGAGGATTGTATCGCCATTGGATTGTATACAGTGACATACCCTGCCGGTACAACATAGTCCTTGTTGTCAACCCAAACGCTTTCTATTCCTTTGAGGTTTGCAGAAATAATATATTCTTCATGTGTGTGTTTCGGATAGGAAGTACTGATGGCACATACTCTTGAGCACTCAATATCGTCACCAACATAAAGATCCTCAACCCCGATACTCACCAGTAATTCTCCTTGAATGTTTACAAGCTCTTCAGTCCCTTGCGCATGACCCGCCATGCCTTACCTGGAGTTGATAAACCATACCATGTCCCTGTTGGAAGGGGGTAGGTTGTGCTTTCACTGCCACTTTCTATAACTATGGCTCATTATCCCGAAAGGCCCATTCGTGGATGACTTGACCTGAATTGGGTGCCGGCGCGCCGGGTCGGTCTCAGTAGGAGGCATACTCTGCAGCTTTGGATCGAATGTGTTCTAACTCCGGTTGTGATGAAAAGCGGCCCGCAACGGTCTAAAAAATAGGATCGCCCGTGGCTTTAACCGCGTAGAACAGGCAATCGCTCTTCGCAATCACCGGGTTGGTGGTAATCATGAAGGCCTTGAGGGCCTGGGCAGGGTAGATTCGCCCATCCCTGATTTGCAGTACCTGCTCCATGTTCTCGGTTCGGTTGTGGCTGATCGCCGTGAGCACGTCCAGGCCTTTTTGCCCCACCCATCCAAGCGGCTCATCCGGCGACACAATCCCGAAATTGCGGTGCTCGAAATCGGGCGGGAACGTGAGGTCCGCCTGCCCGCTGGGCGTTAACCGGTACTCGATGGTCGCATCGGGTGCCAGTTCCACTCGAATCGGGTTGCGCAGTACCGCAACGTTCCATTCCGCTTTTTCCAGCGATAGCACGTCTGGCTGTGAGGCATACCGAACCAGCCCTTCGTACGCCAGTTGGTGGGCGTGATCATCCTGGGCCCCGCCACACTCGATGGTGACGGTGGGCACCTCCTGCTCGGAATACTCCATCAGTGCCCCCAGGCGAAGATCCGTCATGATCAGCCGGTCGGTAAAGAGCGACGCCAGTGCCTGGTGGGCGGCGTCATTGGTGATGGTCACGGCGAAGGCTGGGCCGGTGCCTGAGGTGTTGTGCACATCCAGCAGGCACTCGGGGTTGGCTGTCTGTAGCTCGGCCAGCATGGCCTCGGCAATGGCGCCTTCCTCTCCTGCAAACGGTTCTTTGAAGCACCGGTTCAGATCACGTCCGCCTGGCACTTGCCGCAGCGACAATACTGGCGGGATTTTCGCGGGGCGCACGCCGGCCAGAAGGAAAAGCAGGTTGACCTCCGGGGTGTGCTGCTCCAGTAGCCATCGGTGCATTGCGAACAGCCCGGAGGGTTCGTTGCCGTGAAGCAGCGTTGCCATGGCCCGGGTTCTGGAAGGGTCGCGGCCAGCAACGCGAACTACCGTGGGCCGTTGCAGCCGGTCCAGCCACTCCAGGGGCGAGCGGCCGAGGGTCTGGGGAGACGGGTTGTTGAGATAATCCAGAATGTTCGAGCGGCTCATGGTGACAAGGTCCATTCGTGCAGTGGTGTGTTTGTCTTCTGATGGCCCATGTAAACAGACAGCATACTCCTGAACGCCTCGTCGGTAGTCTGGGACCGGAAAAAAGACTCAGTGACCTGTCGCTGCCACCGGGCGCCGGTCATCCGGGTTTGGATGCGGCCTTCGATGATTCCCAGCAGGCGGTGGATCTCCGCCTCGTCCACTGCGGTCCGTTGCAAGGCTTCCCGGGCGCGGGGTAGCAGGTCACGGGCAACGTTTAACAGGGGCGTATCCTGTAGCTGTACCTGGTCTTTGTGGGGCCAGATGATGTCGGCTCCGATGCCGTATTTGGCGGCGCGATAGAAATTGTGTTCGGTGTAGTGAAAGGGAAGTATCGACGTCAGGTGGCGGATATCCTCGAGTACCGCCAACGCCGCGCCGATCACGAACAGCCCGTTGGCGCACATGTCCACCGCCGTTGGTCCGGCCGGCATGGAACGAATCTCGATGCGCAGGTGGCCGCCGTCTGTGTGATCAAAGATGGCCCGGTTCCAGGGCCAGGTGGTGCCATGGTGCAGTCGCAGTTCGGCCAGTTCCGGTAGCTCTCCCCGATCAATGACGGCCATCGGATCTTCTTCGGACATCAATGGCAGGATGGGCGGATACAGGGAGGCCGAGGCGGCAAACAGCTCCCAGGCGCTGCGTGTCCAGCCGTTGCCGTAATAGACCCTAGGCGGGTGTTTCCAGGTTCTGTGGTTGGGCGAGCGGCTGTCGACGGATTGTTTGAACAGTGCGATACGGGTTTCGTCCCAGAGGTGGTGGCCAAACAGGCTGGGCGAGTTGCTGGCCAGAGCCAGCGCAATAGGTGTTACCAGCTGCACGGCGTTGAAATAGTCGGCAAAGCGGTGAGCCGGAACGCGCCAGTGCAATTGGAAAGAGGTGGTCGCCCCTTCCATGGTAACGTCGTCTGCTTGCAGGTCGATGACGTCGTTGCCACCGATGTGAATGCTGAAGGGCTCGCCCCGTTGCTGGATTAATGCCCTGGATAGCGCATGGTAGCGGGGTTCGTCTGTCATCACCTTCGCGCCCATATCGGACTGGCGCAACGTGGGCAGAATGCCGATGGCCACCAGTTCGCCATTCAACGGGGCGGCGTGCTGGTTGATTCGCTGCATGGCCTTGAGCAGTTCCTGCTCGGTTCTGGCAAAGGGGGCACCCTTGAAGGCCTGGGGGCTGAGGTTGTATTCCAGATTGAAGCGGTTGAGCTCAACAGTCAGTTGTGGGTCCTGGACGCTGGCGGCGATGTCTGTGTTGATCGGCTGAACATGCAGGTTCGGGTTTACGATGTAGAACTCGACTTCGGCCCCAATGGAGGATGCCCCCTCACCAAAACCGGGCCGGTCCAGAAGGCGGGTGAGTGCGGTAAGGTCCGTTCGCACCTTGGCCGAAAAACGGTCAAATTCTTCCGCTGTAAATTCCGATTGTTTTATCGACAGTCCCATGGCGCTTGAGCCTCTGACACCGACTTACTTTGATAGTAGCGGAAAGCGGTTGATGCGTGTTCGTGAGATGCGCGATTTTTAGTGCCGCTTGATTTCTCTTCTCTTGCCCTGATTATTTCTACCATCAGCTAATCAGAGGCCTGTTCATCATGACTGACGTTCGACACCTGGTATGTCCCCATTGCCACAAAGTGAATCGCGTGCCGGCCGACAAGTTGTCCTCCGGCGGCAATTGTGGTGCCTGCAAACAACCGCTTTGGCCGGATCAGGTTCTGGAGCTAACGGAGCAGAACTTTGCTACCCATACCGGGCGCAGTGATCTGCCCGTGTTAGTGGACTTCTGGGCCAGCTGGTGTGGCCCGTGCAAAATGATGGCGCCCCAGTTCGAGCAGGCAGCGAAGGCCTGGCGCGGGAAAGTGCGCTTTGCCAAGCTGAACACGGAGCAAGCCCCCGGGCCGGCCGGTCAGTTTGCGATTCGCAGCATACCGACCCTGATTCTGTTCCAGAACGGCCGGGAGGTGGCGCGCCAGAGTGGCGCCATGAATCAGGCCCAGATCAGTCAGTGGCTGCAATCGCAGGGTATTCGCTAGGAAAAATCGGGACAAAGGTGCCTTAGTATGAAGTTTCTGATCATCGGTGTTTTCGTCGCCATCGTGGCTGTCCTGATCTGGCGTAGTAAACAGAACACTGCCCCTGAAGAGCAGGCCTGTGCCATCGACATCGGCAACCTGCTGAAAGCCAATCCGGATGTCCAACCACAGGCCATTGCCGATGTGTTTCAAAAGCACGGAATTGATAGCTCCCGTTGCCAGAAGGTGGGCGCGATGGTGATGCCGCAGTTGCGAAAGCAGGGTTTGAAGCCGGAGGATGCCAGGATTGTGATGAGGCAGGTGAGGGCGGCCTACCCTCTTGTGCCCTAGGCTGAATCAATTGAATTGATGATCGGAGAACGCTATGGCAGGTGGATCGTCACGAGATTGCCCGTTTTAGCATCAATTTTCCCGAGCCCTTTTGCTGCGGGGCTTCCGGGCGCTTAATCCGAGGTTTCCAACACAGTTATCCACAGGTTTTGTGAGTAAAGTTCGTGATAAAGCCGGTCAGGAATCAGGCCGACGGTCGTCCCGGTCTTCCGGGGTTTGGTTCGGCCCGCCGGCTCAGCTCCACTTCAGTTTGGGAGCTTGGTAGGACTGGATGGCCGAGAGCAGTTGCGCTTCGTTATCCGTGTGGATAATCATCTCGGCATGGTGCGGTTTCAGGAAGCCGGAATCGGTCATGTTCGAGATCATCTCGAACAATTTATCGTAGAAACCATTGACGTTGTAAAAGGCGCAGGGTTTTGCGTGATAGCCGAGTTGAGCCCAGGTCCAGGCTTCGAAGATTTCTTCCAGGGTACCGACGCCGCCGGGCAGGGCCACAAAGGCATCGGCCATTCGGGCCATGGCGGCTTTTCGTTCGTGCATATCAGCAACAATTTTCAGCTCGGTCAGGCCGGGGTGAGCCAGCTCCCGGTCTTTCAGGTATTCGGGAATCACGCCGTACACTTGGGCGCCCTTTTCCAGAAAGGCGTCTGCGACCACGCCCATCAGGCCGACGTTGCCGCCGCCGTACACCAGATCCACTCCGTTCGTTGCCAGGTAGTGCCCCAGAGCACGGGTTGCCTGGGCGAATTCCGGGGTTTCACCAATGCTTGAACCACAAAATACGGCAATTCTCATGGGTCTTACGAGGCTCCATCGATTCGGTTCAGAGGGGTGAGTGAGTTCTTCACTCTGTTGTGGTTGGTCCGGGCGTCTTTAGGTGCCGGAGCCTAATAGAATGCCGCCTCCGGTCTGCCCAGTCTAGCCGTTGACCCTACATCCGAACCCGGAGGCCAGTTGTTAAGGCTTTGTAACCTGTTGAAGTATAAATAAAATGTAAGAGGTGGCTTCTCGTGTGTTTCTGATATTCTCGAATGGTTCAAAACTGACAGGTGCCTGGTGGGGCGCTGAGAACAGGCTCTCCTGCCCGCGATACAGGACAAGTCAGACCACCTGAACCATGGGATTTACATCATGAATATGAAACCACTGCTCGTTTTTCTGTCTCTGAGTGCCACCTCGTTGGGTGCCGTTGCGGGTGACACCGCCGACGCCGCGCTGGGTGGTGGTATTGGCGGCGCACTCGGGGCCGCCATCGGCAACGAGGTGGGTGGCAGAGATGGTGCGATTCTTGGCGGTGCTGTCGGTGCGGCAGCGGGAACGGCCGTGACCACCCGGGACCAAAGGGAACACGATCGCGATTATGATTATGATCGCCGTCGGTATGACGATGATCGCAGGTCTTACCGGAAGTCTCGTGGCCATTTCTGCCCACCGGGCCAGGCGAAAAAGGGTAACTGCTGAGACGCTTGTGTGTTTCCGGGCGCACGGGGGCGTGCTGTGGAGATCACCGCTGGAGGAATTGATGCGTAACCTGCAGGAGGTGATGTCCGGAGCCTAGTGACTCTCTGCATCGTCAATCCATCCAGTTCCAGGGGGGCGCGTCCAGAAGCCCCTGGCCAAGAATGCGGGTTTCACCCAGCTCTTTGTTCAGTGCGATGGAATGGCAATCGTCGTCTGCTTCCAGAGCGGCTACCAGTCGAGGGGCATGGGAAACAACCCACACCTGGGTTTCCCGCGAGGCGCGAATGATCAGTCGGCCGAGGGCCGGAAGCAAGTCGGGATGCAGGCTTGTTTCTGGTTCATTCAACACCAGTAGTGATGGTGGGCGGGGTGTGAGCAGCGCGGCGACTAACAGCAGGTAGCGAAGGGTGCCATCAGAAAGCTCGGCCTGATTCAGGGGGCGGAGTAAGCCGGCCTGCTCAAATTCCAGGACGAAACGGTTACCTGCGTCTGTGCTGAACCCGAGCCTCGCTCCGGGAAAGGCATCTTCAATAGCGCTGTGCAGGCCCTCCCGGTCGCCGATTTCGTGAATGGTACGCAGGGCTGCAACCAGGTTATGGCCATTGTGGTCCAGCACCGGGGTGCGGGTCCCGATTTGCGGGGTGCGGATGCTGGAGTGTTGATCGGTGCGGAACTGATCGTAAAATCGCCACTGCCTGATGGCCTGCCGGACGGCATGGACTTCAGGTATAGCCACAGGATCACTGATCTCGCTCAGAATGCTCTCATAGGTGTTTAGCCGGGTGTCGTAGACCTCCCATTTCCGCCCTGAACGTACTTTGACAACCGGCCCGACGCGATCAATCAGACAACTGCTTGGGCGGCAGACATCACCCACCCAGATACATTCGCGTTTTATTTCAGGGTCGAGCTGAAACATGCTGGGTTCCTGATAACCTGCAAACCCCGTAGAGGCCGGAATCCCAAGAGAAATCGCGTAGCCGAATTCTTCGCCGGCAAACCCCAGACGTAGGCGGGATGGGGTGTTCCCGGCGGTCCCCTGAACGGGCGCGGAGCCGTCCCGCATCTCCTTTGAGAACTGGCAGGGCCCTGCCCAGAAGGTGTAGTCCAGGCCGCCTTCTTCCGCCAGGGAGGAAATCAGGTTGCCTTTTGCCGTTTCCGCCAGCAGGCGCAACGATTTATAGAGGTTTGATTTGCCACAGCCGTTCGGACCGGTAACAACGTTCAGGCCCGCCAGCGGTGCGACCACGTGTCTGAGGCTGCGATAGTTGGAAACGGCAAAGGCTTTGATCATGATCCGGGCCGAACCTGTTTCTTGAAGAAGGTTGGAGGTGTGCCTGCAACGAGCAGGAGAGGGCCAATGAGTCTGGATTTTCCCATGGATGCTTCTCTTTGCCATAAGTGATCTTGTTTCGCGAAGAGAATATCATTTTGTGATCCCACAGTTTGAGCTAGGTTGCTCAATGGGATCCGGGAGGCTGCATGACCGGAGAACACTCTGTTCTGGGCCGCCCACTTGAACGCTTTCTGATACACTCAGAATCTAGACAGTCCAGGCGAGAACCATGGCCCCTGATCTAACCAAACATCCCGATATCGAGAAGCTCAGCGAGTTACTGGCTGATTTCCCGCATATCCGGGTTGCCGCTCTCTTTGGCTCCATAGCTCGGGGAACGGCCCGGCCAGACAGCGATATAGATATTGCCGTTCAGGCTGACAAAGAGCTCCGTGCGGATGAGCGTATTGCCTTAACCGAAGCCATTGCTCTGGCCTTCAACCGCCCTGTGGACCTGGTGGACTTGCGCACAGCGGGGCAGCCTTTACTGAACCAGATTGTCAGCACTGGCATACAGGTTGTCGGCACACGCCACCAATGGGGTGACCTGATTTATCGCAATATCATGGAAAACGAGGACTTTGTCCCTTACCAGAAACGTATCCTCGAAGGTCGACGCAACGCATGGATGAACAACTCGTAGCATCGATACTGAGCTGGCGTCTCGCATGCGGAAGTCCGTCGGATTCCGAAATGTGATGGTTCACAATTATGACGATGTGAACTGGGAGATCGTGTACGCCATTTGCAGTAAGCACCTGGGCGATTTTCGGGCCTTTGCCAAGGTGTTTTCGGATTTGATTGCGTAGACGGAAAAGTCTGAGTAGATCCTCTGAGAAAATAGTGTTTGCCGCCGTCGCTTCTTTCCCTATTTGGCGAGCAATGATCGGCTTGTTTTTTAGTGGCCGGCCACAAATAGCGGACCAGCGAGCTCAGGGATATCACCCTCAATCATCATGTTCTTGGAGTATTTGTAAGCATCAGCTTCGAGTTGGGTATTGGTGAGCATTTGTTTACCATAGGGCTCTGGTTGCCAGTGACGGCTACTGAAATGGATGACTCTTCAAGGAAAGAAGGAACAAAGTAATGAGCAAGAAAGTTGTGCTGTTGGGTGACTTGGGAACAGACCACCAAGGATTCCCTCCCACGCCGGTGATTGCGGGCTCTCCAGACGTGCTGATTGATGGCAAACCCGTCGCCCGCGTTGGCGACCCTCTCGCGCCACACTCCAAACCAAAGCACCCTCCTCATCCTCGTGCTATTGCTGCGGGTTCGGCAACGGTACTGATTAATGGCATTCCTGCTGCAGTGACTGGCAGTGCAATCTCTTGTGGTGGTGTCACGATCGGCACTGGTAGCGTTGTGATTGGTGATAGCCATTCGCCTGCGCCGTTTTCAGGGATCTCCCCCGCGCCGTCAAAGATCGCTTCGCGGGCGGCACCTCCTGCTACTCACTCTGGCAGCGCTATTCCTGTATCACCAAGGACCAATGGTTCCGGGATTGGTGCGAGTAATCCTGTGGCAGGTGGGCCGGTAGCATCCAGTATGACTGGGCCAACTGTGACTTCAACTCCAACTAATGGTCAGCCAGAGCCCGAGATAGAGCCGGGCTTCCATGTCGTTCAGGCACCCATGAGTAAAAGAGAATTGTTGAGTGCGCTGTACGGCGATGCCTCGGCAAAACCAAATAGCTTTGATTGGTTGAATCCGGATCTTGGCGCACAGGTGTTGCCCGGTGAGATGATTGTATTGAGCGACCCTGAGAGCACGGAATGCACTCAGAAAGAAGCCGAATTGATGGAGGTGGCTGCTAGCGTAAATGCTCAGGTAAGGTCGCTGGAGCAGGACGAGGCGGAGTTTCTCGTTAAGTATTACGACTTGTTGGAAGCCATTACCTCAACGGGTTCGGCGGGGCTCGGTGCAGGCGCCGTGATGGTGTCGAAGCAGATCAGCAGTATTGAGAAGACGTTGAGGAACATTGAGCGTCTTCATCAGGAGAGTTACCGCAAACACGGCCATCTAAACCATCCGGAGTTCTTCGAGAAACGGCGGGCGCTTTTCAAGGAACTGGATTTTGCTTTGGGAAGCATTGCCCGCCGGGGGATGTCGCTGGATGACGATGCCAAGCTGAAACGAGCGCTGGGGTTGTCGTCGAAAAGTATTGTTAATCACTGGAATAAGGCTGGGGTGGGTGACATACCCGGCTACGCTACGCACTATGAGCGGGTGGCTAAAGGGGCAAAGTATGCCCGAAATGTGGGATATCTCGGGATTACTCTGGATGTCTCCATGTCCGCGCTGAAAATTCGTGAGGCTTGCACTGCGGGTGACGAGAAGGATTGTCAGGTCGTAGCTTACCAGGAGGGGGGTAAATTGACTGGTTCAATGCTGGGTGGCGGTATTGGAGGTGCCCTAGCAACGTCTACGTGCGTAGCGTTCGGAGTTACGACCGCTGGAATAGGTGGCGTGGCATGTGCGGTTATCGCGGGTGGCCTCGGTGCAGCAGGTGGCGGATTTGTTGGCGGAGTAGGTGGTGAGACTATTGGAGCAAAGCTGAGAGAGGTTGTCCATGACTGAAGAGTTCTTGGCTGACTTAGCGGCAATCATAGGGGCAGCTTGTATGCTCCTTGGTGTTCTTTTGATGTTTCTGATGGTCACGCTGTTTTTTCGCAAAACCGAGGAAGTCGAGCGGAGGATTGCAACGCCCGGTAAGCAATTGGATGGAATTCGCAGTATCTGGGGTAATGGTCCTATTGGTCGCTGGATGAGGGTTTCGCATGTCTATGCTTTTTTCGTATTCCGGAAGTTTCCGCGTATAGGGGCTCGTATCGAATCCCGAATGGGTGACGAGGAGGAGCCGTTACCTCGTTCATTAAAGCTTTGGGTGATTGTGCCCTATACCGCGTGCTTGATTCTTACGTTTTTGTTTTTCTTTTCCGGTTGGTACCTTGGGGCGTTTGATTAATAGATCCCGCTAATTGCAGGGGCTTTTGCAAGGGATTTCCAGCCGTTTTGCTAGCGTCATCAAGGAGCAGTGACGTGCTCATAAAATACTTTCTGGGTCACAAAAAGGCACTGACGCTTTGCGGAGGGGCCTTGGTGATTGCCCTGACGTTGTACCCGATGTTCTATCGCACCTGGGCGTTTGGCTCCGATGCCTGGGGGTTATCCGTCATAGCGATTCTTGATCCCGAAGAAGTGCCCTGGAGCCCTTCGGATTTCAACAGTCTGGCGATCCGGCCTGCCGTTGCCTACTGGCTTCTGACAAATTTCGATTGGCCTTATGAGCGCTGTGGTAAAGCGATGACCGCGATGGACGGTTGTTCGCAGCCTCTGGTTAATTTTGTGGGCACGACGCTGGATACGCACGAACCTGACTCGATCATGACGCGCCGAGGCTATGGGTTGCTCCGACATTTTGCGGCACGGGGAGAGCCGGTGAACGGCTATTACAACGGGCTGACGCCCGTGCACGAAGCCGTTCTCTATGCCAATGTGGACTACCTTCACGCCTTGCTGGAGCTGGGGGCGGACCCGAACCTGCCCATTGATATGCCGGAGAAGGACTACCACGGCTTCAATGCGTTGGAGTTTGCAGCGTTTCTGGAGGCCCGGAATCCGGAAATGTATCAGGCTATTCGGGCAGTACTTGGCGGCAGCGAGTGAACTACTTTGAATGCGAGTCGACGATCAGCGCAGCGCTGAAATAGATCTGCGTGTAGCTAGAAGAAATGGTGGCATACGTTACCCGCCCAAGCGCTCACCGTTTCTGGCCACCACGTCTGTAAGAAAGTCTGCCAGGGCTCTGATTCGTCTAGACTTTGCCAAGTCGGTTTGTATGACTAGATAGATAGGCTGATCGACTCCAAGATCGGTGTCGACACAAACGAGTCCTGAGTTCTGAGCGATGAAATGTGGCAACAGTGCGAGCCCAAGCCCTGCCTTTGCTGCGGCCACCTGGGTGGCTAGTGAAGTGGTTGTCAGGGCGGGTCTTCTTCCACGCAAGATCCGCTCTATCCACTGAGCGGCAGGCAAATGTGAGTACATTTCCCCCCAGGTAATGAAATCATCCGTATCGTAGTAACCTAGGTCCGGGTTGCTCTCACGTCTTAGCTCATAGGACGTGCTGCAGTAGAGTCCATACCCCAAGGTGCCGAGAGCACGAAGTGTGACGTTGCCCCTTTCTGGCCGCACCATTCGCAATGCTAAATCCGCATCGCGTCGATGCAGGTTGGCGGTTGATATGTCTGTAACCAGCTCAACCAACAGATCGGGGTATTGGGCTCGAAATGCCGGGAGTTCCGGCAGTATGAGTTCGGTGGCGACATTTTCCGCTGTAGCCAGACGCACGTGGCCACTCATCTGCGCTTGGGTGTCTGCGCCTACGGCAAACGCGTGCGCTGCAGCCTCCAAGGCTTCGGCCTTTTCTATCAACTCAGCACCGTCCTCAGTTAACTCGTATCCCGATTGCTGACGTACGAAAAGCGGAAGTTTTAGTGCCGACTCAAGCCGCTCGATGCGACGTGAAAGTGTCGCAATGCCTACATTCAAGTTCTGGGCTGCGGCGCTTAGCGTGCCGCAACGGGCCACTGCCAGAAAGGCGCGGGTGTCATCCCAAACCATGCCCCTCGGCATCTCGTTTCCGATAATGGAAATCCTTTTGCCAAATTTGTTTGTATTTTCCATTTTTCGAGTCTGTCACGATTTAGTTCTAGACATCAAGGAGTCAGACATGGAAAAACGAGTGCTTGGAACAGGCTTCTCCGTTTCATCGATCGGATTAGGGTGCATGGGGATGAGCGAGTTCTATGGGCCCCGTGATGACAGTGAGTCGTTGCGTGTAATGGAAAGGGCGGTGGAGCTCGGCGTTGACTTTTTCGACACCGCCGACATGTATGGGCCACACCACAATGAGGAGCTTATCGGTCGGTTTCTAGCCGGTAGTAAGGCGCCTGTTCACGTCGCGACTAAGTTCGGCATTGTGCGTAATCCTGGCGAATATAAGCGGAGCTTGAAGAACGGTTCCGACTATGCGCGCAGGGCATGCGAAGCCTCTCTTCGTAGGTTAGGAATTGAGCAAATCGATCTGTATTACGTGCATCGCGTCAATCCGGAGGAGCCAATAGAGGAGACGATTGGCGGGCTTGAGAAGCTCATTCAATCAGGGAAAATCGCCCGTATTGGTCTTTGTGAAGTGAGCGCTGAAACCTTACGAAGGGCTCATGCAGTGCACCCGATTACCGCTATTCAGACTGAGTATTCACTTTGGGCTCGAGAGGTAGAGCGCGATGTTCTGCCGACATGCCGTGAGTTGGGTATTGGTTTTGTTCCATACTCCCCCCCTGGGCCGAGGTTTTCTGACAGGGCGATTTCAAGACCCCGGAGAGTTCGATCATAACGACTTTCGTGCTCACCTCCCACGGTTTGCGGAACGAGCAATCGGCGCGAACCGCCGAATTGCCGATGTTATAGCTGAAAAAGCCAAGCTTAAAGGGTGCACGCCAGCTCAACTCTCATTGGCGTGGCTGTTAGCCCAAGGGGACGATATCGTTCCAATCCCTGGTACCAAGCAGTTGCGCTACCTGGAAGAGAATGTCGCAGCAGCAGATGTCAGTCTTACCGTAGCGGAGCAGCGGGAGCTCGAAACCGCCACTGAGTCATTGCCAGTAGTGGGTGAGCGTTACAGCGAGGAAGGCATGAAGGGGGTGAATGTATGAGTTCTCCAGGCTCTGATCGCCGCGCTCAAGCTTTAAATCTACTCGAAGCACTCGACCCGGCCGCGCCGGGAAAGGTTGCCGCAAGCCTTGATGAGTTTCACAGCGAGGCTGTAGAAATACTTCTCGGGTTTTCCTTTGCTGATGTAGTGGCGCGTGAGGGGTTATCACTTAGAACACGAGAGATGCTCACTGTCGCCATGTTGTCTGCCGTAGGCACGGCACCAGGCCAATTGGAGTTTCATATGCGCGCAGCGCTGCATATTGGAGTGACGCAAGAGGAAATTGTCGAGATTGTCCTCCAAGTTGCTGTATATGCGGGAATTCCTGCCGCAATGAATGCCATTACAGCGGCAAAATTGGCCTTCAAGGAAGACCGGTTGGGCACACAGTCTCATGGCGCAACGCAGGGAGGAGAGAAAAATGTACGCTAGAACCACAACCTGGCGTGATTGGGTTGCCGTGACCGCGCTTGGTATTGGTAGCTTCACAATTGTCACTGCGGAATTGGCACCGATTGGATTGCTCTCCGATATTGGGAACAACCCGGTCTAGGCTATCGACAATAGATATTCTACCGGCTGCGCTTACTTCGACCGCACAAGGAGCGGAACAGCTCTATCGCGCCTTGCTGGAGCAGGGGGCGGCCCCGAACTTGCCCAGTGATATGCCGGAGAGGGACTGCCACGGCTTTAAGGTGGTTGAGCTTGCAGCGTTTTGGGAAGCCTAGAGTCCGGAAATATATCAGATTACTCAGGCAGAACTTGGCGGTAGCGAGTGAGTATTACCTGGAGTTGGAGTAGTCTATCAGCGCCTGAACACAACGGCGGAACAGTTCAGCCGAGAAAAACCGGTGTTCGCCGGGCTGTTCTGCCACGAGTAGCTGGCCACCGGACTCCTGGAGGCCACATTCAATCATCAGGTTGTCGCTCATCTCGAAGTCTTCAATGCTGTGGCCCAGTTCATCCCGATCGGCTGCGCCCGCGCGTTCACGGTAGTGCCTGCGGTCCATTGTGAATCCGAATGCAGCTTTGCCCTGGCCGATAATGTAGCCGACTTCGAACACCGTGCCCGGGTCCGCACTGATGCCTCGGAAGGGGGTGAGGTTGGCAATGACGGCGTCGCAACTGTCCATCAGTTCGCGGTTGGCCTGGTAGATCCGGTGGCCGCGCGCCGGTTTCGCTTCCTCGTCGGAAAACGTCAGGGCGGTGTCCAGTGGGTCTATGCCTTCATAGCCGGCTTCGCGCAGCAGGCGCTTTTTCTCGGCGACGATAGTGTTGTGTTCTTCGTGTGGGAAAAACACCTCCGGGCCGGCCAGGTAGATGCGTTTGGGTTTTGTCATGGCGAAGTCGTTTCCTGCTTCAGTCCTGGCAATTGCCCAAATCCAAACCGTATTGGACTGGCGATCAATGCTGAGAGGCTGGGTCGTATTCAATTGCTTCCAGTTTTACCCGAAAGCCACAGGCTGCTGCGTATTTGTTGAGCGTTCCCCAGCTTGGGTTGCTACGGCCTCTCTCAAGCCTCGAGATGTTGCTTTTGTTGGTTCCGAGCTTTTTCGCAACGTCTTCCTGAGTAAGGCCTGCTTTAGTCCTCATTGCGATCAACTGGTCGATCAGGCTGAATTCTTCCTGGAGGGCATCGTACTCCTGGTGAACTTCCGGATTTTCGAGTGCCTTTTGTCTGAACTGTTTGAAATTCATGATTTTTTGACCTCCTTTAAACGCTCTTTCGCGAGCTCTAGGTCTTTCTTCGGTATCTTTTGATCCTTTTTTACAAACACGTGCAGGATGATGATCCGTTTGCCCTGCATGTAGCAGAAGATTCCTCTACCTATTCCTTCTTTGGCTTTTGCTCGGATTTCAAACAGCTCACCACCTAAAGACTTTGTGTGCGGCTCTCCAAGGTTGGCCCCGTGCTTCTCCATCAATTCCATCAGCCGAATCATTCTGGCCTGAATCTTTGGCGGCATCTTAGCCAACTCTTCGCCTACTGAGTCGTAGAATTCAATCTCCCAATCCATGGGTGCTCCTTTGCCTTTTTGTTATCATATACGATAACTCTGAGCTTGAACACTATCTTGATAGCCGCCTCAACGAGCCTGAAGCTGTGCCACATAGGCGGTAATAAAAGCATTTTCCTGGAAGACTTTCAG
Organism: Marinobacter sp. MBR-105; assembly: GCF_053628895.1. NCBI lineage: Bacteria > Pseudomonadati > Pseudomonadota > Gammaproteobacteria > Pseudomonadales > Marinobacteraceae > Marinobacter > Marinobacter sp. MBR-105. Next base: position 10,601 of record NZ_JBRJHG010000002.1, on the reverse strand, counting down.
GCCTGTGTCGGCAAAGGTGATGGGCACGGGGTTGGACGCCAGGGTGGATTTGATCAGGGCCGGGGGCACCAGGGTCACGTTCAGCTCAGAGTCGGCAATCAACTGGATGGCGGCTTCCATTTTGAAGCTGATGGCGCCACCGGCAAACTTGCCTTTTTGCATCCGCTCTTTTATCGCGACCGTGGCCACTCCGTATTCGGCCATCAACTCCGCAAAGGTGGCCTGAAACGTTTTCAGGTCGTCCCGGCTGTGGTTTTTCGGTAGCGACAGTTTGCGTACTTTGCAGTCGGGCAGGTTGAATTGGCCCCGGTCCATATTCAGCATGCACACCACCGCGTCGCTGCCGGTCAGTTCTACACCGCATACAATCATAATAATGCCCCCTATGCCCCGGTTACTCTCAGCCGCAGCATTTCTTGAATTTGAGTCCGCTACCGCAAGTGCAGGCGTCGTTGCGGGAGGGAGATTTTGCTGTGGTGACTGTTCCCGTTTTATTCAGGATAGACGTGAGCTCGTTAACGGATTCAACGGCGCCCTCGCGGGTATCAACGGAGATGGTCGCGTGAAGTTTCGCCGCGGCCACTTGAGCCTCAACTTCTTTCTTGCGCGCTTCACTGGTAACCACCAGCGTTAGCGGGTACTTCTTGCTGCCGCTCTTTTGGCTGGCGTTGGTCTGAAAGCCGCCGTAAGCCGTGTGGTGCTGGCGGGCGTCTTGCCGACCTTTATAGAAAAATTTATATGACATGCTGATATCCTGAAGGAGAGAATACCCTGGCGACGGCCGGGCGCAATCTTTTAGCACGCTTGCGGAAACAGTGATATAGGGAAAATCGGAAAAGACTAATCAAGGAAGCACCACGTGAATCAAAAAGGCTTACTCACCTCATGGAACGACGCCAAGGGTTTCGGTTTTATCACGCCAGAGAAAGGTGGCGAGCGTCTGTTTGCCCACATCAGCGCCTATCAGGGCCGGGGCAGGCCCTCGGCCAGCCGCAAGGTGGTCTACGCACAGACAAAAGATGAGAAGGGGCGGCTGAGGGCGTCCAGTTTCCAGTACGCTGGCGTGGCGAGACACAGCGTAGCGGTCGCCACGGGCGTTTGGTTTGCTCTGTTGATTGCCGCTGCAGTCGCAGGGGCGGTTTCTGTGTTGTACGTTCAGGGTTATGTGCCAGTGCTGTTGCCGGCGGCCTATGGCGTAATGAGTGTAGTGACCTTCTTGATGTATGCCGTCGACAAGGGGGCAGCTGAGAGCGGCAAGAGGCGTGTCCCTGAGGGGCGGTTGCATCTGTTTGAACTCCTGTGCGGTTGGCCGGGGGCACTGGTGGGCCAGCAATTCTTTCGTCATAAAACCCGAAAGACCTCGTACCAGGTGTCTTTCTGGTTCAATGTCGTCCTCAATCTCGCAGTGCTTTGCTGGTTGTTACTGTGGCCGGGCGCCGAGTTCGTCAGGCAGGCCCTGGAGATCAGGCCGGTTATGCTTCTAAGGTTTTGATGATGCAAAACGTCTGCTCGGACGACGAGCTCTCAACATTGCTGCAGTCCAACCCTGCGGTGCTGCTGCTATATGGCGGGGCAAGTTGTGGCGTCTGCCAGGCTATCAAGCCCCAACTGGAGCGCCTTTCCAGTGAACAATTCCCGAAGCTGGTTACTGCCTACATTGATTGCCAGGCATCAGCCGGTGCGCTGTGTGCGGCTCAGGGTATTTTCTCGCTGCCGGTGGTGCAGTTATGGTTTGAGGGGCAGCGATTTGCGGAATTCGCCAGGGTGTTTTCAATCGGCGAGGTGCGGGTAGCTCTGGAACGGCCATATGGGCTTTTGATCGAGTGCTGAGCCCTCTCTGTACTCGTGGCAGGACCCAAATCTCGCTGTGCGGATTGGCTACGGCTCGCAGATGCCCCTAACAAACACCAGCAGTTCATTATTGGCGGGCATTGCAAAATCGTCCCGGAGTTGCAGGCCAACGGCCTCGGCCAGCTCAGACAGGGCTTCAATATCTCGGATGCCCATGTGGGGTGCTTGGGATTTCAGCGACTGATCAAACGCCTTGTTGCTCTCGCTGGTGTACCCGCCCTTATGCTTGAACGGCCCGTACAGGCAGAACGCACCGTCTTTTTGAAGGCAGGCGGCGACGCCTTGAAACATCGTTTCAACTTCCTCCCAGGCCATGATGTGAGCTGTGTTTGCTGAGAATGCCCATCGACAGGTGGACACAGGCCATGGCATTTGGTTTACGTCCAGCTCAAGGATTGGGAGGACGTTGGGCAAGGCGGCCTGTTGCAGTCGGGCGCCGGCCATGTGCGCCGCTCTGGGGTGGTCGGTGGGCTGCCATTGCAGGTGGGGCAGAGCCGCAGCGAAGTGCTCGGCGTGCTGGCCGGTGCCGGTTCCTATTTCCAGGACGGTACCTGGTGACGTAAAGACGTCACGCAGTTTTTCCAGAATGGGGGCTTTGTTGTTTTCGCAGGCCTGGGAGTAAGGCAAGGGGGTGTTCATTTGAGCTCTCCTTCTTCAGGGTGGCACACAGCATGTTGCGTGGTCGGCGATGACTGGTTTTACCAAAGCGTGGCATTCAAGGGTAAACTGCGGGACGTTTTATGTCTGACGAATCTCTGAAAAAGACCATAGGAAATCCAACATGCTAAAAGTGCGAACGCTGTCGCCTGTGCGATCGCCCATTAGTGCAGACAGCGAGCGTCGCGCTGCGGATACCCTGAAACAGATGGCGGAGGCTGGCTCCAGTGCCGGCGGATTGGTCAATCTGTTAGCTGAAACCGACACCCTCAGTAGCTTTGAATGGCCGTGGGCCAATGGCTACGGGACGCTTGAGCACGATAACCTGCCAGCGTTCTTCCAACCCTTCGCATGTTACTCGGTTGCGATGGGTGACGTGTCTTTGCCTTCTGATATCAGCCAACTATTGGTCAACAACGGAGGTGCGATCGAGTGCTGTCGTTTGTACCTTTACGATGACACAGTCGCCTTGCTCCAGCTGGATGTGGCCTTTGAAACCAGCGAATCAGGCCTTGGTGATCTGCTCCGAGGGCATAGCCTGGACGGCGCGCTTTCCAATCTGGCCAAACGGGTCTATGAGCACGCGGTATACCCGGCGTTTCACCAGTACGCACTCGGATTCCGCAAGAGCAGGCGATACAAAGCCTCCGGCGCGGTCTCGTACCTTCGAGATCCGAAGAAGCTTACGGTGTTTCGGGATGTTTCGTTCGATTCGCCGGAAGCGCCAGACACCTATGTGCTGTGGACAGGGCGATACGTGGTGACGCCTCCGAGCACCCTGAACGGTCCGCTTGGAGACAGTCTGCGACTTTGGGCGTCGTATACCGGATCAACGGAGGCTTTGTTGGAGGCCAGACAGTTTGTGGGCTCGGGCAACATCCTGGCGGTTGCGGACGATGCCGAGGCCCAGGCGGACAACTGGCTGCGCGGCCTGTCCGTCTGCCAGCTTTACAATGCCGTGTTGTCGATATACGGCGGTATTCTGAAGTCCAGTTATTCGGAGCTTAACGACTTTGCGGGCTCGCGACACCGCAGTAAAGATTTGCATCGGCTGATGGGCGACATTACGAAGACCTTGGACCATCTGGAATTCACTCGCCTTGAATTCAATGAGGCCATCATCGGGGTTCAGGCTGAGCGAGCCAAGGTGGTCAGAGCTGCGTATGCGGCCTGGAATCTCGGCGAGTTGATTGAGGGTTCCCTGGAGCGCACGAGCTTGATTCGCTCCAAGATCTCCCGCCTGCTGGAGGCACGAAAAAGCCAGCTCGATCGTTCGGTTGAATTGATTCTTGCCGGTATCGGTGGCGTTGCCGTTATTGATCTGTTTATTTCGTTGACGACGGCTTCCCGGAGCCTGGACCGTGATGATATTCCCGGAGTGCTGGATGTGTTTGAGTGGCTCCAGCCGGATGGTTCCATTGCGCTGTCGACGACCATTCTTGTGCTGATCTCGTTCTACATCTATCTCGCCAAGCGTTGATGAAAAGGAGTTTGCCATGTCGGGCAGTGAAAGAATTCGTTTTCTTGTAATTCTGTCAGCAGAACCGGGACAGATCCCTCGGGCGAGTGAGCAGATCGCCCGGGAGCTTTCCCGGAAGTTTGGCGGGGCGACGGTGATGGGAGGGGAGGATAGTTCCTGGCTCGCCGGTTACTGGGCTGAAGATGGCCATGCCTTCAAAGGCGAATACGATGGCGAGGTTCACAAGGAGTCCGTGTTCGCCGTCATGCTGATGGTGCTACCGGAAGACGAGGCCCGGGCCTTTGCTGAAATCCGGAATGCCGTGAGGCAAGCGGTGTCCGATTTTGGCCTGAACAGCCGCCACATTCATGTGGAGGTGAGTTCCGTGCGATCACGGCACTTTGATATTCAGGATCATGAGCCTGACTAAGTGTCTTCGAGCATGATCGCCCATGGCCACCTTCACGGCCAGGGCGTTCAACATCTCTGACCAAGGGCGGGGGTTACTCGGCCTCGACGGTTTCGTTCAGCAGTTCCGGCTTTTTCAGTGCCTTGGTGAACAATTCTTTTTCTTCCGCAATGGCCAGGGCGCACTGTTCTGCCAGCTCTTCAGACAGGCCGCCGACCTTACGTTGCAGGAAGGTGGTAATCTCTTCGGACAGTTCAAGAACCTTGTCCCGGGCATCGGCTTCTGCTTTGGACGAAAACAACATTTTGTCCGGGTTTTTCAGTGCCATGTCCAGTCCGTCCCTCTCGGAATAGTAGAGTGCTTTTACGCCCATGGTATGCCATCGCCTCCGGGGTAATGATGGTTGGTAAGACCGTTAATGAAATCGCAGCTTATCACGGGTAGTGTATATTTATACAGTATTTTGCTGCGTCATCCTGTCCTCTTTTGCTGTTCCAGCGCCGGACCCGGCCCCCGTATGATGGATTGTCAGACATCAGCTCCGGAGTCCTGAAATGAACGCCAGAACAGCCATAACCGGTACTCAACCCACGCCGTCTCCCAAAACCAGGGCGTCCCTTCCCGAAGTTCGTCAGCCGGATTTTGACCTGGCGGAAGACGTGCCCAAGTACTGGTGGGATAGTGATCCTGCCAAAACGCTGTTGCTGGCGGCCCTGTCTGCAAGTTTCCCGCCTGGTGAGCGGTTCTTTATTGACTCCGTGCGCCATTATCAGAAAGAGATTACAGACCCGGAGCTAAAGGCGGCGGTGCGAGCGTTCATCGGCCAGGAGGCGCACCACTCGAAGGAACACGAGGCCCTGAACGGATACATGCAGGCGCGCGGCATCAACCTCAAACGCCTTGAGCGCGAGGTGCTGTGGCTGATGAATGTGCTGCGCAAGCGCCTGAGTCCGGAGCGCCAATTGGCCCATACGGTGGCGGTGGAGCATTTCACGGCACTGATGGCAGAGGAATTCCTCCTGAAATATGACGCTTTGGAAGAGATGGACCCGCGTATGGCTCCCATCTGGGCCTGGCATGCGATTGAGGAATCCGAGCACAAGGCGGTGGCTTTCGACGTATACAAGACAATCGGAGGCAGCGAGTTTGTCCGGTTGACCGAGATGATGGTGGTTAGCGTGCTGTTCCCGGTCTCTAGCGGCATTCACCTGATTCAACTGATGAAAGAAGACGGCCAGTTGTTCAACCTGAAATCCTGGGCGAACGGTCTCAATTACATGTGGGGCAAGCCAGGTGTATTCCGCAAACTCCTGCCCTCTTACTTCAAGTACTACAGCCCCGGTTTTCATCCCTGGAATCACGATGCCCGTGATCTGGTGGAGAAAGCCAAACGGAAGTGGCTGGCGCCGGTGATGAAAAAGGCGGCTTGAGGGTCACCGCATTTGCTACCATGTCGGACTTTTCACTGGGTTGATGATCTAAGTCCGGCAACATGAATGCTCCTTTCCAGCTTCGGCCTTACCAGCAGGAAGCCGTCGACGCCACGCTGAACCACTTCCGTAAATCGGATGAATCTGCGGTCATTGTGCTGCCGACCGGTGCCGGCAAGAGCCTGGTGATTGCCGAGTTGGCTCGTCTTGCGCGCCGAAAGATTCTGGTCCTGACCCATGTGAAGGAACTGGTGGAGCAGAATCACGCCAAGTACCAGAGTTATGGTCTGTCGGGGGGGATCTTTGCGGCCGGGCTGAAACGCAAGGAGAAGCACCATCAGGTGACCTTTGCCAGTGTGCAGTCGGTGGCGGCGAATCTGGACCAGTTCCGGGATGAATACTCGCTGGTTATTATCGATGAGTGCCACCGGGTGAGTGGCGAGGAAACCAGCCAGTACCAGCGGATCATCGAGCTTTTACGGCAGCAGAATGACTCCCTGAAGGTGCTTGGGCTCACCGCTACTCCCTACCGCCTGGCCATGGGATGGATCTATCGTTACCACTACCGGGGTTTTGTTCGTGGCTCCGATGACGAACAGGACAAGCCTTTCCGGCACTGCATCTACGAATTGCCCCTGAGCTACATGATCAACCGTGGTTACCTCACCCGGCCTGAATTGGTTAACGCGGCTGTGGCCCAATACGATTTCTCCGCACTCACGCAGGACCGCTTTGGCGAATACGCCGAGAAAGACGTCAACCAGTTGTTGAGCAAACATCAGCGGGTGACACGTGCCATCATCGAACAGGTGATGGAGATGGCGGCCGAGCGCCAGGGGGCGATGGTTTTCGCGGCGACAGTGCAGCACGCGCAGGAAATTGCCGGGTATTTGCCTGAGCAGGAAACCGCCCTGGTGACCGGCGCGACTGATCTTCGAGATCGCGACCAGCTGATCCAGCGCTTCAAACAACGGCAGTTGAAGTACCTGGTGAATGTGTCTGTGCTGACGACCGGGTTTGATGCCCCTCATGTGGACCTGATCGCCATCTTGCGGCCTACTCAGTCGGTAAGCCTGTATCAGCAGATTGTCGGCCGAGGCTTGCGGTTGGATGAGGGGAAACGGGATTGCCTGGTGATTGATTACGCCGGCAATCATGTCAATCTGCATCATCCGGAAGTTGGGGAGCCGAAGCCCAACCTCGACAGTGAACCGGTGCAGGTGTTCTGCCCGGGCTGCGGTTTTGCCAACATCTTCTGGGGCAAAACCGACAGCGACGGTCGTGTCGTTGAGCATTATGGCCGCCGGTGCCAGGGCCTGCTGGAATCCATAGAAGATGACGCTGGGTGGCCACAGCAATGCGACTACCGGTTCCGGTTCAAGGAATGTCCACATTGTGGTGGTGAGAATGACATCGCTGCCCGCAACTGCGGGCACTGCCACAAGGCGATTATCGACCCGGATGATCAACTGCGTGATGCTCTCAGGCTTAAGGATGCCATGGTCATCCGATGCGCCGGCATTTCTCTGGCGGAAGAAGGCCAGAAACTTCGGATGACCTACCACGGAGAAGACGGGGAGGAACTCCGGGAGTCTTTCGATTTCAGCAAGCCCGGCCAGCGCGCCGTGTTCAACAAGCTGTTTGGCCGACGGTTTGCCAATGGCCAGGCTCCGAAAGTCTTTGCCCGGGCAAATGAGGTGCTGGAGATGCAGGTGCTGTTACCCGCGCCGGATTTCGTGATTGCCCGCAAGCAGAAGCATTACTGGCAAGTGCAGGAGCGAATCTTCGATTATCGGGGGCAGTATCGTAAGGCCTATTGACTGGTTAAGCGACGCTACGGTGGCGCGTTGGATGCCTTCTGGTCTATCGCCCTGTATGATTCGGATATAATCATCTGTCAGCTTTTAAGCGGTGTCTACTCGGATCATGTCGGCTACCTTTCAAACCACAGTGCTCGTACTGCTACTGCTTGTAGCGACGGCATCGCATGCAAAGATCTACAAATGGGTAGATGAGCACGGCAAGGTGCACTTCAGCGACCGCCAGGATCATAGCGTTAAACAGGAAGTGGTCGACGTGAAACCCAGGGCCTCCGAATGGTCGCGTTTTGAAATCCGCATTGAAACGGTTGATCTGGAGCTGACCGCCGAGGAAAACCAGCAGATTGTCGATGGCGTGAACCATGTTTACGAGTTTTACGACCACGTGCTGTCTTTCGATATGTACCGGACGGTGCCCGTTAATATTCTGATTTTCAAGGATATGGTCAGTTACCGGAACTACCTGATTCAACGGGACAGGGGTTGGCTGGTTGCATCCTACGGTTTGTACATGCCATCTGAGCATCAGATTGTGGTGTATATTCAGGAGGACAGGGAACGCACCTTCAGAACCATCAAGCATGAGGTCAGTCATGCGGTTGTCAATTCCATCGTCCCCTATGCTCCCGCCTGGTTGAACGAGGGGCTTGCCGAGCAGATGGAGATGCTGGAACGGGATGACGCCGGCCTGTATTTCGAGAGCCACCCGGAAAACCGATGGATTGTCGCTAAAGCCCGTGAACAGGGTCGGTTAACCGGCATCGATCAATTCCTGAAGCTGCCCAGCAACAAGTGGCGACACTCAGATATGTCTGGTAGCGGCAGCGTACGTGCACAGGCTGGCCAGTTTGTCTATTTCCTGCTTGCCAAGCCCACGCGCCGCAGTTTTCTGGTGCGGCTGATGCATAACTTCAACCGAGGTGACCGCACACTCTCGTATTACCTGGTAGACGACAACTACATCGGCGGGGTCAACATGCTGGGCCTGGACTGGAGACGCTGGCTGCATGCCCAGGGTGAGGGTTCGGTGCGGTTTGCGTTCTGACACTTTAGGCGGGGGCATTGTTGTGAAGGTTTTCAAATCATTGGTGATTGCCGGAGCGCTTGTGCTGCCGGGTTGCACCAACGTGATCGGGGACGTGCCCCGTTCCATTCATCTATCCTCGTCTGCCGGGCAGGAAGCAGGGGAGCTGTTGTCGGTTGCCCGCGATTTCTTCACCGGCTCGGGGTATCAGTGTCATGCCGATCAGCCTGCGGACAGCCTGCGTTGCAGCCGACCACTCCGGGACCTGTACATTCATCAAACCACGGCAGTGGTCCGCATTTATTCAGACGATGACGCCACCCCTGAGGTGACACTGGTGGCAACGCGCTGGGATGAGGGGCTGATTCCCAGCGAGTTTATCTCGGACGAATTCCACAACCCGGATGTCGAGGCGTTTTGTGAGTACGTGAAGGCGCAGGCTTTGGGAGTGTGTCAAACCGTCTCGAGCTAGGGCCTGCCATTGTCAGGGGGGCAGAACCGAAAACCAATGGCGGCAACAATCGGATGGAAACCATTGTCGAAGTCGGTTTTACTCATCGCTACGACCATGATTAAAAGGGTGATGAGATGTCTCGCTCCCCGGAACAGGATAGCGATTGGACGACAGGCGTCGGCGACTCTGCGGCAGGGGAGAGTGCACGGGTAGCCAGGCTGGTCAGGGTGGCACAGCACATTGAGATGCACGCCGATGAAGCACTCACGCTCTCGAGCCTGGCGAAGGTGGCCGCTCTGTCACCGTCCCGTTTACAGAAACAGTTCAAGGCGGCGTTTGGTGTCTCTCCAAAAGCCTATCAGGATGCCGTCCGTATGCGGCGCTTCAAGCAATCCCTGAAAGACGGGAGTAAAGTGACGGACGCGATATTCGCCTCCGGGTTTGGTTCGGTAAGTCGTGTCTACGGTGAAGCGAACCGTAGCATCGGTATGCCGCCCAGGACCTATCGGGCCGGTGGTGCGGGTGAAGTCATCGTCTATGCCGGCCGAACCACCGCACTGGGGCTGATGATGATGGCGGCCACGGATAGGGGTGTTTGCTTTGTGGAATTCGGTGACGATGAAGCGTCGCTGGTGGGCCGATTGAGGTCGGAATTTCCTAAGGCTGAGCTGACCGCCTCACCAGCCCGGAACGCCCCGGAACTTGATGCCTGGATGGAAGCCCTGGATCAGCATATCAGTGCGGGAGCCCCACGGCCGGATTTGCCGTTGGATATGCGAGGCACCGCGTTTCAGGTAAAAGTCTGGCAGTTTCTGTTGAGTATCCGCGAGGGCGATGTCCTGAGCTACAGCGAGGTGGCCGCGAAGATCGACAAGCCCAGGGCGGTGCGGGCCGTGGCGTCAGCTTGTGGCAAGAACCGGATTGGTGTGTTGATTCCCTGCCATCGTGTATTGCGGGGCGATGGCGGGCTTGGCGGTTATCGCTGGGGATTGGAGCGAAAGCGGGCGTTGTTGGAGGCAGAGCGGAGAAGTGTGACGAGGGAATAAACGATCCCAAAATGCTCCGACAGCAATTTTTTCCTGTTTCAGTTATACTGGAGCGCTTATATTGGCGAATAAGCCAATAGCGAACCGGGGAAATATCATGAGCAAGAAAGTCGTAAAAGCTGTTTTAACGTCTGCTGAGATTGAAGAGCAGACAGCTGCCTTTTTAAAGTCCGGTGGGCGTGTTGAATATGTGGTTAAAGGTAAAAGCGCACAATTAACTGCTGCCGGCCCTAAACAGATTAATCTGAAGAGTAATTAAGAGTTTTCGATAGCGGGATGGGCTGGGGAACATAAATCTGGCCGGATCTGAGCAATAAAAAAGGCAGCCGAGGCTGCCTTTTTTACGTATTGGCCGTTAGCCCGGATTTCTCATGACGGGATAAAAGAAAGCGGCTGAAAGTGCTATAGTTTCAGGACCTTACACCGTTCACCAAGCACCAACAGCCGCTAT